>JANLYV010000408.1:0-9540 GCA_031365825.1 Rubrivivax sp. | reverse complement strand
TGGCCAAGCAAATCGAGCAGCGCCGATTCGATCGCCGTCACCGCATGGATCGTCGTGCGCAGGTCGAAGGTTTGCAGGCCGCGCCCGCCGCTGTCGCGGTCGGCGAAAGCCTTCTGCACCTGCTGCAACACGCGCTGGTGCGCCCCGATCGGTTGGCCCACCACCAGCGCCGTAGCGTCTTGCAGCGTCTGCCGAATCTTCTCGCCGCCCGGCACTTCGCCGACACCGCTGCGGCCAGCGCTGTCGCTCAGGATCAGCAGGTTGCGCGTGAAGAACGGGCCATGGGCGCCGCTCAGGTTTAGCAGCATGCTGTCGCGGCCAGCGACCGGAATCACCGTCAGCGCGGTGATCAGGGGCGTGTCGTTGAAGCTCACGGTGACTCGCCGGCTCAATCTGCCGTGATCTTGCCCAGCTCGATCACCTTCTTCCAGCGCGCGAATTCAGTTGCCTGAAAGGCTGTGAACTGCTCAGGCGAATTGGCCACGATTTCGAAGCCGAGATCGAGCAATTTCGGCTTGACCTGCGGATCGTTCAGCGCCGCCACCAGTGCGGCGTGCAGCTTGGCTTTGATGTCCGCAGGCAGCCCCTTGGGTGCGGCGACGGCCTGCCACGAATACACCGTCACGCCTTTCACGCCTAACTCTTCAAGGGTGGGCACATCGGGCAGCAGCGGCGAGCGTTTGGTGCTGGTGATGGCCAGCGCGCGCAGCTTGCCGGCCTTGACGTTGGTGATGCCGGTGTTGATGTTCATGAAGGTGGCGTCGACCTGACCGCCCAACAGGTCGGCCATCGCCGGCCCGCCACCTTTGTAGGGCACGTGCAGCCCGGTCGTGCCCGTCATCTGCCAGAACAGCTCGGCCGTAAGGTGGTCGCTGGTGCCGTTGCCGGCCGAGGCGAAACTCATCTTGCCGGGGTGGGCCTTGTGGAAGGCCAGCACGTCGGCCGCCGACTTGTGCGGCGAGGCGGCCGGCACCGTGAGGATGTTGGGCGCCTGCACCGCGACAGTGATGTAGTCGAAGTCTTTCAGCGGGTCGTAGCCCGCGCCCTTGATGAGGTGCGGCGCGATCACGAACGGCCCGAGCGACGAGACGAAGAGCGTGTAGCCGTCGGGTGCGGCGCGCTTGGCCAGTGAAGCGCCCACGGTGCCGCCGGCGCCACCTTTGTTGTCGATGATGAAGCTGGCGCCGAATTGCTCTTGCAGCTTGGGCGCCAGCACGCGGGCGATCATGTCGGTCGAGCCGCCGGGGGGAAACGGCACGAGAAGGGTCACCGGTTTGGACGGCCAGGCCTGGGCCTGGGCAGCGCACACCGCCGACACCGCAGCCAAGGCCAGCAGCACATCGCGTGTGACGGTGACGAAGCGTCGGGTCATGGGTGAACTCCTGAGTGAGGTTGGGGGCCAGCTGCGCGTGGGCTGCGCGAGCCAAAGCGGTGGCAACGAATGGGTGACAACGAAAAGGGCGACAACGGTAGCGCTACCAAATGAAGCACGAATGGTAGCGCTACCTGCTGCAACTTTCAAGCGCCTACCCGTCCGCGCTTACCCGCATCGCGCGCAGCGGCGAGCTAGGTGCTCTCCCGCTCGATGATGGAAAAACCGATGTCGACCACCTTCGTCGCCACCTCGCGGCCTTCGGCGCGGTCGACGATGAACTGTGCCGCCTGGCGGCCGATGGCCGCACCCTTGATGTGCACGGTGGTGAGTGCGGGGTTGAGGTCGGCGGCGAATTCGAGGTCACCGAAGCCGACCACGGCCAGCTGTTTCGGCACGGCCACGCCCATGACCCGCGCCTGCGTCAGCACGCCTAAGCCCAGAAGATCGGAACTGCAGAACACGGCATCGATGTCGCGCGCGCCGCGCAGCAGATCGGCCAGCGCTTCGCGGCCACGCTTGAGGGTCGTGGGTGCGGGCACGAACACCGCCGGCACCTCGGGCAGGCCGAGCTCGCGCGCAGCGGCCTGGAAGGCGGCGCAGCGACGCTTGGCGCGTTCGTCGTCGCCGGCCACCACGGCCAGGCGCCGGCGGCCGATGGCTTGCAGGAAGTTGGCCACCGTGCGGCCCACGTCGACGTGCGAAAAACCCACCAGCATGTCGATCGGCGTGGGCGTGAGGTCCCAGGTCTCGACCACCGGGATGCCCGAGGCTTGCAGCCGCCGGCGGCCTTGTGCCGAATGCATGATGCCGGTGAGCACGATGCCGTCGGGGCGGCGGCCGATGATGGCTTCGAGCAGCGCGTCTTCGCGACTTCCCGCGTAGCCGGCCTGGCCCAACATCAGCTGGTAGCCGCGCTCGGCCAGCGCCTCGGTCAGCGCCTGCACCGATTCGAGGAAGACGAAGCCCGAGATCGTCGGTACCACCGCCGCCACCAGGCGGCTGCGCCGGGAGGCCAGGCCGCCGGCGAGCAGGTTGGGCACGTAGCCGGTGCGCGCCACCGCGTCGCCGACTCTTCGCAGCACCTCGGGCGAGACCTGCTCGGGCGTGTTGAGCGCGCGCGAAGCGGTGATGGGCGCCACGCCGGCGAGGCGGGCCACGTCATGCAGCGTGACCGAACCGCTGCTGCGGCGGCTGCGCTTCTTCGGGTCGGCTTGGGTGTCGTTGGCGCGGTCGCGGGCGGCGGGCATGGCGCATTCTAGTCACTGATGGCAGCGCTACCATCAGCGATCCCGGCGTCGCCCGGCCGATGACGGCACGGCACCGCCCTAGACTCGTGGCCATGCTCCGCGCCTTCAAGCCCTACCCTTTCACGCCGCGCCACCATGACGCGGTGCTGCCGCGCATGCAGCAGGGCGCGGATGCACATCGTCGTCAGGTGGTTGTCGTCGGCGCCGGGCCGGTGGGGCTGTGTGCAGCACTGGGTCTGGCGCAGCATGGCGTGCCGGTCGTGCTGCTGGAAGCCGACGACTCGGTCTGCGTCGGCAGCCGTGCCATCTGCATCTCCAGGCGCAGTCTGGAAATCATCGAGCGGCTCGGCGCCCTGCCCGGCTTTTTGCATGCTGGCCTGCCCTGGAGCGGCGGGCGCAGCTTCTACCGCGATGCCGAAGTACTGCGATTCGCGATGCCACAGGATGCGCAGCAAAAGCTGCCACCGATGGTCAACCTGGCGCAGTACCGCATCGAGCAGATCCTGCTCGACCGCGCTGAAGAACTGCGCGAGCTGATCGACATCCGCTGGCAGACGCGGCTCACCACGGTGACCACCGCCCCACAGGGCGTGCGGCTGCAGCTGAGCACGCCACAGGGCGACTACGCGCTCGATGCCGACTGGCTCGTCGCCGCCGACGGCGCGCGCAGCACCGTGCGTCAGGCGCTCGGCCTGGCGCTGCAAGGCGCGAGCTACGAAGGCCGCTACGTCATCGTCGACATTCTCATGAAGAGCCAGCGAGCGACCGAGCGGCTGGCCTACTTCGACCCGCCGTGCAACCCGGGCTCGACGGTGCTGGTGCACAAGCAGCCCGACGACGTGTGGCGCATCGACTACCAGCTGCGCGACGGCGAAGACCCGGACGCTGCGATCCGGCCCGAGCACGTGATGCCGCGCGTCGAGAGCCTGCTGGCGATGATGGGCGAGACGGCGCCCTGGTCACCGGTGTGGGTCGGCATCTACAAGGCCAACGCGCTCACGCTCGAACGCTACCGGCACGGCCGCGTGCTCTTCGCCGGCGACGCTGCGCACCTGCTGCCGATCTTCGGCGTGCGCGGTGCCAACTCGGGCATAGCCGACGCCGACAACCTGGCCTGGAAACTGGCCTTCGTGGTCAAGGGCCTGGCGTCGCATGGCCTGCTCGACAGCTACAGCGACGAGCGTGTGGCCGCCGCGCACGAGAACCTCGACCACGGCAGGAAGAGCACCGAATTCATGGCGCCACCGAGCTTCGGATTCGAGCTGATGCGCACGGCCGTACTCGGCCTGGCGGCGGCACATCCGGGCCTGCGTTCACTCATCAACCCGCGTCAGACCTCGGCCATCAGCTACACGAGCTCGCCGCTGAATGCCGCGCTGACGCATTCGCAGGCGTTCAGCGCCGGCCCGGCACCCGGCAGCGTCTTGCCCGAGTGCCCATTGACACTGATCGACGCTGCCGGCGCACGCGCCGGCCACGTCACCGGTCTGCTGGGGCTTGGCTTCACGTTGCTGTGCTTTGCCCCTGACCAGACGCTGGTGATGGCCGTGAAGGCCGAGCGGGCGGCACTCGCCGACGATGCCATTGCAATGCGCTGCGTCGCCATCGACGGCGACGCCGAATCAAGCGGAAGCCGCCTTCTCGAAGCGCGTACGCACGACCCCGGCCTGCGCCTGCACACGATGTACGGCGCCGTCGCCGGCACGCTCTACCTGGTGCGGCCCGACGGCCACGTGCTGGCGCGCTGGCGCGATGGCCACGACGCGGACATCGGTGGCGCCATCCGCCGTGCGCTGCAACGCCAACCGCAAGAGGCCACGGTTTGAACGACGCTGAACTCGATGCCGTCTACACCGCGCTGTGCCAGACCATGACGCAACTGGGCGAGGCCAACGCGCAGCTCTTTCTGGCGCGCTTCGCGCTGCTGGCGATCGAACGGCTGGGCGATGCCGAACTGGCCGCGCAGCTAGTGGCCGAGGCCGCCGCGGGCCTGGTGAACCAGAGCGCCGACTGATGCCGACCATGCGCTGCCACGGGCCTTGGCCGACCCTGCAGCGTGCCAGGGCCTGGCCGCGCGCGCTCTCGTTGGTAGTGCTGGCGACCCTCGCGGCCATGCACCCGGCGGCGGCCCAGCCCGCGGCCAAGGTGCTGCGCCTGGCGATGGCCAGCGAGACCGGCTTCGACCCGGCGCGCGTGGGCGACGCGCGCTCCTTCCTCATCACCAGCCACATCTTCGAGCCTCTGTTGGGTTACGACCCGCTGGCACGGCCGGTGAAGCTGCGGCCACGCACGGCGCTGGCCATGCCCGAGCCTTCGGCCGACTTTCGCACCTGGACGGTGAAGCTGCGTCCGCGCATCCATTTCACCGACGACGCGGCCTTCGGCGGCCAGCCGCGCGAGCTGGTGGCTGCCGACTACGTTTATTCGTTAGCACGCGTTGCCGACCCCGCCATCAAGAGCCCCGGCTGGAGCGCGCTGGAGCAAGCCGGCATCAGCGGCCTGGCGGCACGGCGGCGCGAAGCGCTGGACGGCAAGAAGCCCTTCGACTACAGCCGCCCCATCGAAGGCCTGCTGGCGCTGGACCGCTACACGCTGCAGTTCAGGCTGGACGTGAGCCGCCCGCGCTTTGCGCAACAACTGGCCGACAACGCCATGGCCGCGGTGGCGCGCGAAGTCATCGAAGCGCATGGCGAGCTGGCCATGCAGCATCCGGTCGGCACGGGGCCTTTCCGGCTGACCGAGTGGCGGCGCGCGTCGCGCATCGTGCTGGAGCGCAACCCGGGCTTTCGCGACACGCGCTACGAGGCCGAGCCCGCCGCCGACGACGCCGAAGGCCAGGCGCTGCTGGCGCGCTTCAAGGGCCGCAGGCTGCCCATGGTCGACCGCGTGGAAGTCGCCGTCATCGACGAACTGCAGCCGGTCTGGCTTGCGTTCCTCAACCGCGAAACCGACTGGGTGGAGCTGCCCGACATCTTCACCGAAGTGGCGCTGCCGGCCGGGCGTGTGGCGCCGCATCTGGCCAAGCGCGGCATCCGTGTCGAACGCGCGGTCATGCCCTCGACCTACTACACCATGTTCAACATGGAGCACCCTCTGGTGGGAGGTTATGCGCCGCCCCAGGTAGCGCTGCGCCGTGCCATCGGCCTGGCCATCGATGTCGCGCGCGAGATCGACTTGTTGCGCCACGGCTCGGCGGTGGTGGCGCAGTCGCCGATCACGCTGAACATGAGCGGCTTTGATGCCGCCTACCGCAGCGAGATGAGCGAGTTCAGCCCAAGCAAGGCGCGTGCGCTGCTGGACCTTTACGGCTACCTCGACCGCGATGGCGACGGCTGGCGCGAGCAACCCGACGGCACGCCGCTGCTTTTGGAAATGGCGAGCCAGCCGACGCAGGAGACACGTCGCTTCGATGAGCTGATGAAACGCAACATGAGCGCGATCGGCCTGCGCATCGAGTTCCGCGTGGCGCAATGGCCCGAGCAGTACAAGGCCGCGCGTGCGGGCAAGCTGATGATGTGGTCGGTGAGCGGCCGCGCCAGTGCGCCCGACGGTCTGCAGGGTCTGCTGCGCTACAGCGGCGCGGCCAGCGGTGGCATCAACCTGAGCCGCTTCAACCTGCCGCAGATGAACGAGCTCATCGACCGCTTGCTGCTGCTGCCCGACGGCCCCGAGCGCGAGGCGCTGTTCCTGCAGGCCAAGCGCTACACCGCCGCGTGGATGCCCTACAAGCTGCGCACCCACCTGGTGCAGGTGTCGCTGATGCAGCCCTGGCTGGTGGGTTACCGGCGGCCGCTGTTCTGGTCCAACTGGTTCGAGACGGTGGACGTGCTAACCATGAATGGACGCTGACACGCCAAGTCAGCTGCCGCGCGGCGCAAACACCTGCCCGCGCTGCTGCGTGGGCAGAGGCACCGAACGGCGCAGCACGTCTTCGGCCAGCCACACCGCGGCGCGGCGTGCGCGCTCGGCCACCGTGGCCAGCGGCAACTGCTGGTAGTCGTCGTTGAAGACCTCGAAGCTGTAGTCGCCGCGCCAGCCCAGCCGGTCCAGCGCCAGCACCAGGCGCACCAGTTGATCGCTGTGCACACCCTCGCCCGGGAAGACGCGGAAGGTGCGCGCCGTGGCCATGCGCTCTTCGGGCGTGCGCACTTCGTTCCACATGAAGTCGGACAACTGCACGAGGAAGATGCGCTGCGGGTCGACGAGCTCGAGCTCTTCCAGCGGGGTCTTCGTGGCGAACACATGGTACGAATCGATGCCGATGCCGAGGTTGGGGCAGTCGGCACGTTGCACCGCTTCCCAGGCCTGCGGGAACTGGTTGATGTGCCGGCCCCAGGACAGCGCTTCATAGGCCACTCGGATGCCATGCGGCAGCGCCAGCATGGCCAGCTTGCGCAGGTCGCGCGCCACGTGATCGAGATCGCCGCTGGCGTGCTGCGAGGTCGACGAACAAGCCAGCAGCACCCGGGCGCCCAGCGCCGCGGCCATCTCGATCATGCTCTTGGCGATGTCGACCTTGTAGCCGTGCAGGTGGCCCGACAGGCCCTCGAAGTCGCGCAGCACCTGGAAGCCCGTGACCCGCAGCCCGCTGGCCTTGACCTCGGCCACCGCCGCACGCCAGCCGTCGGCATGGCCGACGAGATCGCGTGCCTGCAACATCACCTGCGAAAAACCGGCTTCGCGGATGGCACGCAACTTGGCCGTTAGCGGCCCCGCCAGCGTGATGGTGTCCATGCCAAAGTCGCGGATGAGCATGGCGCGCTCGGTGGCTCTCAAGCGTCGTGGTGGATCAGCTCGAACATCACGCCGCCGAGCCAGGTTTGGGTGAGTGCGCCGCGCTGCTCGACATGCACCCGGCCCGATTCGACGAAGCTCACGCCGCGCGCGCGCAAGGCCGCGGCGGCGGCCGGCACGTCGGGCGCGCCCAGCGCCACGCGCTGCAGGCGCTCGTCCATTGCCGCACCTTCGTCGACGTCGGGTTCGGGTTCGATCAGTTGCAGGTGCAATTGCCGGTCCGGGCTTTGCAGGATGGTGCCGTGCGGCAGCACGCCGGCTTCGCGGTCTTCGCCCATCAGGCGAAAGCCGAACAGCGATTCGTAGAACGCCACCCAGTCGTCGGTGCGGCCCGGGCCGATGTACTGCACGATGCCGAACCAGTGCAGCCCGGCCAGCGCCGGCGGTTGCGCCGGCACGCCGGGGATGGGCACGAAGTCGACGTCGTAGATGGAGAACTCGCGCCAGCGGTCGACGAAGTAGATGCGGCTGGCGCCCACGCCATGCACGCCGGGGATGTGCAGCTCCATCGGTGCCACCTGCACCGGCACGTCCCAGCCACCGAGCTCGAGCACGCGCTGATGTGCTGCCGCCGCGTCGCGCACCCGCAGCGCGATGGCGGCCAGCATGGGCGGCTCGTCGGCCAGCGCGCCGTGGCCGTTGATGATGGCGTTCATGCGGCCCTGGCGGTACAGCAGCACCTCGCGCGAGCGGTGCCGCGCCACCGGGCTGAAGCCCATCAGCTCGAGCACCTGCCCCAGCGCCTGCGGGCGCGAGCTGCGGTACTCGACGTACTCGATGCCCTCGATGTGCAGCGGGTTGGCCGCATCGACCAGGGGCTCGCGTTCCTTTGCACTCATGGGGTTCGGGGTCATCGCTTTCTGGCTTTCAGGCGCCGCGCAGCAGCAGCAAGCGGCGCAATTCTGCGTCCATTCGCGCCGCGTCCGGCGTGCGGCCGGTGAAGAGTTGAAACGCGCCCACGGCCTGGCCCACGGCCATGCCGCCGCCGTCGCTGACGGCGCAGCCGCGCGCACGCGCCAGACGCACGAGCTGTGTGTCGAGCGGGAAGTAGACGATCTCCGAGACCCACAGCGAGGGCTGCACAAGGTGTTCCGGCAAAGGCAGCCCCGGCAGCTTGTCCATGCCCGTGGGCGTGGCGTGGATCAGGCCGGTGGCGCCGCGCACGGCCGTGACCACGTCGGCCTGCGCCACGGCGCGGCCAGTGCCGTAGGCGACGTTCAGATCGGCGGCCAGCTGCTCGGCTCTGGATGGATCACGATCATGGATGCGCAGCTCGCTAACGCCCAAACGTAGCGCAGCGTGGGCGATGGCCGCACCGGCACCGCCCGCTCCGAGCAACACCACGCGCGACAGGTCGGCATCCGGCAACGAGCGCTTCAGCCCGAAGGCCCAGCCCGAAGCGTCGGTGTTGTGGCCGACGAGCCGCCGGCCGTCCACCACCACGGTGTTGACCGCGCCGATGGCCCGCGCTTGGTCCGACAGCGCGTCCAGCAGCGGCAGCACCACCTGCTTGCACGGGTAGGTGACATTGAAGCCGGCGAAACCCATGGTGCGCGCCGCGTCCACCAGCATCGGCAAGGCCGCCGCGCCGGCGGCGTGGCAGTCGATGTCGATCAGCTGGTAGTGCAGGCGCAGGCCGTGCTGGCGCGCTTCTTCTTCATGCATTGCCGGTGTCAGCGATTGCTGGATGCCGGAGCCGACCAGGCCCAGCAGGAGCTTTGGCATGGCCGGCACCCGGGCGATCAGCGGCGTGCCTTGGCCAGCTCGGCCTGCAGCTCGCTCACAGTGACAGCAATCGCCGCGCCGTGTTTTTCGATCACGGGCTTCAACTTGTCGCGCAGCTTGGCTTGTTCGACGGCCGAGAATTCGGTCACCTGCATGCCGGCCTTCTTCAGCGCGTCGAGCTGGCCTGCAGCGGCGTCGCGCGACACCTGGCGCTGGTAGCGGCCGGCTTCCACGGCGGCGTCGGCGATGATCTTCTTCTCGTCGGCCGAGAGCGTGTCCCAGACCTTCTTGCTCATGATCAGGGACTGCGGGTTGTACTGGTGGCTGGTCAGCGCCAGGTGCCGGTGCGGCCATCGCCCACGCTGCGCTACGTTTGGGCGTTAGCGAGCTGCGCATCCA
>JANLYV010000377.1:0-1566 GCA_031365825.1 Rubrivivax sp. | reverse complement strand
GGCACCGGCGCCATGAAGTGGCCCAGCGGCTCGCCGACGTTGAGCAGTTTTCTCAACTTCATGCCGATCCAGGCCGGGTCCATCACGCGCATGTCCAGCGACAACAGCCGGGCCAGGCCATCGAAGGCGCGCGGGTAGTTGCCGGAGAAGCCGATGGCGCATGGGCGGGTCACTGACGTGCCATCCTGGCCAGCCAGGGACACCTCCTTGAGCGTGACGGTGAATGCTTCGGCGGTGGCGGGGTTGTCCACGTCCACCGCCCAGGCCAGCGTACCGGCCGTGCCAGTGCGCGGCTCGGCGACGCTGAACATCGCGTCCAGCACCGGGGTCGGGCCGCCGTCTTGCAAGGCCGCGAGTTGCTCGCAGCGCCAGCGGATCACGGCCGCCGTGGCCGCGACCACGCCGGGGAAGAGGCGCTTCTCGCCGGCCGGTGGGAAGGGCATCTCGAAGGCCCGCTCCTCGGCCACCGTGGCCAATTCGTCGAGTTTCAATTTGAGCCAGGCGGCGTCGTTGGCGCGCATGTCCATCGACAGCGTCTTGGCCAACGCACCGAGGCCGCGCGGCTGTTCGGCGCCGTTGACCCAGACCTCAAACGGCAGGTTTTTGGCGAACAGACCCAGGCCCGGCCCGGCCGGCGCAGGCATCTCGCCGACGAACAGCGAGAAGTCGCCATGCGGGTGCTGGATCAGGTAGCTCCAGGCGGCGTTGCCGGCGGGCAGCTCGGGCCGGCCGGGCCAGCGCAGCGAGGCCAGCACTGGCGCGGGCAGGCGATCCAGCCGCAGGCGCTGGTTGAAGCCGTCGGCGGCGGGTGAAATGGCCAGCGGGGCGGGCGTGGTTGCCGTCGGCGCAACAGGTGCGGTCACGCTCAGCACCGCGCCCAGCACCGCGTTGGGCCGGTAGGTGGCCAGCCCTTTCAAGCCACTGCGCCAGGCTTGCAGGTACAAGTCCTCGAAGTCAGCGAACGGGTAGTCGGCTGGCACGTTGACGGTCTTGCTGATCGACGTGTCGATGAACGGCGCCACCGCCGCGACCATCGCGGCATGGGCTTGCGCGCTCATCTCCAGCGCGGTGACGAAGGCGTCGGTCAGCGCTGCGTCGGCACCATACAGGTGATGGAACAGTCGCCAGGCATGGTCCTCGACCGCGTAGGTCTTGACGCTGTTGTCGGGCTCGCGTTTGCGCCGGGTGTAGGTCCAGCTGAAGGGCGGCTCGATGCCGTTGCTGGCGTTGTCGGCAAAGGCCAGGCTGATCGTGCCGGTGGGCGCGATCGACAGCAGGTGCGAGTTGCGCAGCCCATGCGCGCGGATGCGGTCTTTCAGCGGCTGCGGCAGGCGCGACGCAAAGCTGGAGCCGCTGAGGTACAGGTCGGCATTGAACAGCGGGAAGGGTTCGCGTTCGCGCGCCAGGTCCACCGACGCTTCGTAGGCGGCGTCGCGCATGCGCCGGGCAATGGCCTGGGCCATGTCGCAGCCGGCGGCTTCGTCGTAACGCAGCCCGAGCATCACGAGCGCATTGCCCAGGCCGGTGAAGCCGACGCCGATGCGGCGCTTGGCCTGCGCCTGCGCG
>JANLYV010000357.1:0-11827 GCA_031365825.1 Rubrivivax sp. | reverse complement strand
CACGCGCTGGTTCGTCGGCGGCAGCACCAACCTGTGCCACAACGCGGTCGACCGCCATGTCGCCACACGCGGCGACCAGCGCGCGCTGATCTGGGTCTCGACCGAAGTCGACGAAGAGCGCATCTACAGCTTCCGCGAGCTGCACGCCGAGGTGCAGCGTTTGGCGGCCACCCTCTTGTCGCTGGGCGTGAAGAAGGGTGACCGCGTGCTCATCTACATGCCGATGATTCCCGAGGCGGCGTTTGCGATGCTGGCCTGCGTGCGTATCGGCGCGCTGCACTCGGTGGTCTTCGGCGGCTTTGCCAGCGTCAGCCTGGCCAGCCGCATCGACGATGCCACGCCGACGCTGATCGTCAGCGCCGACGCCGGCAGCCGCGGCGGCAAGCTGCTGGCCTACAAGCCGCTGCTCGACGAAGCCATCAGGCTCGCCACGCACAAGCCGGCCAAGGTGTTGATGGTCGACCGCGGCCTCGTGGCCTTCAGCCACGTTGCCGGTCGGGATGAAAGTTATTCGGCCTGGCGCCAGACGCACCTGAACACCGTCGTGCCCTGCGAATGGGTCGAGGCCACGCACCCGAGCTACACGCTCTACACCAGCGGCACCACCGGCAAGCCCAAGGGCGTGCAGCGCGACACCGGCGGCTACGCGGTGGCGCTGGCGGCGAGCATGAAGCACATCTTCTGCGCGCCTTTGCCTGGTTCGGCCGGCGAAACCTACTTCTCCACCAGCGACATCGGCTGGGTCGTGGGCCACAGCTACATCGTCTACGGCCCGCTCATCGCCGGCATGGCCACGCTGATGTACGAGGGCTTGCCGACCCGCCCCGACGCGGCCGTCTGGTGGAGCCTGGTGGAGAAGTACAAGGTGACGGTGATGTTCAGCGCGCCCACGGCCGTGCGCGTGCTGAAGAAGCAGGATCCGGCGGCGCTGTCGCGCCATGACCTGTCGTCGCTGCGCGCACTCTTTCTCGCCGGCGAGCCGCTGGACGAGCCCACGGCGCAGTGGATCGCCGGCGCCCTGGGCAAGCCCATCATCGACAACTACTGGCAGACCGAAACCGGCTGGCCGGTGCTCACACTGTGCCACGGCATCGAGTCCGCGCCCACCAAGTTCGGCTCGCCCGGCAAGGCGGTGTACGGCTACGACGTGCAACTCATCGACGAAGCCACCGGCACCGAGCTCAAGGGTGCGAACCAGAAAGGCGTGGTCGTCATCAAGGGCCCGCTGCCCCCGGGCTGCATGCAGACGCTTTGGCAGGACGACGCGCGCTTCGTCAAGACCTATTGGGACAGCATTGCCGGCCAGCAGGTCTACAACACCTTCGACTGGGGTATCCGCGACGAGGAGGGCTACTTCTTCATCCTCGGCCGCACCGACGACGTCATCAACGTTGCCGGCCATCGCCTGGGCACACGCGAGATCGAAGAGAGCCTGTCCGGCCATGCGGCGGTGGCCGAGGTCGCGGTGGTGGGCGTGGCCGATGCGCTGAAAGGCCAGGTGGCGATGGCCTTCGTAGTGCTGAAGGATGCGGCACTCGCGGCGACGCCGGCACAGGCCTTGAAGCTCGAAGGCGAGCTGATGAAAGTGGTGGACGACACGCTGGGTGCGGTGGCCCGGCCATCACGCGTGCGCTTTGTCAGCGTCTTGCCCAAGACGCGCTCGGGCAAGCTGCTGCGTCGCGCCATCCAGGCCGTATGTGAAGGCCGCGACCCCGGCGACCTGACGACCATCGAGGACCCGACGGCATTGGCGCAGATTGCCGCACTGGTGGCACCCTGAGCGCACGCCTGAGGCGTTTCATCGCAGCCGTGCCAAAGCGCACCGGCGCGCCGCTAGCATCGCGGCTTCGTCTTTGAGGGAACGCCATGAGCTTGAACCTGAAAGGCTGGCTGACGCTGGCCCTGATCGCCACTGTGGCCGCGCACACGTCGCTGTGGGCGCAAACCAAGCCGCGCATCGACAAGGCGGCCGACCTGCCGCGCTTCAGCTACCGCATCGAAGGCAAGCTCGAAGACGTGGTGCGCAACGCCGAACGCTTCGCGCCGTTCGCCGCGGCGGTGCGCAAGGACCTCGAAGGCGTGGTCAACGGCTTTGAGATTCCGGACAAGGCGACACAGCGCGAACTGCTGACCACGCTGGCCTTGCTGGACATGCTCGACGGCCGCTACGAGCAGGCCTTCAATCGCGCCGAGCAGGTGCGCAGCCTGCAGGACAAACCGGCCGACAAGCTGATTTCCAGCCTGCGCTTGCGCGCCATGAGCCAGGCGGCGCGCAAGCAACCGCTCGGCAGCGAGCCCTACAAAAAGGCCGTGGCCGAGTACCTCAGCGCCGAGCTCGCCAAGGCGCCTTACGCGGTCATCGAAAACGAAGTGCGTGAGCTCAAGGCCTCGGCCGAGCTCATCGGCGAAGCGCTGATCCTGGGGCGCATCCGCGAGGTCATGCAGCCCATCGTCGACACCAGCGGCTCCCTGAGTTCGGAGTTCGCGCCGGGCGTCGTCGGGGCACGCTATTCGTGGTTGTTGTCGCTGCCCCTGAAGGCCACGTTCACCGAGGTGTTCACAAGCTACCTGGCCGCCAACAAGGTGCAAAAGGTCGACATCTGGGCCGCGCGCGACGTGACACTTAAGCAAGGCGAGGGCAAGGCCACGGTCAACGTCGCCGTGTGGGACAGCGGGGTCGACACCAAGCTCTTCGGCCAGCAGGTGATGCGCGACCGCAAAGGCGCGCCGTTGGTGATCGCCTTTGACAAGTACAGCCGCGCCGCCAAGGGTGAGCTGGAGCCGATACCGGCCGAGCTGCAGAGCCGGCTGCCGACGATGAAGTCGCGTACCAAGGGCCTGTCGGACCTGCAGTCCAACATCGACAGCGTCGAAGCGAGCGAGGTCAAGACCTTTCTGTCCAAGCTCGCGCCCGACCAGTACAAGTCGGCGATGGAAGAGTTGGGCCTCGTGGGCAACTATTCGCATGGCACGCATGTCGCCGGCATCACGATGTTGGGCAACCCCTACGCGCGGCTGATGGTGGCGCGACTGGAGTTCACGCACACGCTCAAACCCGACCCCTGCCCCAGCCTGGAAGGCGCGTTTCGCGACGCGCGCGCCTTCAACGCCTACGTCGGCTTCATGAAAAAACACGGCGCGCGTGTGGTCAACATGAGCTGGGGCGGCAATGTCACGGCGATCGAAGGCGACCTGGAACAGTGCGGCATAGGCGCCGACCCGCAGGCACGAAAGCAGCTCGCGCGGCGCTACTTCGAGATCGGCAAGACGGCCCTGACGCGTGCCATGGCCGCGGCGCCGGGCATGCTCTTCATCACCGCAGCCGGCAACTCAGGCAACGACGCCAGCTTCATCGAAGACATTCCTGCCGGCATCGTGCTGCGCAACCTGCTGACGGTGGGCGCGGTCGACCTGGCCGGCGACGAAGCCGGTTTCACCAGCTACGGAGCGACGGTGAAGGTGCATGCCAACGGCTATCAGGTGGTGAGCTTCATACCGGGGGGCGACCGCGTGGCCTTTTCGGGCACCTCAATGGCGTCACCGCAGGTGGCCAACCTCGCTGCCAAGATGCTGGCCGTGAACCCGAGCCTGACGCCGCAGAAGCTCATCAAGATCATCGTCAGCACGGCCGATACGTCCAGCGACGGCCGGCGCCACTTGATTCACCCGAAGAAGGCACTGGCCGCGGCCGTCGCGAACTAGGGCGCGCTCGCGCCGGGCGGCCCAGGCGGCACAACGTGGCGGCCATGAACAGGCGCAGCCCCTTGTGCGTGTCGGTGAAGAGATTGTGCCGCGGCGTCGTATCGGCCGCGTGCGGCGTCGCCGCGGCGGTGAGCCATGGCGGCCCAGCCATTCAGTCACTCAGCCACTCACGCGTGGTCTCGGTACCAGGCTGCGGCCTGGCCGCGTGAGGCGAGACCCAGTTTGTCGAGAATGTTCGCGACGTGGCGCTTCACGGTGTGCGGGCTCAGATCCAGGGCACGCGCAATCAGCTTGTTGCTGTTGCCGGCGGCCATCGCGGCCAGCACTTCGAGCTCGCGCGAGGTCAGCGGGCCCGTCAAGGCAAGGCCTGGGTTGGATGCCGGCACAGTGCCGGCGGTGTTGCCGTCCTGCGCCAAGGCACTCGCGCGTGCGGACCAGTCGGCGAGCTCGGCGAGTTGCTCATTCGACAGGGTGGTCTTCCAATCGGCCAGCGCCAGACGGCGCAGCAGTGTTGGCCCGGCCATCAGCACCTTGCCGACTTCGCCGCTTGCACTCAGGCGTTCGAACGCGGGGATGAGTGCCGGTCTGTCACACGGAAGACCCCATTTTGCGTCGGCAGCTTCAAGCTGGCGTCGGCGCGGCGTCCCTCCTCAGTCCCCGTCGACCCACACCACTTTCGCGCCCAGCACGGTGATGTTCTCGGCGAAGCGCGGATGCGCGCGTTTCACGGGGGCGGCTTTTTTGATATGCGACTGCCCGGTGATGCTGCACGCCAGCATCAACATCGCGATGGCCGCGCGGATGATGTAGGGGCTCTCCACCGTGGCCGGCTGCAAGGGTTTGCCGCCGAAGGTGATGATGCGGTGCGGGTCGGCAAGAAAGGTGTGCGCGCCAAAGCGAGAGAGCTCGGCCGTCCAGCCCAGGGCGCCGTCGTAGACCTTGTTCCAGAACATGCACTGGCCCTGCGCGCGCACGCCCAGCGTGACGAAGATCGGCAGCAGGTCGGCCGGCACATAGGGCCAGGGCGCGGCTTCCACCTTCTGCAGGATGTTCTGCGTGAAGGGCTCCTTCACGCGCAGTGGGCCGTCGTTGATATGGCGCGACCAGCCGTCCTTGTGCTCGATGTGCACGCCGAACTTGGCGAAGGTGCGGTCCAGCAGCGGGAATTGTTCGGGCGTCGAGTTCTTCACTCGCACGTCGCCGCCGGTGATGGCGCCAAGTGCCAGGAAGGTCACGATCTCGTGGAAGTCTTCGGCGAAAGTGAAGTCGCCGCCGCCGAGCTGCGCCACGCCGTGCACCTTCAGGCTGGACGTGCCCAGGCCTTCGATATGCGCACCGAGCATGCACATGAACTGACAGAACTCCTGCACATGCGGCTCGCTGGCGGCGTTCATCATGGTCGAGGTGCCTTGCGCCAGCGCCGCGCAGAGCACGAAGTTTTCGGTGGTGGTGACCGAGGCGTAGTCCATCCAGTGCTGCGAGGCGGCTAACGCGCCAGCGGTGCGGATGATCAAGGCGCCGGCCGTGCGCTCGACCTGGCCGCCGAAGCGCTCGAAAACGTCGACGTGCGGGTCGATTTCACGCACGCCCAGGCTGCAACCTTTGACGTCGTTTTCAATGCGCGCGACGCCAAAACGCGCCAGCAGGCCCGGCACCAGCATCACCGACGAGCGCATCTCTTCGGGCAGCCGGTGCACTTTTTCGTCGAAGTGGGTGTGGCGGTGGTGCACGTCGAGGATGCCGCTGGCGTAGTCGACCGTCACCTCGCTGCCGAGCAAACGAAAGATCTCGAGGATCTTCTTCACGTCGGTGATTTCGGTGATGCCGCGCAGGCGCACCGGCTCGCGCGTGAGCAGCGTCGCGCACAGGATCGGCAGCACCGCGTTCTTGTTCGCCGACGGCACGATCTGGCCGCGCAGAGGCGTGCCGCCGTGGACGATCAGGTCGGCCATCTACAGCACTTCCGAGGCGAAGTCGGCCAGGCGCGAGCGCTCGCCGCGCGCAAGCGTCACGTGGCCACCATGCGGCCAGCCCTTGAAGCGGTCGACGGCGTAGGTCAGGCCCGAGCTGCCCTCGGTGAGGTAGGGCGTGTCGATCTGCGCCAGGTTGCCCAGGCAGACGATCTTCGTGCCCGGCCCGGCGCGGGTGATGAGCGTCTTCATCTGCTTGGGCGTGAGGTTCTGCGCTTCGTCGATCAACACGTACTTGTTGAGGAAGGTGCGGCCACGCATGAAGTTCAGGCTTTTGATCTTGATCTTGCTGCGCACCAGGTCGTTGGTGGCGGCGCGGCCCCACTCGCCGGCACTGGCGTCGCTGCGCGCCAGCACTTCGAGGTTGTCGTCCAGCGCGCCCATCCACGGGCCCATCTTCTCTTCTTCGTTGCCGGGCAGGAAGCCGATGTCGTCGCCCACCGGCACGGTGACGCGGGTGACGATGATCTCGGTGTAGCGCCGGTCGTCGAGTACCTGCGCCAGGCCGGCGGCCAGCGTCATCAAGGTCTTGCCCGAACCCGCCGTGCCGGTGAGCGTGATGAAGTCGCAATCCGGGTCCATCAACAAATTCAGCGCAAAGTTCTGCTCACGGTTGCGCGCCATCACGCCCCACACCGCGTTCTTGCCGTGGCTGTAGTCGCGCAGCGTCTTCAGCACCGCCGTCTTGCCGGTGATCTCGGCGACGCGCGCGTACAGCGCGGCTGCGCCCGGGGTTTCGAGGTAGACGAACTGGTTGATCATCAGCGCCGGAATGAGCGGCCCGCTGATGCGATAAAAGGTGTGGCCGCCCTGTTGCCAGCTCTCCATGGTCTTGCCGTGGCGCTCCCAGAAGTCGGCGGGCAGGGGCAGCACGCCGGTGTAGAGCAAGTCACCGTCTTCCAGCGTCTTGTCGTTGAAATAGTCCTCGGCGGGCAGGCCCAGCGCGCGCGCCTTGACGCGCATGTTGATGTCCTTGGACACCAGCACCACGTCACGCTCTTTGTGCTCTTCGCGCAGGCTTTGCACGACACCGAGGATCTGATTGTCGGCCTTGCCCTGGGGCAGGCCATCGGGCAGCTTGAAGTTCAGCAGCGTGGTCTGGAAGTAGAGCTTGCCGCCGGCCTCGCGATGGCCGGTGGTGGCCAGTGCGATGCCGACCTTG
Organism: Rubrivivax sp.; assembly: GCA_031365825.1. Taxonomy (GTDB): domain Bacteria; phylum Pseudomonadota; class Gammaproteobacteria; order Burkholderiales; family Burkholderiaceae_C; genus Rubrivivax. The sequence continues at coordinate 4,993 of JANLYV010000357.1, read as the reverse complement.
GGGTCGGGCATGCCGTTCTTGTCGTTGAAGCTGGCCAGGGCGTCGAGGTCGCGGCTGACCTGGCGCGCATTGCGTGCCACTTCGCTCATGCCCTTCTTGTGGTTGTCGAGTTCTTCCAGCGTGATCATCGGCAGGAAGACGTCGTGCTCTTCGAAGCGAAAGAGCGACATCGGGTCGTGCATCAGCACGTTGGTGTCGAGTACAAAGAGCTTGGCCGGGCCACCGGTCTTGAGCCGCGCGCGTGCCCGCGGCGCGCTGTGGGCGGGGGTCACGGCACGCAGCGGCGCGCTCGAACTCGGCGCCGCGGGCGGCGCCTTCAAGAGCTTCAGCACGTTCGGCGCGGCCAAGGGCATCGAGCCATCGTGCAATTGCAGTTCGGCGCCCGCCGCGGCTTCGCGCACGGGCGGCGACTTCTGCGTCAGTTTGTCGGCCCGCGGGGCAGCTTGCACCTCGTAGGCGGTGGGGTCCAGCAGGGCGGCTTTTTTCGACGGCGGCTTGGGCAGTGGCATCTGGGGTGTACGGGCGAGTGGGGGGTTCAGAACGAGAAAAGCCGCCTATCCGTTCGTGCGGGATGGGCGGCTTGCCGGGGCGGGGTGGCGCGGCTTGGGCGCCGCTGACGCTGGCGTGGGCAGATCTCAGGCAGCCTTCTTCAGGGCCTTCACTGCCTTCAATACTTCGTCGACATGGCCTGCGACCTTGATGCCGCGCCACTCGGCACGCATCACGCCGTGGGCGTCCATCAGAAAGGTGCTGCGCTCGATGCCTTTGACCTTCTTGCCGTACATGATCTTGTTCTTCACCACGCCGAACATGTGGCACAGCTTTTCTTCGGTGTCGGCAATCAGCTCGAAGGGCAGTTCAAGCGCCTGCTTGAACTTCTCGTGCGAGGCCAGGTTGTCGCGCGACACGCCGAACACCACCGAGCCGGCCTTGAGGAAATCTTTGTGGCGCTCGCGGAACTGCATCGCTTCGGTGGTGCAGCCCGGGGTGTTGTCCTTCGGGTAGAAATAAAGCACCACCGCATGCCCCAAGTGCGACTGCGGCGTGAATTTCACGCCGCCGGTCGCCAGCGCTTCGAATTCCGGCAGGGTTTTATTGACAGCAGGGGTCATGGGCAAAGTGGTCTCGCAATGGGTAGCCAGCAAGGGCGCGCCACGAAAGCGCAGGCTTCATTATAAAACCCTTGCGCTGATGTTCGATCACAAGTCGGTGCGAATCCGCAGACTTCAAGTTGCGGCCGGTGGTGCAGCTTCGATGAGGAAGGCGCCCAACACCGACCGCCCCTCGTTGGCCAGCACGTTGTAGGTGCGGCTGGCAGCGGCGATGTCCATGCTTTCCACGCCGATGCGCCGCTCGATCAGCGCGCGCATCAGGGCCGGCGCGGGGAAGCGCAATCGCCCGCCGGTACCCAGGATCACCACTTCGGGTGCCAACGCAGCCATCTGTTCGAAATGCGCAGCCGTGAGCCCATCGAACGACGTCGCATCCCAGGCCAGCACCGGGCCGCGCCAGGGCACCAGCAGGCTGTGCGCATAGACCATCGGTGCGCCGTGGCCGGCCACCCACAAACGCGTGGGCTCGCAGCGGGCGACGACGTTGACGCCGTCGAGGGTGTCGGGCTGAAACTTCATGAGGAGATAATTCTAGTTTCGCCCGCTGCAGCCGCCGCTTGCAGCCAGCCCTGGAGCCCCGAACTTGAGCCTCAAGCCCATCAACAAGTCGAGCAAGCTCGCCAACGTCGCCTACGACATCCGCGGCCCCGTGCTCGACAAGGCGCGCCAGATGCAGGAAGAAGGCCACCGCATCATCCAGCTCAACATCGGCAACGTCGCCGCGTTCGGGCTGATGCCGCCCGACGAGGTGGTGCAGGACATGATCCGCAACCTGCCGGATGCCGCGGGCTACACCGACAGCAAGGGCCTCTTCGCGCCACGCAAGGCGGTGGTGCACTACACGCAGGAAAAGGGCATACGCGGCGTGACGGTGGACGACGCCTACCTGGGCAATGGCGCTTCGGAGCTGATCCAGATCGCCATCAGCGCCTTGCTCAACGACGGCGACGAGGTGCTGGTGCCCGCACCCGACTTCCCTCTCTACACCGCCGTCGTCGGCCTGAGCGGCGGCAAGCCGGTGCACTACATCTGCGATGAACAAAGCGGCTGGCTGCCAGACTTGGCCGACATCCGCGCCAAGGTCAGCCCGCGCACCCGCGCCGTCATGGTCTGCAACCCCAACAACCCGACCGGCGCGCTGTACCCCGACGAGCTGCTGCGCGGCATCGTCGAGATCGCGCGCGAACACCAGCTGGTGGTGCTGGCCGACGAGATCTACGACAAGACGCTGTACGACGGTGTGACGCATACAAGCATGGCCTCGCTTGCCGACGACGTGCTCTTCGTCACCTTCAACGGCCTGTCGAAGAACTACCGCAGCTGCGGCTACCGCGCCGGCTGGATGATCGTCTCAGGCGAGAAGCGCCATGCGCGCGACTACATCGAGGGACTGACCATGCTGGCCTCGTTGCGGCTGTGTTCCAACACACCCGGGCAGCTGGCGATCCAGACCGCGCTGGGCGGCTACCAGAGCATCAAGGACCTGGTGGCGCCGCCGGGCCGGCTGTTCAAGCAGCGCGAACTCGCCTACCAGTTGCTGACGCAGATTCCCGGCGTGAGCGTGGTCAAGCCCAAGGCCGCGCTGTACATGTTCCCGCGGCTGGATCCGAAGATGTATCCGATCGAGGACGACCAGCAGTTTGCCTACGAGCTGCTGGCCGAAGAGAAGGTGCTGATCGTGCAGGGCACGGGTTTCAACTGGATCGACAACCAGCACTTCCGCATCGTCTTCCTGCCCAACGTCGACGACCTCACCGAAGCCATAGGCCGCATCGAGCGATTCCTCGGCCACTACCGAAAGCGCCATTCATCGTGAACCCCATCCAAGTCGGTTTGCTTGGCGTAGGCACCGTCGGCAGCGGCACCTTCAAGGTGCTGCAACGCAACCAGGAAGAGATCCGCCGGCGTGCGGGTCGCGGCATCGAGATCACGATGGTGGCCGACCTCGACGTGGCGCGTGCGCGTGCCGTTGTGGGTGACTCGGTTGCAGTCGTGGCCGACGCGCGTCAGATCATCCACAACCCGGCCATCGACATCGTGGTCGAACTCATCGGCGGCTGTGGCATCGCGCGCACGCTGATGCTCGAAGCCATCCACGCGGGCAAACATGTCGTCACCGCCAACAAGGCCTTGCTCGCCGTGCACGGCAGCGAAATCTTCGCCGCCGCCAGCCAGCGCGGTGTGGTGGTGGCCTTCGAAGCGGCGGTGGCCGGTGGCATCCCCATCATCAAGGCACTGCGCGAAGGGTTGACGGCGAACCGCATCGAATGGATCGCCGGCATCATCAACGGCACGACGAATTTCATCCTCAGCGAGATGCGCAGCAAAGGGCTGGATTTCGACAGCGTGCTGAAGCAGGCGCAGGCCCTGGGTTACGCCGAGGCCGACCCCACGTTTGATATCGAAGGCATCGACGCCGCGCACAAGGTGACGATCATGAGCGCCATCGCTTTCGGTGTGCCGGTGCAGTTCGACAAGGCTTACGTCGAAGGCATCACCGCGCTGCAGGCCACCGACATCCGCTACGCCGAACAGCTGGGCTACCGCATCAAGCTGCTGGGCATTACCAAGCGCCGCCCACAGGGGTTGGAGCTGCGCGTGCATCCGACGTTGGTTCCAGCCTCGCGCCTCATCGCCAGCGTCGAAGGCGCGATGAACGCGGTGATGGTGCAGGGCGACGCCGTCGGCACGACGCTGTACTACGGCAAAGGCGCGGGTGCCGAGCCCACCGCCAGCGCCGTGGTCGCCGACCTGGTCGACATCACACGGCTGCACACCGCCGACCCCGACCACCGCGTGCCACACCTGGCCTTCCAGCCGGGTGCCATGCAGGACACGCCAATCCTGCCCATAGCCGAGGTCATCACCGCCTTCTATTTGCGGCTGCAGGTGGCCGACGAAGCCGGCGTGCTGGCGCGCATCACCGGCATCCTGGCCGAGCACGACATCTCCATCGACGCTGTGCTGCAGCGTGAAAGCGCCGAGGGCGAAAAGCAGACCGACCTCGTGATCCTCACGCACGACACCGTGGAAGGCCGCATGAAAGCCGCGCTGGCGCAGATGCAGGCGCTGCCGACCGTGCTGGCGCCTATCGTTCGCATCCGCAAGGAAGAGCTGAAGTGAGCCCCCAAGCTAGCGGCTGCGCCGCGTCGCTGCCCCCCGAGGGGGCGCTCGCCTCCCTTGGGGCGGCCCGGCGGGAGGCGCCGTGAAGTACCTGAGCACCCGTGGCGACAACACGCCCCGCGGCTTCTGCGACATCCTGCTCGAAGGCCTGGCGCCCGATGGTGGCCTGTACCTGCCAGCGTTCTACCCGCAGGTCGATACGACCACGCTGTCACGCTGGCGCGGCCTGAGCTACGCCGATCTGGCCTTCGAGATCCTGTCGCTGTACATCGACGACATTCCGGCAGCCGACCTGAAGCGCCTTTGCCACGCCACCTACACCGCAGCGACCTTCGGCACGCCGCAGATCACGCCGCTGACCAAGCTCGAAGACGGCCTGTACCTGCAAGGCCTGTCCAACGGCCCGACGCTGGCCTTCAAGGACATGGCGATGCAGCTGCTGGGCAACCTGTTCGAGTTCGAACTGGCGCGCCGCGGCGAAGAGCTCAATATCCTCGGCGCAACTTCGGGCGACACCGGCAGCGCCGCTGAATACGCGATGCGCGGCAAGCAGGGTGTGCGCGTCTTCATGCTCAGCCCGCACGGCCGCATGAGCCCCTTCCAGCAGGCGCAGATGTTCAGCCTGCAGGACGCCAACATCCATAACATCACGATCGAGGGTGTCTTTGACGACTGCCAGGACATCGTCAAGGCCGTCAGCAAGGACCTGGAATTCAAACGCCGCCACCGCATCGGCACGGTGAACTCGATCAACTGGG
>JANLYV010000352.1:0-4881 GCA_031365825.1 Rubrivivax sp. | reverse complement strand
TGAAGAAGCGGTTCGTGCCCTGGTCGTTGAATTGCGCCGCTTCAGTGATGTTGCCGCCCTGCTCGGCGAGCAGGCCGGTCACGGCATGGACGATGCCTGCGCGGTCGGGGCAGGACAGGGTGAGGATGAAGGCGTCGGCGGTCACGCAGGGCTCCGGGGAGTGGCCGGCAAGGCTATCACCCGGCCATCACCGCCCCGTCAACTCACCATCGCCCGCAGTGGGCGCGCCGGCGGCTTCAGCGCACCTCGACCAACGCCTGGCGGATCGTGCTCGTGATCTGGTCGATGTGTTTGCCCTCGGCGATGAAGGCCGGTGCCACGATCAGCGTGTCGCCGGTGCTCTTCAGGTGCAGCCCGCGGTCGAACAAGGCCTTCTGCAACTGATGCCCGCGCGCACCCGGCGCGCCCACGGCTTCGACTTCGACGCCGGCCATCAGGCCGATGCTGCGCACGTCGACCACGCCTGGCGCATCCGCCAGCGAATGCATCGCGTCGCCGAAGCTCGGGGCCATGGCCGCGGCGCGCTCGATGAGTTTTTCGTCGCGGAAGATGTCCATCATCGCCAGCCCCGCCGCGCACGACGCAGGATGTGCCGAATAGGTGTAGCCGTGGAAGAACTCGATGCCCTGCTTGGGGCCGCCTTCCACGATGGTGTCGTAGATGTCCTGGCGCGCGGCCACCGCGCCCATGGGCTGCGCGCCGTTGGTGATGGCCTTGGCCATGGTCATCAGGTCGGGCGTGACGCCGAAGGCCTGCGCGCCGAAGTTGGCGCCCATGCGGCCCCAGCCGGTGATGACTTCGTCGAACACCAAGAGGATGCCTTGTTCGTCGCAGATGGCGCGCAGCCGGTCGAGGTAGCCCTTGGGCGGGGGCAGGCAGCCGAACGATCCTGCCGTGGGCTCGACGAACACGGCGGCGATGTTCTCGCCACCGAGCAGGTTGCAATAACGCTGCAGGTCATCGGCAAGCTCGGCGCCTTGATCGGGCTGGCCACGCACCATGCGGTTTTGCGGCAAGGCGGTGTGGCGCATGTGAAACACGCCGGCCAGGCCCGTGCCGAAAGCGCGGCGGTTGTTGACCATGCCGGCCAGCGCCACGCCGCCCATGTTCACGCCGTGGTAAGCCCGTTCGCGCGAGATGAAGATCTGGCGCTCGGCGTGGCCACGCACACGGTGAAAGGCCAGCGCCATCTTCATCGCCGTGTCGATGGCTTCGCTGCCCGAATTGGTGAAGAAGATGCGGTTCAGGCCCGCCGGCGTGAACTCGGCCACGCGCGCCGCGAGCTCGAACGACTTGGGCTGCGCGCGCAGGAAAGGCGCGGTGAAGTCCAGCGTCTGCAGCTGCTCGTACACCGCCTCGGCGATCTCGCGCCGGCAATGGCCGGCGGCGACGCAGAACAGGCCCGACGAGGCGTCGATGACTTCGCGCCCTTCGGGCGTGTAGAAGTACATGCCCTTGGCGCGTGTCACCATCTTCGGCGCGCTCTTGAATTCCTTGTTCGGCGAGAACGGCATCCAATGGGCTTGCATGTCGGCTTGTGTGTCGGCCTTCGTGGCGACTTGTGGTTCAGCGTGTCCCATGGTCTGTCTCCGGTGCGATGACGGTTTTGTCGAGACCTGGAGCGTAGGCAAGCGGCGCGGGCTGCGCTAGTGCCAGCCGGGGATATCCACCACGCCAGTGGCTACAACAGCGCTTCGGGGATCAGCGGCGCCAGCAGAAAGAGCTTCAGCCGCAGCCACATCGATACCTCGGGCTCTTCTTCGTAGACCATTTCCTGGTCACCTTCCACGCCAGCCCAGAAGAGGCCGCCGCCGGGCTTGCGCGTCACGCGGTAGCTGCTCTGCAGACGGTCGACGTCGATGATGCGCAGCATCTCGCGCGCCAGCTGCGGGCTGTCGATGACGGCGCCGAGCTCGGTGTTGATGCTGGCCGAGCGCGGGTCGAGGTTCATCGAGCCGATGTACACCGACTTGCGGTCGATCACCGCCGTCTTCGAATGCAGCCGCCCGAGTGAGGACGCGAAGAGTTTGTGGCGCAGGTTGCGCTTGGTGCGCGAAGGGCTGATCTCGTACATGTCCACGCCCAGGTCGAGCATGCTTTCGCGGTAGATGCGGTAGCCCAGGTGCACCACCGGCTCGTCGGTGGCGCTGAGCGAGTTGGTCAGCGTCACCAGGCGCACCTTGCGCGCGGCCAGTTCGCGCAACATCTTCATGCCCTCCACCCCGGGCACCATGTAGGGCGAGGTGATGACGAGTTCGGTCTGCGCCTTGCGCAACGCTTCGAACACGTTGTAGGTGACGCTGGTGTCCTGCAACTCGCCTCCGGCTTCGCCGTCGAAAGGTTTATCGGGGTGGTCGGCGAAGGTGTAGGCCTCGGCCCAGATCAGTCCGAGCCGGCCGCCGTCCAGGTCGTCCCGGATCGGGCCGTAGCCGAGCAGGTCGTTCGCCGGCAAAGACGGTGGCGGGGGTGTCTTGGCCGCGCCGGTCCACTCCTCGAAGCGGCGGCGCAACTCGGCGGCGTCTTCGCCTGGCGAGACGATGCGCATCAACGGATACACCGCATCGGCATTCCAGTAGCGGTCAAAGAGGCCCTGCAGCGGGCCGAGGAGGAAGCCGACGACGAAGGCGTCGACGTCGATGAAGTTCTCTGACGCGCTGCGCAGGAAGTACTCGTTGGCGACGTTGCGCCCGCCTATCACCGCCATCGCGCCGTCGGCGATGAAGAGCTTGTTGTGCATGCGGTGGTTGACACGTTTCCAGTCGCCCACGGCGCTGATGAAACGCATCGCCTGGCCGCTGTTGCGCAACACGGTGAAGGGGTTGAACAGCCGCACCTCGACGTTGGGGTGTGCCGCAAACGCCAGGAAGAGCTCGTCGTGGCCCGAGGTGTAGAAGTCGTCGATCAAGAGCCGCACGCGCACGCCGCGCTGCGCCGCGTCGCGCATCGCGCGCAGCAGCCAGCGGCCGGTCTCGTCGTCTTCGAAGTGGTAGTACTGAACGTCGAGCGAGACCTGCGCGCGGCGCGCCAGTTCGATCCGCGTGTCGAGCGAAAAACCGCCCAGCGGCATCAGCCGGAAACCCGACTGCAGCGCCTCGGGCTGGTAGCTGCTGGCGATGCGGCCGAGGGTGGTCTGCGGCGAGAGCGCGATGGCCTCGCTGGCGATGGCCTCGCGGTCCACCGCGGGCAGGCTGGCGCAGCCGCCCAGGGCCAGCAGCAGCAGGGGCAGGATCAAGGTGCGGCGGAACCAGTCGCGTGGGGCGTGCAAGGTGTACATCGGTGTCCGCGTGCTTCGCATCGGTGGTGGGCGATCGGGGACGCATGATGCACGTTGCCGCCCACACCGACAACGCCGCCGCGCGACGACAATGCCTGCGGGCGGCAAACGTCCACACTCGCGACAAACGTTATCAAGCCCATGCGCAGCGCGGCACCCACGCTTTGGTCGGCCCTGTTCAAGCTGCCGGAGCAGCCGGCGCTGCCCTTGCAGGCACGGCTGCGGCTGGCGGTGGTGCGCGCCATCCTCGACGGCCGGCTGCCCAGCGCCGCGCCGCTGCCTTCGTCGCGTGAACTCGCCAGGCTGCTGGGCTTGAGCCGCAACACGGTGACGGCCGCCTACCAGCAGCTCATCGACGAAGGTTTCCTCGAAGCGCGGCCCCGCAGTGGCGTCTTCGTGCGCGCCGGTGCGCGGCCGGTGATGGCGCTGCCGCCGGCCGGCGGCGGCGCGAGCCCTGGCACCAGCGCGCCGAACTGGAGCCGGCGCGTGCTGCGCTCGCTGTCGCAGCAGCCCACGCTGGCCAAGCCCGAGCGTTGGCGCGAGTACCCGTTCCCCTTCGTCTACGGCGGCGTCGACGCGACGCTCTTCCCCACCGACGACTTTCGCGAGTGCTGTTCACGCAGCCTGTCGCGTGCGCAGCTCGAGCATTGGACGCGCGACTTCGAAACCGACGACGTGCCCGAACTGCTGGAGCAGATCCGCCTGCGCATGCTGCCCAAGCGCGGCGTGTTTGCGCTGAAGGACGAGATCCTCGTCACCGTCGGCGCGCAACAGGCCTACTTTCTGTTGGCCGAAGCGCTGATGACCGAGGCCACGCGTGTCGGCTTCGAAGAGCCCGGCTACCCGCACGCGCGCAACACCTTCGGCCTGCGCCGGCCCGTGTGGCGGCCGCTGGCGCTGGATGGTGACGGCCTGGTGACCGACGCGCTGCAAGACGTCGACTACGTCTTCGTCACGCCCTCGCACCAGAGCCCGACGACGGTGACCATGAGCCTGGCGCGGCGCCAGCGCCTGCTGCGCCTGGCCGAGGCGCAAGAGTTCGTCATCATCGAAGACGACTACGAGGCCGAGAACCTGTTCGACGGCCTGCCCATGCCGGCGCTGAAGAGCCTGGACAAAGCCGGCCGTGTGATCTACGTTGGATCGTTATCAAAGAGCCTGTCGCCGGCGCTGCGTCTGGGTTTCATCGTCGCGCCGCAGGCCTTGATCGCCGAGCTGCGGCTGCTGCGCCTGGCGATGGTGCGCCACCCCAGCCCTTTCCTGCAGCACGCCTACGCGCTGTTTCTCTCGCTCGGCCACCACGACTCGCACGCGCGCCGCGTCAACCTGGCGATGCAGGAGCGGCTGGCCAGCGTCAGCGCGGCGATGCAGGCGCATCTGCCCGGGTTCATGTTCACGCTGCCGCGAGGTGGAGCCGGCATCTGGGTGCAAGGCCCCGAGTGGCTAGACGCCACCGAGCTGGCACAGCTGGCGCGCGCCCACGGCGTGTTGATCGAGGCCGGCGCGGCCTTCTATTTCGCGCCGCCCTACCCGTGCCGCCACTTCCGGCTGCGTTTGTCGTCGATCGCCACGGCCGCCATACCGGCGGGCATTCGCGCCCTGGCCGC
>JANLYV010000028.1:0-14445 GCA_031365825.1 Rubrivivax sp. | reverse complement strand
GTTAGAGGCGCGCACCGCCACCACCGATCCCAAACAAGACCCCGAGGTGCTGAAGCGCACACGCGGCCTGGACGAATTGCAGGCGCGCCAGCGGCAGACCGAGACGGCCATGGAAGGCGCCGAGCGCGAGGCCTTGCTCACACGCCAGGCGGCGAGCGACAGCCAGCGGCGCGAGGCCGAGATCCTGCAAGCGGCGCAACAACCATTCGCCAGTGCCAACTTCGCGCGCGAGATGCGCGTCTTCGTCTCGCGCCTGGCGTTGACGCTGCCCTTGCTGCTGGTGGCGGCGTGGCTGGTGGCGAAGAAGCGCAAGAGCGAGTACTGGCCGCTGATGCGCGGCTTCGTGCTCTTCGCGCTCTTCGCGTTCTTCGTCGAGCTCGTGCCCTACCTGCCCAGCTACGGCGGCTACGTGCGCTATGCGGTGGGCATCGTCGGCACAGCCGTCGCCGGCCACTACGCCATTCGCGCGATGCGGCGCTACGTCGAGCGGCGCAAACTCGTCGAGCAACAAAGCGAGACCGAACGCCGGCGCGCGCTGACCACCGACGAAGCGCTGAAGAAGCTCGCGGCCAACGTCTGCCCGGCCTGCGAGCGCTCGGTGCTCACCACCGGCGAAGTCAAGCCCGACTTCTGCGTGCACTGCGGCTTGAAGTTATTCGGCCAATGCGGCCAGTGCCAGACACGCAAGAACATGTTCTTCCATTTCTGCCCGCAGTGCGGGTTTGCGGAGACCAGCGCGGAACAAAGCGCCGAGGCGGCTGCCGCGCCGGCTTGAGCCGCGGCCACGTGCCCGTTGTCAATCGATGAAGAAGTCGGGCATGAAGTTCTTGGTGCCCGGCTTGTGGGCGTACTTGTCGAGGTCGGTGACGCCGTGCTGTGCCAGCAGCTCATCGTCGATGTAGAAATTGCCGCTGTGCGTTCTGGCGTCGCTGGTGAAGATGAAGTGCGCGGCGTCGGCCAGGATGCCGGGCTTGCGGCACAGGTCCAAGTCAATGCCGGGGATCATCTGCAGCGCCGCGGTGACGATGGGCGTGCGCGGCCACAGGCTGTTGACGGCCACGCCGTGCGGGCGCAATTCACCGGCATGTCCCAACGTGCACTCGCTCATGCCGTACTTGGCCATGGTGTAGGCCACGTGGCCCTTGAACCAATGCTCTTTCATCGACAGCGGCGGGCTCATGTTCAGCACATGCGGGTTGCGCCCGGCCTTGGCGCTCTTGATGAGCTCGGACATGCAGGCCTGCGTGCACAGGTAGGTGCCGCGCACGTTCACGCCGAACATCAAATCAAAACGCTTCATCGGCGTGGCCGGTGTCGGCGTCAGGCTGATGGCGCTGGCGTTGTTGACGAGGATGTCGATGCCACCGAAGCGCGCCACCGCCTGCTGCACTGCCGCCAGCACGGCGCCTTCATCGCGGATGTCGGTCGGCAGCGGCAGCGCCTGCCCGCCGGCCGCCACCACCTCTTCGGCCGCGCTGTACAGCGTGCCGGGCAGCTTGGGGTTGGGCTCGGTGGTCTTGGCGATGAGCACGATGTTGGCGCCATCTGCCGCGGCACGCTTGGCGATGGCCAGGCCGATGCCGCGGCTGGCACCGGTGATGAAGAGGGTTTTGCCTTGAAGGTTCATCGTGTGCTTTCTTGATGCAAGGTGGGCCATACCTGCAGCGCGAGGTGGTCGGCGATGGACGTGGCACAAGCGCGGTAGACCGGTGCGCCGGGATGGAAACCGTCTTGCGCCATGACGTCGCGGCGCAATGGCAGGTCGATGGCCACCACGGAAGCGTCACTGCGTGTCGTGACCCACTGCGTGAGCGCGCGGTTGTGGCGCCGCGCGTCGGCCCCCGCCACCCAGCGCAGCGGTTGCGGCAGGCCAGGGAAACGATGCACCGGCGGCAGCGGCGCGAAACAGACGTGCTGCACGCCGATGCCGTTGCGCAGCCAGTTCACCAGCGCGTCGCGCGTGGCCACGGCGTGCCGCGTCGGCACCTGGTCGATGACGTCGTTGACGCCGGTGACGATCACCGCCAGGTCGAAGAACCCGGCGCCAGCCGCTTTCAATCGTTCATGCGTCTGCTTCGTCGTCAGGCCCGATTCGGCAATCAACTGCCACTGCACCTGCGCCGCACAAAGCTGCGCCAAGCGCGTGGCAAGTGGCACCGCCAGCGCCTGCTGCTGCGAGTCGACGCCCACACCCGCGGCCGACGAGTCACCCGCCACCAAGAGGCGCAGCTGCGGGCCCTGGCCGACGATGCCTTGGCGCTCGCCCGCGGCCTCGGGCAGGCGCGGCAGCCGCGCGCGCGTGCGCCAGGCCTGGGCCACGAGCACCGGGCTGAGGGCGAGTTTCAGGGTCAGGGACATGACTGTGGCTGTGCGCGTCTTTCGAGTGTTAGAACTTGCTGAAGTCGGGCTTGCGCTTCTGGAAGAATGCCTGGAAGGCTTCCATCGCCTCGGGGCTGCGCAGGCGTTTGCCGAAACGTTCGCTCTCGTCGCGGATGGTGGCCACGATGCGCTCGCGCTGCGGGTTGCGCAACAACTGCTTGGCTTCGCGTACCGCGCCCGGCGGCAGGTGGTTGAAGCGTTCGGCCACGCGCCGCGCATGGCTCGCCACCTCGCCCGCGGGCAACACGGCACTGGCGATGCCGCAGTCCACCGCTTCCTGGCCGGTGAACGGGTCACCGAGCAGCAACTTCTCGGCCGCCTTGGTGTGGCCCATAAGCTGCGGCACCAGCAGGCTGGACGCAAATTCGGGCACCAGGCCCAGGCCGACGAAAGGCATGGCCAGCCGCGCTTCGTCGGAGACGAAGACGAAGTCGCAGTGCAGCAGCATGGTCGTGCCGATGCCGATGGCTGCGCCCGTGACCGCTGCCACCACCGGCTTGTCGCACTCGATCAGCGCCAGCATGAACTGCAGCGTCGGCGCGTTCATGACGTCGCCTCCGGGTGGCATCGGCGGCCGCGACATGAAGTCTTCGATGTCGTTGCCCGAGGTGAAGACGCCGGGCTGGCCGGTGATGAGCACCGCGCGCACGGCGGCGTCGGCCACGGCTGCGCGCAGCGCGTCGGTCATGGCCTGGTACATCGCCACGGTGAGTGCGTTCTTCTTTTCCGGGCGGGCGATCTCGATCGTGGCCACACCGTTGAGGGTGGCGAACTTGATGCTCATGGCGTGACCTCTCTCCGTGCAATTTGGGTGTTAGACACGTTCCAGAATGCCCGCGGCGCCCTGCCCCATGCCCACGCACATCGTCACCATGCCGTACTTCAGCTGGTGGCGATGCAAGGCGTGCACGACGGTGGCAGCACGTATGGCACCGGTGGCCCCCAGCGGGTGGCCGAGCGCGATGGCGCCGCCCACCGGGTTCACCTTCGCCGGGTCCAGTCCCAAGGTGTTGATCACCGCCAGCGCTTGCGCCGCAAAGGCCTCGTTGAGCTCGATCCAGCCGAGGTCACCCTGCGTCAGCCCGGCGTAACGCAGGGCCGCCGGGATGGCCTCGATCGGCCCGATGCCCATGATTTCGGGCGCCACGCCGCGTGCGGCGAAGCTGACGAAGCGCGCCAGCGGCTTCAGGTCGAAACGCTTGATGGCCGCTTCGCTGGCGAGGATGAGCGCGCCGGCGCCATCGCTGGTCTGCGAGCTGTTGCCCGCCGTCACCGAGCCCTTGGCGGCGAACACCGGGCGCAACTTCGCTAACGCTTCAAGGGTGGTGTCAGCGCGCGGGCCTTCGTCGACATCGACCCTGCGGACCTTGGTGCCGACCTCGCCCGAGGCCAGGTCGGGAAAGCGCTCGACGATGTCCACCGGTGTCATCTCGGCCGTGAACTCGCCCGCGTTGATGGCCTTCATCGCCTTCTGATGCGAGGCCAGCGCGAAGGCATCCTGCGCCTCGCGGCTGACACCCCACTGCATGGCCACCTTCTCAGCGGTGAGGCCCATGCCGTAGGCGATGCCCACATTTTCATCGTTAGCGAACACCTCCGGGTTGAACGAAGGTTTGTTGCCGCCCATGGGCACCAGGCTCATGCTTTCGGCGCCGCCGGCGATCATCACGTCGGCCTCGCCGACGCGGATGCGGTCGGCCGCCATCTGCAGCGCGGTCAGCCCCGAGGCACAGAAGCGGTTCACCGTCACGCCACCCACCGAATGCGGTAGGCCGGCGATGACCATCGCGGCACGCGCCATGTTCGCGCCTTGTTCGCCTTCGGGGAACGAGCAGCCGATGATGGCGTCTTCAATCGCCTTGGGGTCCAGGCCAGGCACCTGCGCCAGCGCGTGGCGTACCACCGCCACCAGCAGGTCATCCGGCCGGGTGTGGCGGAACATGCCGCGCGGCGCCTTGCCAATGGGCGTGCGCGTGGCGGCGACGATGTAGGCGTCTTGCACTTGTTTGCTCATGATCAGTTCCTCACCGGCTTGCCGGTCTGCAGCATGCCCATGATGCGTTCCTGGGTCTTGGGATGTTCGAGCAGGCCACAGAAGGCCTTGCGCTCCATCGCCATCAGGTAGTCCTCGTTGATGAGCGTGCCGGCGTCGACATCACCACCGCACACCACCTCGGCGATGAGCGTGCCGATGTGGAAGTCGTGCGCGCTGATGAAGCCGCCGTCGCGCATGTTGGCGAGCTGGCCCTTGATGGTGGCGATGGCGCTGCGGCCCGCGGCCGGGAACACCGCGCGCGCTGGCGCGCGGTAGCCACTGGCAAACATCGCCTTGGCTTGCGTGATGGCGACGAAGAGCAACTCGTCCTTGTGCGGCACGATGACATCGCCTTCGAGCAGGTAGCCGAGCTTGCGTGCTTCGATCGCACTGGTGCCGACCTTGGCCGTGGCCGCACTCGTGAAGGCATCACGCAGGAAGGCGAAGAGGTCGGCATTGGCGTTGCCCGCCCCCGCCATCTCGGCCGCGCGCCGCGCGATGTAGGCCAGGCCACCGCCGCCGGGCACCAGGCCGACACCGACTTCGACGAAGCCCATGTAGCTTTCCATGTGCGCCACGCGGCGCGCGCTATGGATGGCGATCTCGCAGCCGCCGCCAAGTGCTAACCCGCGAAGGGCACTGACCACGGGCACGCCGGCGTAGCGCAGACGCAGCATCATGTCCTGCAGCTTCTTCTGCTCGGGCGCGATGCCTTTGGCGCCGAGCTTCATGAACACCGGCAGCAGCGATTCGAGGTTCGCGCCGGCCGAGAACACGTCGTCGGGTGACCAGATCACCAGGCCCTGGTAGCCGGCTTCGGCCAGCTCCACGGCCTTCAGCAGGCCTTCCGTCACAGCCGGGCTGATGAGGTGCAGCTTGGCGGTGATGCTGGCGATGAGCACTTCGCCGTCGCTCGACCACAGGCGGATCTCGTCGTTGCGCCAGACCTCGGTGCCACTCTTCAGCGGCAGCACATCGCTGCCACCGGCCACGGCTTCGCGGAAATGCTGGCGCGCGTACACCGGCAGTTCACGCGGCGCAACGTAGGCACCCTGCGCCGCGCTCCACGAGCCTTGCGGTGTGTGTACGCCCGCATGGATAACGACCGGGCCGTCGAACACCCAGGCCGGCAGCGGCGCCTTGCATAGCGCCTTGCCGGCGGCTATGTCTTCCTTGACCCAGCCGGCCACCTGCTTCCAGCCGGCCTGCTGCCACAGCTCGAACGGGCCTTGCTGAACACCGAAACCCCAGCGCATGGCGAGGTCAACATCGCGTGCGGTTTCGGCGACATCCGCCAGGTGCACGGCGGCGTAGTGGAAGCCGTCGCGCAGGATCGCCCACAGGAACTGCGCCTGCGGGTTGTTCGACTCGCGCAGCAATTTCAGCCGCTCGGCCGGCGCCTTCTTCAATATGCGCTCGACGATGACGTCGGCCTTGCCGCCCGCGGCGACGTAATCGCCCTTGGCGGGGTCGAGCCGCAGGATGTCTTTGCCGACCTTCTTGAAGAAACCGGCGCCGCTCTTCTGACCCAGCGCGCCTTGCTTGAGCAGTTTCGCTAACACCCCAGGCGTGGCGTAGCTGGGGAAGAAGGGGTCGTCGGCCAGGTTGTCCTGCAGCGTCGTGATGACATGCGACATCACGTCCAGACCCACCACGTCAGCGGTGCGGAAGGTGCCTGACGACGCGCGGCCAAACTTCTTGCCGGTGAGATCGTCGACGACGTCGTAAGTGAGGCCGAAGTTCTCGGCTTCTTTCATCGTCGCCAGCATGCCGGCGATGCCGACGCGGTTGGCGATGAAGTTGGGCGTGTCCATGGCGCGCACCACACCTTTGCCCAGCGCCGTGGTGGCGAAGGTCTCAAGCTGGTCCAGCACCTCGGGGGCAGTCGTCACCGTGGGGATCAGTTCCACCAGCTGCATGTAGCGCGGCGGGTTGAAGAAGTGGATGCCGCAAAAGCGCGCGCGCATAGCCTCGGGCACGGCGGCAGCGAGCTTGGTGATCGACAAGCCCGAGGTGTTGCTGGCGACGATGGCATGCGGCGCCACATGCGGCGCGATGCGTTCATAAAGCGCGAGCTTCCAGTCCATGCGCTCGGCGATGGCCTCGATGATCAGGTCGCACTCGGCGAGCTTGCCCAGATGCTCGTCGTAGTTGGCGGCTTCTATGCGTGCGGCATCGTCGGCCACACCCAGCGGCGAGGGCCTGAGTTTCTTCAGGCCGTCGATCGCTTTGGTGACGATGCCGCTCTTCGGCCCGTCCTTCGCGGCCAGGTCGAATAACACCACGGGTACGTTGACATTGACCAGATGGGCGGCGATCTGCGCGCCCATCACGCCGGCGCCGAGCACGGCGACCTTGCGGACCTGGAATCGATTCATGGGAGCCTTCTTGAGTTCACGTCACTCGACGCGAAGCCACTGCTGGTTGCGATAGAACGGGCCGATGAAACCGCGCACCTCGAGCGCCTTGCCGCCGTCCTTGGGCGTCATGCGCACTTTGTAGACCTTGCCGTTGTTCGGGTCGAGGATAGTGCCGCCGTCCCAATAAGCTTCATCCGGGTTCTTCTTCACGCCTTCGACGATGGTCATGCCGATGACCTTCTGGTCCTTGCGCGCGTCGCTGCATTTGTCGCAGGTGGAGTCCTGCTTCGTCGGGTCGGTGATCTTCTCGACCTTGCCCGTGAGCACGCCACCGGCCTCGGTGATACGCACCACGGACTTCTCCTGCTTGGTCTCGTCGTCGATGGTGCGCCACAGGCCTGCGGGCGTGGCCTGCGCCATGGCCAGCGGGCTTGCCAGTGACGTGGCGGCCAGCAGCGCCGCGGCAATGAGTGTCTTGATCATGTCGATGTCTCCGTTGAAAGGAAAGGCCGGCAACTCTAGAACAGCGCTTCGTCCATGGCCATCAGCGGCGCCACGCCGGCATGCGCGCTGCGGATGAGGCCGGCCGTCTCGGGCAGCAGCTTGGCGAAATAGAAACGCGCAGTGGCGAGCTTGGCGACGTAGAACGTGTCGCCCGAGGCCTGCTTGGCCAACGCGATCTTGGCCATGCGCGCCCAGAAGTAGGCAAACACGAGGTGGCCGCAGATGCGCAGATAGTCCACCGCCGCCGCACCCACTTCGTCGGCGTTCTGGAAGGCCTTCATGCCAAGCTCGGTGGTCAGCTTGGTGACCTTCTCGCCCAGGTCGGCCAGCGGGTTGACGAATTCCTGCATGGCTTCGTTCACGCCTTCGTCTTCGATGAACTCGGCCACGAGCTTGCCGAACTTCTTCAACTTGGCGCCGTTGTCGCCCAGCACCTTGCGCCCCAACAGGTCCAGCGACTGGATGGTGTTGGTGCCCTCGTAGATCATGTTGATGCGCGCGTCACGCACGTACTGCTCCATGCCCCACTCGCTGATGTAGCCGTGGCCGCCGTAGACCTGCATGCAGTGGGAGGTGGCCAGCCATGCGTTGTCGGTGACGAAGGCCTTGCTGATGGGTGTGAGCAGCGCCACCAGGTCGGCGCATTCGCGCTTCTCGTCGTCATCATCGCTGGCGATCTCGCGGTCGATCAAGAGCGCGATGTAGCACGACATCGCACGCGCCCCTTCAGCGTAAGCGCGCGCGGTGAGCAGCATCTTGCGCACGTCGGGGTGCACGATGATGGGGTCGGCTGGTTTGTCCTTGGCCTTCACACCGCTGAGACTGCGCATCTGGATGCGGTCTTTGGCGTAAGTCACGGCGTTCTGGTACGCGACTTCGGTCAGTCCCAGGCCCTGGTTGCCCACACCCAGGCGTGCCGCGTTCATCATCACGAACATCGCCGCCAGGCCGCGGTGCGGTTCGCCCACCAGCGTGCCCACCGCGCCGTCGAGGTTGATCTGGCAGGTGGCGTTGCCGTGGATGCCCATCTTGTGTTCGATGGCACCGCAGAAGATCGGGTTGCGCTCGCCTAAGGTGCCATCGACGTTGACAAGGAACTTGGGCACGGCAAAGAGCGAGATGCCTTTGCTGCCGGGCGGCGCATCGGGCAGCCGCGCCAGCACGAGGTGGACGATGTTGGCCACCATGTCGTGTTCGCCGGCCGAGATGAAGATCTTGTTGCCGGTGAGGCGCCAGCTGCCGCCTTCACTCCCGCCTGGCAGCGGCTCGGCCTTGGTGCGCAGCATGCCGAGGTCGGTGCCGCAGTGCGACTCGGTCAGGCACATCGTGCCCGTCCACTCCCCGCTGGTGAGCTTGGGCAAATAGGTGGCCTTCTGCGCCTCGCTGCCGTGCAGCTTGATGCACTCGTACGCGCCGTGCGAAAGCCCCGGATACATGGCCCAGGCCTGGTTGGCCGAATTCAGCATTTCGTAGAAGCACTGATTCAGCAGGATGGGCAGGCCTTGGCCGCCGTACTTGGGGTCGCAGCTCAGGCTCGGCCAGCCGCCTTCGACATATTTGGTGTAGGCCGCCTTGAAGCCCTTGGGTGTGCGCACCTCGTGCGTGGCGGTGTCCAGCGTGCAGCCTTCGCTGTCACCGCTGTGGTTAAGCGGGAATGTCACTTCGGCAGCGAACTTGCCACCTTCTTCGAGCACGGCGTTGATGGTGTCGACGTCGATGTCATGGTGGCGCGGCAAGGTGCGCAAGGTCGTCGTGGCGTCGAGCAGTTCATGCAGCACGAAGTGCATGTCGCGCAGGGGAGGCGTGTACTGGGGCATGGAGGCTCCTGAAGCAAAAAGGGGTCAGCGCGGAGTGGTTGGTCGAACGGCCAATCGAACGGCAGAGACGCGACCGCGCGATGCGCTTGCCTGCGGCTTGTTCGCCACCGGTGACTGGTAGAACGCGAGCAACCTGGCGAAGCCGCCGCGCACGCGGTCCAGCACGCCGGGGTCGCGCAGGAAGCGCGAGTCGTGATGCAGCGAGAGGATCAGCCCGTGCATCTCAAACAGCATCTGCAAGGCATCGGTGTCGGCCCGCAGATGGCCTTCTTCGATGGCGATGAGGATGGCGCGCTGCAACGCGCCGTGCCAGGCCCGCACCATCTCGGCCAGGGCGTCGCGTACCGGGCCGGGGCGGTCGTCGAACTCGACCGCCCCACTGATGTAGATGCAGCCCGAGTCGAGCTCCTTCGAGACGCGGTGGATCCAGCGTTCGAACAACAACTGCAGGCGCGGCAGGCCGCGTGCTGCCTTCATTGCCGGGAAGAAGACCTCTTCCTCGAAACGCGCGTGGTACTCGCGCACCACCGAGATCTGCAACTCCTCACGCGAGCCGAAATGCGCGAACACACCCGACTTGCTCATCTGCGTGACGTCGGCCAAAGCGCCGATCGAGAGCCCTTCCAGCCCCATGTGCGAAGCCAGGCCCAGCGCCGCTTCCAGGATCGCCGCGCGCGTTTGCTGCCCTTTGTGCTGCGAGCGCTGGGTGGCAGCAACTCGGGCGGCGTTCAGGGGTGACTCGGTGCTCAATCGGCTCTCACAATGAAACGAACGATCGTTCTATTTTGCAGACAAGCCCACGCTGCGGGGGCGACCGCACGGGAAAATTTCTAGGCCGCGCCGTCTAGAACTGCCCGGCGCTCGCATCACGGCGGACACGGCTTCGGGTTTGCCCGCGACAAGGGGCATGCCAAGCCCGTCATTGAGCGAATGCGGCAGATTGGTTACTCTCCGCCGCATGGATGTGCTCCAGCTCGATATCTCAGGCAGGCCGCAAGCATGGATCGCGCCACGCGAAGCCGCCGTCCTGTACGCCAGCGACGCCGTGGCCTGGACGCTGGGCGACGCCTGCCATGTGCTGCGCGGCGGCATCCAGCGCAGCACCGGCCTGCAGTCGCGCATCGACGTGCACCCCATCATCGCCGTACGCGGCGCCATCCCGTCGCGCGCGTGGCGCCAGGCGCCGGCCATCACCAACACCAAGCTGTTCGTGCGCGACCGGCAGTTCTGCGCCTACTGCGGCGGCCACTTCCACCTCGACGCACTGACGCGAGAGCACATCGTGCCGGTGTCGCGTGGCGGGCACGACACCTGGATGAACTGCATCACCGCCTGCCGCGCCTGCAACGGCCACAAGGGCAACCGGCTGCCCGAAGAAGCGCACATGAGCCTGATGTATCTGCCCTATGTGCCCAGCTTGCATGAAGACATGATCCTGCGCGGCCGGCGCATCCTGGTCGACCAGATGGACTTCCTGCTGGCCTCGGTGCCGCGCAACAGCCGGCTGCACAGTTGAGCCATCGCGGCGGAACTGGCGCCGCCGGAGCGACTCCCACACCCTTCCATTTCCACCTTTTCGGAGAACTCCATGACCGCTACCCGTGCGCTCACAGCGTCGACGCTTGCTCTGGCCCTGGCCTTGGCGGCCTGCACCACCACCAGCCCGGACGTCGTCAACCGTCAGGACGCGCAGCGTTTGTCGACGGTGATCGATGGCGTGGTGCTGTCGTTGCGGCCGGTGACCGTGGAAGGCACGCAAAGTGGCGTAGGTGCGGCGGCCGGCGGCGTGGTCGGCGGGGTGGCTGGCTCCTCGGTGGGCGGCCGGCGGGAGTCGGTGGCGGTGGGAGTCATCGGTGCCGTGGTGGGCGGCGTGATCGGCAACGCGGTGGAGCGCATGTCCACGCGCGAGGAAGCAGTGGAGATCCTGGTGCAGCTGCAAAACGGCGAACGCCGCGCCATCGTGCAGGCCAAAGCCGGCGAGATCCTCAACCCTGGCGACCCGGTGATCATCGTCACCACGGGCAGCAAGGTGCGTGTCACTCGGGCGCCGCAAGTCGCACCAGGCCAGATCCAAGCGCCGGCTAGATCCTAGCCAGGAAGAGTCCATTCGCTGAGCGTGCGCTCACGTCACTGGCAATGACAGCGTTCGCCCGCGCCTTCACGGCGCCCGTTAGCACTCGAGTTTGTTGAGTGCTAATATGGCGGAACTCTCGGGCTCCGGCCCACTCTGAACTGCCCATGACCATGTCTACCACCACCACCGCACTCTCCGTCCGCGACCCCTGGGCCATGGTGCCGTCGCTGGGGAACCTGGACGCCTACATCAGCGCAGCGAATCGCCTGCCTATGCTCACGCTGCAGGAAGAGGTGTCGTTCGCGCGCAGCTTGCGCGACCACGGCGACCTTGAAGCCGCCGGCCGCCTGGTGCTTTCGCACCTTCGCCTCGTGGTTTCGGTCTCGCGCCAGTACATGGGTTACGGCCTGCCGCAAGGCGACTTGATCCAGGAAGGCAACGTCGGCCTGATGAAGGCCGTGAAACGCTTCGACCCCGAGCAAGGCGTGCGCTTGGTGAGCTATGCGCTGCACTGGATCCGCGCCGAGATGCACGAGTACATCCTGAAGAACTGGCGCATGGTCAAGGTCGCCACGACCAAAGCGCAACGCAAGATGTTCTTCAACCTGCGCTCGATGAAGCAGGGCCTGAAGGAAGAGGCCGCCGACGCCGACACCCACCGCAACACGCTGACCCCCAGCGAAGTGGCCAAGGTCGCGCGCGAGTTGAACGTCAAGCCCGAAGAAGTCATCGAGATGGAGACGCGCATGACCGGCGGCGACATCGCGCTGGAGCCCTTGAACGACGACGGCGAAGAGTCGTTCGCGCCCATCGCCTACCTGGCCGACGACAGCACCGAGCCGACGCGCGCGCTCGAAGCTCAGCACCGCGACTGGATGTCCAGCGACGGCATCACGCAAGCCCTGGCGGTGCTTGACGCGCGCAGCCGGCGCATCGTCGAAGAGCGCTGGCTGAAGGTCAACGACGACAGCTCGGGCGGCATGACGCTGCACGAGCTGGCGGCCGACTACGGCGTCAGCGCCGAGCGCATCCGCCAGATCGAAGTGGCCGCGCTGAAGAAGATGCGCAAGGCGATCGAAGCCGACGCGTTGATCGGCGCCTGATTCACACCCGAGCCGCGCCGCGGCCAAGGCCTCAGGTCTTGGCGGCGAGCAGCACTTTCAGGTCGTGCGTCAGCGCCTCGGCGCCGGTGCCGTAGCGAGTGAAGAGGCGCACCTTGCCGCGTGTGTCGAACACATACGAACCGGCAGTGTGGTCCATCGTGTAGCTGCCCTCGGTCTTGCCCGGCACCTTGGCGAAGAAGACCTTGAAGCCTTTGGCCAGCGCCTTGGTTTCATCGACCGAGCCGCGCAGCGCGACGAAGTCGGCGCCGAAATTGTTGACGTAGGCCTTCAGCACCTCGGGTGTGTCGCGCTCGGGGTCGACGGTGACGAAGATGCCCTGCACGCGCGCGCTATCGGCGCCGAGTGACTGCTTCACGCTGGCCAGTTCGAGCATCGTGGTCGGGCAGACGTCGGGGCACTGCGTGAAGCCGAAGAACACCACCACCACCTTGCCGGCGAAGTCGGCCAGCGTGCGGCGTTTGCCGTCGACGTCGGTCATGCCAAGCTCTTTCGCATAGTCGGCGCCGGTGATGTCGATGGCCTTGAACGATGGTGCGGGGTCTTCCGCCTTTTGGCATGCCGTCGACAACAACGCCGCGGCGACACAGGCGCCCGCCAGAACATAACGCCGCAGTTGAGGGCTCAGGCTCATGGTCGCGCTCATGACACCAGGTAGTGGTCGAGCAGCAGCGCGGTAAACAGCAGCGACAGGTGCCAGATCGAAAAGCGGAAGGTCTTGCGCGCCAGGGCGTCGCTGTACTGGCGCCACAAGGCAAAGGCGTAGCCGATGAACATCCCGCCGAGCGCGACGGCGCTGGCCAGGTAGAGCCAGCCGCTCATGCCGTACACGAAGGGCAGCAGCGTCGCCGCGAACAGCACGAAGGTGTAAAGCAGGATCTGCAGCCGTGTGAATTCGGGGCCGTGGGTGATGGGCAGCATGGGCAGCCCGGCCTTGCGGTAGTCCTCGGCGCGGTACAGCGCCAGGGCCCAGAAGTGCGGCGGTGTCCACAGGAAGATGATCAGACACAGCATCAAGGCTTCGGGCCCGACATCGCCCGTCATCGCCGCCCAACCCAGCACCGGCGGCATCGCGCCCGACGCGCCACCGATGACGATGTTCTGCGGCGTCAGCGGCTTGAGCACCACGGTGTAGATCACAGCGTAGCCAATGAAGGTGGCCAGCGTCAGCCACATCGTCAACGCATTGACCCAGAACCACAGCACGGCCATGCCGCTGCCACACAGCAGCGCGGAGAAGAGCAGCGTCTGGCGGTTGTCGAGTTCGCCTTTGGCGGTGGCGCGCCACGCGGTGCGAGCCATGCGCGCGTCGATGCGCTGTTCGACGAGGCAGTTGAACGCCGCCGCCGCACTGGCCACGAGCCAGATGCCCAGCGTGGCCAGTGCCACGCGCGCCGGGTCGGGCCAGCCGGGTTGCGCCAACAGCATGCCGATGAGCGCGCAGAAGGCAATCAGCTGCACCACACGCGGTTTGGTCAGCGCGTAAAACTGCGACCAGCGCGAGCCGGTGGCGGGGGTGGCGGTGAGGGACTGGGCCATGGGGATCAATGATTTTAGGAGGCTGCCATGACCGCGCCTGCAGGCTGCCCCCGCGCCAGCAACATGACCAAAACCAGCACCAGTGCCGCGGCGCCAGCCGAGTGCGCCAAAGCCGCAAACAGCGGCCAGCCGAGCACGACGTTGGACAGGCCACTGAGCAACTGCGCCAGAAGCAACACGAGCATGAGCCAGGCGAATCGCCGTGCCGCCAGCCCTTGCTCGCGCCACAAGCGTTGCACGATCCAAAGCAGCACGAGCGTGACGATCACGGCAAACCAGCGATGCGCCATGTGGATCGCCACCAGCGCTGCCATCGGCAGCAGCGCACCATCAGCGGAACGGCCCAGTTCGCGCAGCGGCGCGAAGCCGGCCGCAAAGTCCATCGCCGGCCACCACTGGCCGTCGCACAGCGGGAACTCGCGACAGGCCAGCACGGCGTAGTTCGTGCTGACCCAGCCACCCCACGCGATCTGCATGGCCAGCACGGCGAGTGCGAGCTTCACCGCGCGGCGTGTGCCTGGTGTGAACACCATCGGCCGTTGGCGAAACGCTTCGTGTTGCAGCGCCAGCAAGGCCAGCAGCACCATGCCGCCGAGCAGGTGCAGCGTGACGATGG
>JANLYV010000308.1:0-33387 GCA_031365825.1 Rubrivivax sp. | reverse complement strand
CACGACATGCGCTTCCTCTTCCGCCTGGCCGACACGGTGTCGGTCATACACTGGGGCCAGGTCATCGCCGCAGGCACGCCCGCACAGTTTCGCGACAACCCGTGGGTGCAGCGCTCGAACCTGGGTGCAAATGTTGAAGCGAACGCGGCAATGAACGGGAGCGTGGCTTGATGCTCGCGCTCGACCACCTGCAAACCTTTTACGGCGACACGCAAGTGCTGTTCGACGTCTCACTCGCCGTGGGCCGCGGCGAAGTGGTGGCGTTGCTGGGCCCGAACGGTGCCGGCAAGACCACGCTGTTGCGCTCGGTGTTGGGTTTGACGCCGGCACGCAGCGGCAGCGTGCGTTTCAGCGGCCGTGACGTGACCCGTTGGCCCACACATCAGATCGCACGCCTGGGCCTGGGTTGGGTGCCGGACGACCGCCGCATCTTCCCCACCCTGACGGTGGCACGCAACCTGGCCATCGCGCGCAAGAAGACCCCGTTTCGTGCCTGGACAGAGAGCGAGTGTTTCGAGATCTTCAGCGCACTCGAACACCTGATGCACCGCGAATGCGAAAACCTCTCGGGCGGCGAGATGCAGATGGTGGCCATCAGCCGCGCACTGCTCGGCGCACCCGGCCTCGTGCTGTTCGACGAGCCGAGCCAGGGCCTGGCACCGAAGGTCGTGCAGGACGTGATGAAGACCATCACACGCCTGAAGCATGAAGGCATTGCCGTGCTGCTGGTGGAGCAGAACGTGCACAGCGCGCTGGCGGTGGCCGACCGCGTGGTCGTGCTGGACCGCGGTTGTGTCGTGCACGAAGGCCCGGCCGCAGCGCTGCTGGACGACGGCACCACGCGCACACGGCTGCTCGGGGTTTGACCATGGTCGCACCGCCGCTGCTGCACGTCGACCGGCTCACCAAGCGCTACACGCGCGGCTTGCTCAAGCCTGAGGTGACGTTTTCACTCGAGGCCGACCTGCAGATCGACACGCCCTGTGTCGTCGGCGTGATGGGCCCGAACGGATCGGGCAAGACGACGCTGTTTGAGCTCATCACCGGCGGCAACCGGCCCACGTCGGGCCACGTGCGCGTGAACGGGCAGGACATCCATGCCGTGCGCTACGCCGAGCGCGACCGCGTGGCCATCCACTACCACCAGTCGTACCAGCTGCGCGCCTTCAAGCGCACGCGGCCGAGCTTTCTGATGCAGCGCGCAGCCAGCGCGTCACCGCGGGTGCACCTCTTCGACGAGCCGCAGTTCAACACCCAGGACGGCTACATAGGCTTCATGCTCGACTTCTTCCGCACGCTGCGCGCGCAGCAGCGCCTGGTGTTTCTGTGCCTGCACCCGAACGAGCCCTATCACCTGGACATCCTGCGCGAAAGCTGCGACCGCTTCCTCTTCGTGCACAAGGGCAGCGTGACGCCGGCGGCGTCGTTCAATGAACTGGTGCAGGAGCCGCGCGTGCAGGCCTACCTGGGGCGGCTGGCGCCGGCGAAGTCGACGTCCTGCGCTGAGGCCACGCCGTTCTTGCGGCCGGGGTAGCTCAACCACGTCATCGCCAGGTTGAGCTCGCGCACGATGCTCTCAGCCTCGATGCGCGTGCCGTCGTCCAGCGCCATCGTGCAGCGCAGCAGATTCATGTTGGCTCAAACCTGGGCCAGCGACGCAGCAACTGCCAGGTGGCAGCTGCGCGCTCGGGCCTGAGCGGGTCGTGGGGTGACCGCGCCGAGACCAGTTGCTCGTCGACGAGGGTCAAGGTGGCTATGGCCTCCAGCGGCAGGCCCGAGCTCAGCAACTCGTCGGTCTGCACCACCAGCACCAGCGCCTGCACCTGGGCGCACAACACGAGCGCGCGGGTACGCGGGTAGAGCCCGTTGATGGGCATTGGCCACGCCTGGCCTGATGGCTGCAGCGTCTCGTGCCCATGGCTGAGGTACGCGGCCTGGCCTTCGGCGCACATGGCCCGCCAGCGCTGCGTCGCGGCCGCCCACGCGGCTGCGCCGCCGACGAAGACCTCGACCGGCAGCGTGCCGCGGCCTTCGACCAGGTGGTTCAGGAAAGCCGGCAGGTGACTGCGCGAGATGGCGGCGCCGCCCAGCAGCGGCCTGAAGTTGACCTCGTTGATGACGGCGCCGTTCTCGTGCCAGGGCCGGGTGATGTCGGGCGTGATGAGGTCGATGCCCGCCGTGTCCAGGCCGAACAGGGCCTCCGCCAGCGTCGCGACGCGCAGGTTTTCAGGGTGGAGCTGCAGCGTGACTTCTTCGTCGACACCACCCCACTGCGTCGACTCGATGCGGCGCAGCGGCACCTGCACACCCTTGTCCGGCACAGAGACTGGCGTGAATCCGGCATGTGCGATCGCGGCACGCGCAAGCTCGTCGAGCGGCGCTATACCCGAGCGCTCCCAGGGCGGGCGCCGACCTTGCCGCGCGACTTCGGCATCGACCAGGGCTTCAAGCGCGGTGACGCCGTCGCCCGTGACCGACATCGGCCCGCGCTTCACCGCATAGAGCAGCCTGCCCTGCGCCATGAAGAGGCGGTGGCAGACCCCTTCCACCTGCTGCTCGACGAGCACGGCTTGTTTGCGCGACAGCGCGTGCGCGGCCTCGAAGGCGGCCTTCAAGCTGTGGTCGTCACCGATGTCGATGACGACACCTTCGCCGCGGTCACGATCCACCGGCTTGACGACGATCGGCCAACCGATGCGGCCAGCCGCGGCCAGGGCCTGCGGCCATGTCGTCACCAGCTCGTGCCGCGGTGCCGGCAGGCCGGCCTTGCGCAGCACGGCGGCCGCCACGGCCTTGCTGCCGCACAGGCGGGCACCCAGGGCCGAGTCCTGATCGCTGACGCTGCCGTCGATGCGGCGCGCGCGCCGGCCCCAGCCGAGCTGGAAGATGCCCGCGCCCAGGTGGGTGAAGGGAATGCGCAGGCCGTGGGCCACGCGCAGCACCGGCATGCGCGAGTGGCCCATCGGCATCGTGTGCGCCAGGCCGGCGGCGACGTGTTGCTGCATCAAGGCGTAGAACGACTGCAAAGTGTCGGCAGCCACGGCGTGGGTCATGGCCCAGGCGTTGAGTTGCTCGGCGCCGGTGAAGGCCAGCTCGTAGGCGGCTGGTGGCAGCTCTTCGACACGGGCGAACGACACCTGCGCGCGCCAGCTGTTGCCGCGCGCCGGGTCGGCACGGCAGCCCAGCACCTGCGGTGCATCGAACACCGGAATGCGCGCAGCCTGCAGCAGCAGCCGCGTCATCAGCAGCAGCCGCTGCAACCAGGCGTGCGCCTGTGTTGCCGTGTCGCCCACGTCGTCTGCCGACGCATCGCCTTCTTCCGGCGCGGGCGGCGGCTCGAGTTGCAGTACGCCGTTCAACCAGGCGTCGAGCCGGCGCAGGTTCAGCGGCGCCGGCAGCGCGAAGCCGAGCGTGGCAAACAGCTGCAGCTGCCGCCATGTGGCGGCGGCGGGCGCTGCGGTGGCCAAGGCCTGCCGGCGCCTTTGCAGGCGGTCGGCTTCGAGGCGCGTGACGATGGCCTGCTGCAGTGCTTGCCGCTGCACCTTGCCATGTTGATTGCGCGGAATGTTCGGCAGGATCACGACCCTGCGCGGCGCGTGCGAGCCCAGCAGCCCACGTGCGAAGCGCTGCAAGTTCTGCTCAGAGGGGCGCTCGCCGTCATTCAAGGCCACCGCACACACCGGCACCTGGTGCGCAATGCGATGCGGCAACGGCATGGCCACGGCATCGCGCACCGCCGCATGCGAGAGCATGGCCTGCTCGATCTCGGCCGGGTAGATGTTGACGCCGTTCATGATCATCATGCCGTCGGCGCGGCCCATGTGGAACAGCAGGCCCTCGTCGTCGGTCTTGCCCAGGTCGCCGGGATAGAACCAGCCGTCTTTGAAGAACTTCGCCGTCGCCTCGGCGTCGTCGTGATAAGCCTGCGGCATGCCTTCGGCGCGGATGCGAATCGTGCCCACGGTGTGGGGCGGCAGCAGCTCGTCGTAAGCCGAGACCACCTGCAGCTCGATACCGGGCATGGCGCGCCCGACGGTCTGCGGCCGGCTCGCCACCAGCTCGGGCGGCGCCACCGCCATCGGCCCGAGCTCGGTGCAGCCGTAGCTGATCCACACGTTGCTGCTCAGCCGCTCGCGCAACAGGCGGTGCAGCGAAGCCTCTGACGGGCCGGCGCTGAGGCGCAGGCAGCGCATCTGCGGGAAACGTTGCCGGCCGGGTACGACGGCGGCCGCGAGTTCGTAGGCCTGGCTCGGCACGCACGAGAAATGCCTGACGTCGTGGCGGGCTATGGTCTCGATCAGCGCCGCCGCGCTGCTGTCACCGGGCGGCATCACGGCCGTGGCGCCTGCGGCCAGGCAGGCCAGGTAGCGCCGCCGCGGCCCGTCGTGCGACATCGCCACCGGCGTCAGGTAGCGTTCACCGCCCGGGTAGCCTATGCACTCGATCTCGCGCGCGATCGAAGCCATCATGCCGGCGTGCGTGGCGCCCACGATCTTCGGCGCGCCGGTGGTGCCCGACGAGGTCTTGTAGTGCAGCAGCTGGTCTGGCGCCTCGCTCAGCAGCGTGGCGTCGGGCGCCGCGGCGAACGCAGCCACCTGGTCGAGGTCGAGTTCGATGGGGGTGGGCAGGCCCCAGTCGAGGCGATGGTCGCCGTCAATGACGGCCGAGGCCGCCGTGCGGCGCAGGATGTCGCGTCCCGCACCTGCTTCGCCGCCGACGGCCGAGACGGCCACGCTGACGATGCCGCTACGCGCCAGTGCCAGCACGGCGGCCAGGTGCAGCAGCGGGTCGAGCAGGTGCAGGCCGACCACGTCACCGCGGCGCAGGCCACGGCCGTGCAGGTGACGGCAAAGCCCCCAGACCAGCGTTTCAAGCTGCGCGTAGCTGAAGCTGCGCTCGCCATGCAGCAGCGCCAGCGCCTGCGGTGTCGCGCCGGCTTGCCGCGTCAGCAGGCTGGCGACGTTCATCGATGTGCCGTCGACATCAACGTTATTTGGCCGGAACATCGACGCGCAGATTCTTCACCAGCAGGGCCAGGCGCCTGGCCTGCGCGGCCAAAAATACGGCGAACTCGACCCGGTCCAGGGTGGCGGGCTCCAGCCCCATCGCCTGCAGCTGGCGCGGCACGTCGCCGCTGGCGAAGAAGGCGGCCGCGGTGTCCTGCCAAAACTTCAGCACCGCAGCGGGCGTGGCGGCCGGGGCGAAGAGCGCGTACCACTGCGAAAACTCGGCCTCGCGAATGCCCAGTTCGGCCAAGGTCGGCGTGGCAGGCAGCGAGTCCAGGCGCCGCGTGTGGGCCACGGCAAGCGCACGCAGCTTGCCACTTGCCAGCAGCGGCTGCACCGAGCCGGCAGGTACGAACATCAGTTGCACGTCACCGGCCAGCAGCGCGCGTGACGCCGGGCTGGTGCCGCGGTAAGGCACATGCAGCCAGCGCGCGCCGGTACGCGCCATGAAGACTTCGGCCGCCAAGTGCGACGAGTGGCCATAACCGGCCGAGGCGAAGGCCAGGCCTGCCGCCGACGAGCGCGGGTCGGCCAACAATTGCGCCAGGCTCAGGCCGTCGAGCGATTCGTGCACCAGCAGCACGTTCGGCGCGGTGGCGACCATGGCCACCGGCTCGAAGTCCTTCAACGGCTCGTACCCCGCCTGGCCGTGCAGCAGCGGGCTGACGAGGTGCCCGACACCGGTGAGCAGCAGCGTGTAGCCATCGGGTTCGGCCCGCGCCACGCTGGCCGTACCGACGTTGCCGCTGGCGCCGCTGCGGTTGAGCACGATGACCGATTGCGCTAGCCTCGGCGCCAGGCCCTGCGCCAGGAACCTGGCCACCAGATCCAGGCCACCGCCGGGTTCGTTCGGCACCACGATCTGCACAGGGCGGATCGGGAAGACGCTGCGCGCCGGCTGTGCAGTGCTGACGCCGATGCGGCCGATGAGGCCCAGGAGAGCGCCTGCGACGACCAGGCGTTTGAAGCTTTGACGTGACATGAATGGCTTCATGACGGCCTTTTACCCCACGTCGCGCCGGAGCAGGATCGGCTCGAGAACTGAAGTCCTTTGCCTGAGGCTTCGACGTGACGGCACACGCGAACTTCCGCGCCGCTACGCAAGGGGCCAGGAATGAAAGGATTGATGTCGACCCCCTTGTAGGTCGCGCCCGATCTGCAAGGCGTGATCGACCAGGCTGTCCGCTTCGCGACATGCGGGTTTGGCCGCATTCGATCGTGCGCTCCTCGTCCTAGCATGCCCTCCGAAATCGGCGATCGCAGCCGGTTCTAAAAGTGGATCAAAGATGAAGACACCTATGCCTTGCGCAACGCCCCTCCACATCGCTTTGGCCGCGGCCTTGCTCGCAGGCCTGGGCGCCTGCGGCAACGGCGACAAACCCGTCCCGGTCGAAATTCGCACGCTGTCCACCCGCGCCGACCTGGTCAGTGGCGGCGACGCGTTGGTTGAAGTGGTGCTGCCCGTCGGGGCCTCTGCCGTCGGGCTGAAGGTTGAGGTCGGTGGTCGTGACGTCAGCAGCGCCTTTTCAACCGGCAGCGACGGCCGCGTGCGCGGCCTGGTGACCGGTCTGGCCGATGGCGAGAACTCGATCGTCGCGCAAACCGACAGCGCCGGCGCCGCCGCACTGACGGTGACCAACTCGCCGCGCCACGGCCCGGTGTTCTCCGGCGCGCAGACCAAACCTTTCTATTGCGCCACTGCCGTGTCGCAGGTGGTGGCCGGCACGGTGCCCGCCACCAACGCCAGCGGCTTGGCCGGTGCGCCCGATGCCAACTGCAACATCGCCTCCGAATACAAGCTGTACTACCGCACGACCACTGCCGGCTGCAGCCTGGCCATCCCCGATCCGACGCCATCGATGGGCGCCAACGCCACCACCGTGCCGGCGCCGTCCAGCCCGCCAGCCAACGGCTGCTTCAAGCCATTCACCGCCGGCAGCACGCCCGGCGACATGGCCACAACGACCACCGACGCAGGCCTGACGGTGCCTTACATCGTGCGGGTGGAGCGCGGCTCGATCAACCGCGGCATCTACGACATTGCGGTGCTTTACGACGCCAGCAAGGCCAGCTGGTCGGCCACGGCGCCGCACGCCACCTGGAACCGCAAGGTCGTCTTCAACTTCGGCGCCAGCACCGGGCAGCCCAGGCGCCAGGCGCGGCCGGCAACCGCCTGGTCGGGCTCTGACCTGCAACTGGCGCGCGGCACGCTGATCGCGGCCAACAGCATGACCGACTCGGCACGCAACTCCAACCGCGTGCTGATGAGCGAAACCGTGATGATGATGAAAGAGCACATCGGCGACCAGTACGGTGCGATCCGCTTCACCATCGGCTCGGGTTGCTCGGGCGGCTCGATCAACTCCAACATGGCGACCTCGATCCAGCCCGGGTTGCTCGACGGCGTCACCACCACCTGCACCTACCCCGATTCAGAGACCACGGGCATCGAGGTGAGCGACTGCGTTGCCCTGGTCGAGGCTTACCAGAAACCCGAGTGGCTGGCCGTGACGGGCAGCTTGACCCAGGCCCAGATCAGCGCCAAGAAGGCCGCGATCAATGGCCACCCTGACCAGAGCGGCTGCCATGCCTGGTTCAACGCGTTCGGCGGCAACGGCCGAGCCGGCTTGTACTTCCAGCGCCTGGTGACGAACAACGTCAGCGGCGCCATCACCCAGCAGCCCACCGCCACCAACAACTGCGAGCTGCCCAACGCCGCGGTCTACGACCCGGCGAATGCCGCCACCACCGCCAGCCTGCCACGCTGCAATGCCTGGAGCTGGGCCGAATCGATCTGGGGCAAGGTGAGCGGCTCGCCTGCGGCCAATGAGACGCGCGACAACACAGGTGTTCAATATGGCCTGAAGGCTTTGCGCGATGGCGCCATCAGCGCCGACGAGTACGTCACCCTCAACGAGCTGGTCGGCGGTGTGGACCGCGATTCCACGCCACGTGCCGGTCGCTCCAGCGCCGACGCTTCGGCACTCGATGTCGCCTACCGCGCCGGCATCGTCGGCAGCGGCAAGCAATGGGCCAAGACGGCCATCATCGACATGCGCGGCTGGGACGATTCCAACATCACCGTGCCGCCGGGCAACACGCCGGGCACGATCCCGATCCACCACCAGTGGTACAGCTTCGCCATCCGTGACCGCTTGACCGCCGAAGCTGGCGACGCCAACAACCAGGCCATGTGGCGCTTCGCGCGCACCGGCCTGGCGCCCCCGGGAACCATGGCCCTGGACGCCTATCTCGGCATGGACCAGTGGCTCACAGCCGTGAAGGCCGACTCTGCCAGCGGCAGCATCGAGGCCAAGGTGCGGCGCAACCGGCCGGCGAGCACGGCCAACTTCTGCCTGCTGCCGACCGACGCAACGCAGACGGTGAAGGTCAGCGATGCGGCGCTTTGCGACGCCGATCCGTTCTTGAAGCCGTCGCTGTCACCACGTCAAGTGGCGGGCGGGCCGCGCGCCGAGCACATCTTGAAGTGCCAGCTCAAGGCGCATGTGCGCGCCGACTACGCCGCCATCAGCTTCAGCGACGCGCAGTGGGCGCGCTTGCAAGCCGTGTTCTCCAGCGGCGTTTGCGACTGGAGCAAGGCGGGCGTCGGGCAGCAGACGGCTGTGGGCCCGCTGACGTTCAAGGGCGGCCCGGGGGGCCAGGCGCTGCCGGCTGAACCGGTGTCGGTGGCCCGATAGAACTCGGCTCAATGTCTTGAGCACGAGCTTGTCAGAGAGCGCCAGATGACGCAGACGGTGCTCAGGACCACTCCCTAGAGCGTCACCTCTTGAACCTGGGCCGCGGCGTCAGCTCATGCCGGCAGACCGTCCAGCACATCGGCCCACACCGTCGTGCACTTGCGATAGCCGCCGCGCGTGAGATGGATCTCGTTCACCCAGTCGCCTGAGCTGCCGCTGCTGCCGGCTTCGGCCACGGTCACACCGGCCAGGCCCTGGGTGTCGACGAGGTGCAGGTTGCACAGCGGGTCGGCCGCACGGCGCTCGTCCATCAGCATGACGATGAGCCGGCCGATGCGGCCTATGAGCTCGTCCGAGACATCGAGCCGGCGTTCCACCGGCACCGCATAACGTTCCATCGCAGGGTGCAGCCACGGCCCCTGGCCGAGGCCTGCGCCCGAGGGCCGCGGCATCACGCGCGCGTAGTTGTGCATCAGCATCGGCACGCGGCGGTTGAGGCCGCTGTCGCGCAAATCCACCAGCTGGTTGAAGACCACGCGCATGTGGCTCGTGAACGTGTCCCAGCCGGGCTGGCTGATGTAGGCCACGGCCGGCAGCGGCTCGGGGCCGCGCTCGGCGGCGGTGCGCAACAGGCGCTGATCGGGCGGCGCAGTCGGGTCGGAGCCGGTGGCGGCGATGACGTCGTTGCCCACGCCCGAGATCAGAATCACGCTCCAGCGGCTGGCCACCGGGCCGTTCAACATGCGCAGGAAATTCGGCTCGCGCGTGGTGTCGGTGAAGAGGCGCATCACCTTGCCCGGGCGCGCCGTCTGCACGATCACCATGCGCCGCGCGCTTTGCATCTCGAGCAGCAGGTTGGTGGTCTTGCCCGGCGGCAGCGCGCCGATCGAAAACCACGAGTCGCCTTGTGCCAGCGCCTTGACCGCGAACTGCTCGAAGGGAAACGGCCCCTGTTCGCCGTTGCCGAGCGCAGTGGCGACGTCGATCATGGTGGCGGGTAGACGTGTGGGCATGGTGTGGACCTCCGGCGGCGCAGCATGCCAGCAATGCGGCATGCGCGGCAAGCATCAGGCTAGGGATAGCGCCGAGCCAGCCACCGGTGTGCCGGCTATGCTCCATCGACCCGAAGGCGAGGAGCGAGGCATCGCATGACAAGGCGTTTGAGGCGACGTGACACGGTCCTGGTCTTGCCCGCGCTCGGCGCGGCGATGCTCGGGTGGCCAGCGTGTCTGGCGCTGGCGCAGAAGCCTGGCCCGATGCCGCGCGTGGGCATCCTGGTGCTGTCGTCCCTGCCGTCGGTCACCATGTTCACCGACAGCATTCGCGCGAATCTGCGCGAGCTCGGCTACGTCGAAGGCAGCAGCATTGCTTTCGACCTGGTCTCGGCCGACGGCAACACTGAGCGCCTGCCCGAACTGGCCGCACAACTCGTGGCGCGCAAGGTCGACGTCATCATCGCCGGCGGCGGCAACGTCACGACCCTGGCCGCGCGCAAAGCCACGGCGACGATACCGATCGTCATGACCAGCGGCTTCGGCCCGGTGGCCGCCGGGCTGGTGCAAAGCCTGGCGCGACCCGGTGGCAACGTCACCGGCATGGTGGTGCCGCAGGAGCTGGCCTTGAAGCAGCTGCAGCTGCTGCAGGAGCTGGTGCCTTCGCTGTCCCGGGTGGCGGTGTTGCTGCGCCATGACGCCGCGCTGATGTTGGGGACAGAGCAGGGCAGAGCGGCCGCACAGCAGATGATGGGGATCACGCTGGAGCTTGTCGCGACGCAAGGGCCCGAGGATCTGGGTCGCGCCCTGGACGCCGCACGCGCGGCCAGGCCACAGGCCATGATCGTGGCTTACGACCCGCTGCTTTTTCAGCAGCGCGCGCAGATCCTGCGCTTTGCGCGCGCAGCGCGCCTGCCCGACATGTACCCTTGGCCGGACGTCGTCGACGACGGCGGCCTGATCTCGTTCACGCCGACCGTGCAAGAGATGCTCCGCGGCGTCGCGCGCTTCGTCGATCGTTTGCTCAAAGGCGCCAAGCCCGCCGACCTGCCTGTCGAGCAACCCACGACCTTCGAACTCGTGCTGAACCTGAAAACCGCGCGCGCGCTCGGCCTGAAAGTGACGCAGGACTTCCTGCTGCGTGCCAACCGGGTGATCGACTAACTTCGAACCGTAGCGGGGTTGGTACCTCGATCACCACTTGTTGCGCAACTCGCGCAGCTTCACGAACACCGTGCGCGCATCGGGCTGGTCGGGCAGATCAGGAAAGTCTTCGCGCAGCTTGGCGATGACGCTGGCACTGGTCAGGCGCAGGAAGGTGTTGAAGGTCTTCTCTTCACCCATCGTCGTCACCAGCGCCTGTGCCGGGTCGTGGCCGGTGACGCGCGGCAGCAGCGCCGCGGCCGCGGCGTTGTCGCTCTCGCGCGCGAGTGTGAACTTCAGGTTGTTCTCGATGTAGTCGTGCCCGGCGTAGACGCGCGTGTCATCGGGCAGCCTGGCGAGCTGTTCGGCAAAGGTGGCGTACAGCAGGTTCGGGTCGCCGCCGTTGTGGCAGTTGCCGGCGCCGGCGTTGAAGAGCGTGTCGCCCGAGAACAGCGCCGGCGTATCGCCGTGCGAGCGCAGGCAGATATGGCACAGCGTGTGTCCTGGCGTGTCCAGGCATTCGAGCTCGATGTGTTTGCCGACTTTGATCACGTCACCGGCGCTCAGGCCGCGGTCGACACCAGGGATGCTCGCGCCGGAACGCGCGTGCGCCAGCAGCTTGGCGCCGGTGGCGGCAATCACCGCGGCATTGCCACCGGTGTGGTCGTGATGCTCGTGCGTGTTCAGCACCTGCGTGATGCGCCAGCCACGGGCCTTGGCCCGCTGCAGGCATTGGCCGTGGTCCAGCGGGTCGATGGCCAGGGCCTCACCGCTGTCGGGGCAGGCCACCAGGTAGTTGTAGTTGCGGTAGGCGTTGCCGGTCCAGATGCGCTCAACGAGCATGTTAGTTTCCTCGCGCCAGGCATGGCGCGCCGGCCATTGTAGGAAGTGCCGTGGCCCGCCTGTAGAGTGCAGCGCTCGTGGCCCGGAGGTGCTCGCCCATGGACTTGCTGACGCGCTTCTTCTTGATGTGTCTTCTCGCCGTCGCGGCCCCGCTGGCGCTGGCCGACGACGCGCAATCAAAGCGCGTCGACGCCATCTTCGCCGCCTGGGACAAACCCGACACCCCCGGCCTGGCGCTGGCCGTGGTGCGCGGTGGGCAGGTGCTGCACCGTCGCGGCTACGGCCTGGCGAATCTCGAATACGGCGTGGCCAACACCCCGGCCACCGTCTTCCACGCGGCCTCGGTGTCGAAGCAGTTCACGGCCTTCGCCATCCACTTGCTGGCGCAGGACGGCAGGCTCGCGCTCGACGACGACGTGCGCAAGGTCCTGCCCGAGCTGCAAGTGCGCGGCGCCAGCCTCACCATCCGCCATCTGCTGCACCACACCAGCGGGCTGCGCGACCAGTGGAGCCTCTTGATGCTGGCCGGCGTACGGCTCGACGACGTCATCACCGAAGGCGACATCCTCGGTCTGCTGTGGCAGCAGAAGGAGCTGAACTTCGCGCCCGGCGACGAGCAGCTCTACAGCAACTCGGGCTACACGTTGCTCGGGCTGATCGTCAAGCGCGTCTCGGGACAGTCGCTCGCGGCGTTTGCGCAGGCGCGCATCTTCGGCCCGCTGGGCATGGCCCACACCCGCTTCCAGGAAAACTACAGCAGCCCGATCAAGGGCCGCGCCTATTCCTACCGGCCCACGCGCGACGGCTACCGCTACGTCGCGCTGTCGTACAGCAACGTCGGCGCCACGAGCCTGATGACGACGGTGGACGACCTGGCACTGTGGCAGCGCAACTTCGTTGATGCCAAGGTCGGTGGCGCGGCCGTGCTTGCCGCGATGCAGCAGCGCGGCAAGCTCAACAACGGCCGCGACATCAGCTACGCCAGCGGCCTGGTGCTGGGCAGCTACCGCGGGCTGGCCATCGTCGAACATGGCGGGGCCGACGCCGCCTATCGCTCGAATCTGCTGCGCTTCCCGCAGCAGGACCTCAGCGTGGTGCTGCTGGGCAACGCCGCCGAGCTGAACACGGCCGAGCTGGCGCGCCGGGTGGCTGACGTTTATCTTGAGGGCACAGCCGACGCCGCAGCCGGCCTCGAGCCGGCCCGCAGCTTCCCCGCCGAAGTCTGGCTAGACGAGCGCGCACTGGCACCCTTCGTCGGCGACTTCGAGATGCGCCCGGGCTTCGTGCTCAGCTTCACCCTGCAAGGCACGCGGTTGATGGTGCAGGCCACGGGCCAGCCGATGTTCGCGCTGTATGCGTCGGCCGCCGATCGTTTTTTCATGAAGGACGTGGTCGCCGATGTGCGCTTCGATGCGCCCGGCGCCGACGGCAAGGTCGCCACAGCCACCTGGCACCAGGGCGGGCGCGAGCTGCCGCTCAAGCGCGTTTTGCTAACGCCGCAGCCGCCCGCGGCCGAACAGCTGCAGGCCTGTGCAGGCGACTATTACAGCGACGAGCTGCGCACGCTTTACACGCTGGCGTTGGGCGACGGCAAGGCACTGCTGCGCTACCCACGCGGCGAGCTCGAGCTCAAGCCGCTGGGTGCTGACCGCTTCGCCGCGCCCTTCCCCATCGAGCTGGTGGAAGTGCGGCGCAATGCGGCCTCGGCCTGCGAGGCACTGGCAGTGAGCACGGGGCGCGTGCGCCGGCTCGTGTTCCAGCGCGTGAAGTTGGTGCCGGTGCCGTAAGGCCCACCGGCCAGGCCATCGCATCGACCACGCCCGGCGCCACGGCCCCGGCACGCGACGCAGGCGCGGCTTCTGTTGGCCGACGTTCAGCTGCAGCGCGCTGACCTTGCCGCAGCGGCAGTCCTCAGGGCTGTTTGTGTCCGGGCTCACTCCCCCGGCCGGGGGACATGAGCGGAGCCGGTT
Organism: Rubrivivax sp.; assembly: GCA_031365825.1. Taxonomy (GTDB): domain Bacteria; phylum Pseudomonadota; class Gammaproteobacteria; order Burkholderiales; family Burkholderiaceae_C; genus Rubrivivax. Next base: position 19,735 of record JANLYV010000308.1, on the reverse strand, counting down.
GCCCGTCGACCTCGTCCCGCGCAGTCGCTGAAGCGCCCTTCCAGGCACAGGTCCGAAAACGGCGAGTCCGTATCCGCAGCGTGCCGATAATCCGGCCCATGCCCAGCCTGAACCTCAACCCAAGCGCCAGCGCCAGCGCCAGCATCACCGCCAACGACGCCAGCCTCTACGCCGTGATCCTGGCGCGCGACGCGCGCTTCGACGGCCGGGTCTTCGTTGGCGTCAAAACCACCGGCATCTACTGCCGCCCCGTATGCCGCGTACGTACGCCGTTAGCACGCAATTGCCGCTTCTTCGGCAACGCCGCCAGCGCTGAAGCCGCGGGCTTTCGGCCGTGCATGCGCTGCCGGCCAGAGCTGGCGCCGGGGCTGTCGCTGGTGGACTCATCGCAAGCCCTGGCCGAGTACGCGGCACGCATGATCGACAGCGCAGTGCAGCAGGGCCAGGACCTCTACATCCCCGAGGTCGCCCAGCGTCTGGGCGTGACCGACCGCCATCTGCGCCGCGTCTTTCAGGCGGCGCATGGCGTCACGCCGCTGGACTACCTCGGCACACGCCGCCTTCTTCTGGCCAAGCAGTTGCTCACCGACACACCGCTGGCCGTGACCGAGATCGCGCATGCCAGCGGCTTCGCCAGCCTGCGCCGCTTCAACGCCGCCTTCAGCACGCGCTACCGGCTCAGCCCGACGGCGCTGCGGCGCGAGCGTGTCGACGGTGCCACCCGCGCCGGCCACGACTTCGAGGTGCGCCTGGGCTACCGCCCGCCCTACGACGTCGCCGGCGTGCTGCGTTTTTTCAGCGACCGCGCGCTGCCCGGTGTCGAGGCCGTGCAGGGCCTGGAGATTCGCCGCACGCTGGCCTGGCCGCACGGCGGCAAGCTTATCGACGGCTGGCTCGCCTGCCGCTTCGTGCCCGAACGCCACGAGGTGCATGTGCGCGTCGCACCCGGCCTCGTGCCGGCGCTGGGCAGCGTGCTGCCGCGGCTGCGCCAGGCGCTCGACCTGGATGCCGACCCGGCCGCCATCGAGGCCACGCTGGCGCGGCTGCCGGTGCCGGTGCGCGAGGGGGTGCGTGTGCCCAATGGCATGGATGCCTTCGAGATTGCGGCGCGCGTGATCCTCGGCCAGCAGGTCACAGTGGCGGCGGCGCGCACGCTCACACGGCGCCTGGTCGAAACCTTCGGCCGGCCCATAGCGACACCCTTTGCCGACCTGCAGCGCCTCTTCCCCAGCGCCTCGGCCATCGCCGCGGCCGACCCCGAAGTCATCGGCAAGCTCGGCATCAACCGCCAGCGTGTGCGTGCCTTACAAGCGTTAGCACTGGCGCTGCACGAGGGCCGCATCCAGCTGCAGCGCGGCGCGCCGCTCGACGCCACGTTGGCGGCGCTGCGCGAACTGCCCGGCATAGGCGAGTGGACGGTGCAGCTCATCGCCATGCGCGCGCTGGCCTGGCCCGATGCCTTTCCCGGCACCGACATCGGCGTGCTCAACGCCCTCAACACCCGCGACATCAAGGCCGTCAGCGCCGCCGCCGAGGCCTGGAAGCCTTGGCGCGCCTACGCCGTGATGGCGCTGTGGCAAACCCTGGAGACCGGCACATGATGAAGAACTCTCTCGAAGGCCTGGCCGTCGTGGCGCAGGCGCAGATTCCCACCCCGCTGGGCCCGATGACGGCGCTGGCCACCGCCGACGGCCTGGCCGTGCTGTGGTTTGACGCGCAAGAGCGCTTCGGCCTGAACAGTGACGCCGACATCAAGCCGCGCCACCCGCACATCGCCGCCACGCGGCGCTGGCTCGACGCCTACTGGGCAGGCGAGGCCACACCGGCGGACGAACCGACGCTGGACCTGCACGGCAGCTTGTTCCAGCGTGCCGTGTGGCAGCAGCTGCGCGCCATTCCGCATGGCCGCACCAGGACCTACGGTGAAGTGGCCACCGCCGTGGGCCATGGCGCCGTGCCGCGCGCCACCGGCAGCGCCTGCGGGCGCAACCCGGTGGGCGTGATCGTGCCCTGCCACCGCGTCATCGGCGCCAACGGCTCGCTCACCGGCTTCGCCGGCGGCCTGCCGCGCAAGGAAAAACTGCTGCAGCACGAAGGCAGCCTGCTGCTTTGAAAACCCGCGACCTGGCCGAGATGCTGCTGCTGGCAGCGCTGTGGGGCGCCTCCTTCCTCTTCATGCGCCTGGGGGCGGTGGAGTTCGGCGCGCTGGCGCTGGCGGCGCTGCGCGTCGGCGTGGCCGCCGTGCTGCTGCTGGTCTTGCTAACGGCCAAAGGGATGCTGCCGGTGCTGCGCCGGCACTGGCGGCCGATCGCCGTGGTCGGCCTCGTCAACACCGCAATCCCGTTCGTGCTCTTCAACGTGGCGGTACTGCACATCCACACCGGCCTGGCCTCGGTCTTCAACGCCACCTCGCCGCTGTGGGGCGCGCTCGTGGCCTGGCTATGGCTGCACGACAAGCCGAGCAAGGGCCGCGCATTCGGCCTGGCGTTGGGTTTCGCCGGCGTCACCTGGCTCGCCTGGGACAAGGCCGGCCTGCGCGACGGCACGCAAGCCGGCGGCGCCACGCTGGCGGTGGCCGCCTGCCTCGCCGGCACACTGTGCTACGGCATCGCCGCCAACTACACCAAGAAGCGCCTGGCCGATGTGCCGGCCATGGCCGTGGCCGCCGGCAGCCAGACGGCGGCGACGCTGGTGCTGGCCGCGCCCGCCGCCTGGGCCTGGCCGGCGCAGGCGCCGGGCCCCATGGCCTGGGCCGCAGTCATGGTACTGGGCGTGTTTTGCACGGCGGCGGCCTACCTGCTGTACTTCCGCCTCATCGCCAACATCGGCCCGGCGCGCGCCATCTCGGTGACCTTCGTCATCCCGCTCTTCGGCGTGCTCTGGGGCGGTGTGTTCCTGGGCGAAGTGGTGACACCGGTGATGGTGGCCGCCGGCGCCGTGATCCTGTTCGGCACGGCGCTGGCCACCGGGCTGGTCAGCGTGGGTGGCCCACCTCGAAATCGTTCTGCCGCGAACGGTCCACCCCCTTGACCAGCCAGATCGGTCGCCGCGCGAAGTCCACCGGCACGCCGGTCTGGCCGTCCGAGGGCTTGAGGCTGCGGTCGAAATGCGAGCTCGCCGGCATGTAGCGCAGCGCCACACCGGTGCGGCGCAGCACACTCGTGTTGGCCGCGGCGCCGTGGATCATGTGGATATCGTGCAACGACATCTGGCCGGGTTCGAGTTCGAGGTCGACCGCGTTGCCTTCGTCGAAAGTGCCCGCCGCCAGGCGCTGGTTGAGCGTGAGGTCGCTGCGGTCTTCGTGCAGGTGCGCGTGCAAGACCTTGCCCTGGTGGGAACGCGGAATGACGCGCAGGCAGCCGTTGGCCCGGGTCGACGGCTCCAGCGCCAGCCACACGGTGCAGTTGGCCAGCGGCCGGATCGGCCAGTAGTGGCCGTCCTGGTGCCACGGCGTCTCGTAGCCATGGCCGGCGGGCTTGCAAAAGATGTGGCAGCCCCACAGGATGACGTCGTCACCGATGACGCCGCTGACGAGCTCGACGATGTCGCGGTCCATCGCCAGATCGAGGAAGGCATGGTGGCCCCGCACACCTTCGCTGTTAGCCCTGTCGCCAGGCCCGGCTTCGACGTGTGCCGACACGAGCTTCTCGGGCCGCACGCCGGGGTTTTCGTGCAGCAGTTGCTCCAGCGCCGACACCAGGCCGTCGATGCGCCCGGCATCGAGCCGGAACTGCGGAATGACCCAGCCTTCGTGCTGGTAGTGCGCCACCTCGGCGGCCGACAAGCGGGCCATCTCAGTACCGCCCGGCCGTTCCGAAGGTACTGAGAGCCCCCTCGGGGGGCAGCGAACGCAGTGAGCGTGGGGGCTCCATCTCAATCCTGGAGCTGCAGCGTCATGCCCGCCGCGCGCAGCCGCTGCACCAGCACCTCGCCGAAAGCCACGGCTGGCGTGATGACGCCCGCCGCACGCGGCAGCGCCTTTTCATTCAGGGCCAATGCCAGCGCGGCTTCGCACACCATCTTCGTGGTGGCGCGGTTGCCAGGGTCGCCCTGGTCGGCAATCGACGCCCGTACCTCATGACCGTTGGCAGATTTGGCGATGAGTTCGCAGCGGAACGAGCCGCCGTCCATGGTGGCCACGCTCGGGCCGTCGCCCGGCTTGGGGCCCATCGCCGCCAACGACGTGACCAGCTTGCGCAGCGGCGACAGCGCGACCAAACCCTGGCCCGTGAGCGTGGCGGCACTCACACCCGCGGCCGCCACCGCCGCCGCCGCGCCGCGGCCGAAGTGCATGTATTCCTGGTACTTGAAGTCGCGCCCGTAACCGGCATCAGGCCCCAGCAGCGCAGCGCTGCGGCGCACCACGCGGGTGTTGATCGGGCCCATCACGAAGGGGCCGAGCCAGGCGTCGAAGTCGGCGTCATGGTGTGGTGCGAACGGGTCGGCGTGTGCGCTAACGTCCAACGGCAGCGTACCCTCGGGGTTGAGCAGGAAGGGCTGCCTGAAGCGTTCTTCGTGGCCGTCTTCGAGCATGCTCAGCATCGAGGCCACGGTGCCGCCGTTGATGCCGCCTTTCATGCGCTGGCTGGCCTTGACCTCGACGCATTCGTTGCCATGGCGCTGCTTCATCGCCTGCACCACCATGAAAGTGCCGATGTCCGAGGGCACCGAGTCGAAGCCGCAGCAGGGCACGATGCGCGTGCCCTGGCGTCGCGCCGTGTCGTGGTGTTGGTCGATGAGCTCACGCACCCAGGGCGTTTCGCCGGTGATGTCGACGTAGTGGGTGCCTTTATCCACGCATGCGGCGACGAGTTCGCTGCCATAACGCGCGAACGGGCCGGCACTGGAGAGCACGACCCGCGTTTGCGCCGCCAGCGCGGCGAGCGCGTTGACATCGCGGGCGTCGGCGACGAACAGCGGCACCTCGGCGCCGGCTTGCGCGAGCGCTTCGCGCAGTTTGTGTTCGTTGCGGCCGGCCACAGCCCAACGCAAACCCCGCGCATGCTGCGCAAAGTAGGCCACCGTCTGGCGGCCGACGAAGCCGCTGGCGCCGTAGAGAACGACGTCCAGCGCTTTTTTGACCACTATCGCACCACCAGCCTTGGCGCACCACCGGCTGCAGCCACGCGGCCGATGGCAGCGGCAGCGGTGAAGCCGTGGCGATGGAACACCGCCATCACCTCGCCTACCGACTCGGCCGTGCACGACACGAGCAGCCCACCGCTGGTTTGCGGGTCGGTCAGCAGCGCCTGGTCTTCGGCGGCAAAGCCAGCGGGTAGCACGATGTCCTTGCCATAGCCGGCCCAGTTGCGGCTCGAAGCGCCGGTGACGAAGCCTTGCGCGGCCATGGTTCTAACGTTCGACAGTAGCGGCACGCTGTCCCAGTCGATCTGCACTTCGCAGGCCGCACCCTTGGCCAGCTCGAGCGCGTGGCCGGCCAGGCCGAAGCCGGTGACATCGGTCAGCGCATGCACGCCCGTCAGCGCCGCCAGCTCGGGCCCGGGGGTGTTGAGCTTGGTCGTGGTGGCGATCATCTGCGCGTAGCCCTCGGCCGAGAGCTGCTCTTTTTTCAGCGCCGCCGAGAGCACGCCCACGCCCACCGGCTTGCCCAGGATGAGCACGTCGCCCGGCCGCGCGTCGGCATTGCGCTTCACCAGTTTCGGGTGCACCAAACCCAACGCGACGAGGCCGTAGATGGCCTCGACCGAATCGATGGTGTGGCCGCCGGCGATGGGGATGCCCGCGGCCTTGCAAACATCGTTGCCGCCTTGCAAAACCTTGCCAATGGTCGCAGTCGAGAGCACGTTGATGGGCATGCCCACCAGCGCCAGCGCCATGATCGGGCGGCCGCCCATGGCGTAGACGTCGCTGATGGCATTCGTCGCGGCGATGCGGCCGAAGTCGTACGGGTCGTCGACGATGGGCATGAAGAAGTCGGTGGTGGCGATCAGCGCCTGCTCGTCGTTGAGCTGGTAGACGGCCGCGTCGTCCGCGGTTTCGATGCCGACGAGCAGTTCCTTGGGCACCGGCATCTGCGTCGTGCCTTTGAGGATTTCGGACAGCACGCCCGGCGCGATCTTGCAGCCACAGCCGCCGCCGTGCGAGAGCGACGTGAGGCGGGGTTCGAGGGTCTTTTCGGGAGCGTTCATCGTGGTTTCTCCAGGAGCGAGGCAAGCAGTTGGCGCAGCGTGGCCGATTCATGCACGGGGTCGAACAGCGGCGCGCGCATGAGGCACTGGGCGCGCAGGGCCGGCAGCATAGTCGCATCGTGCCGGGCTTGCTCGAGCAGTGACGCAAGACCTCGTGCATCGCCAGGCTCGAAATAGCCGGTGTAGTGGCGCCCGAGCATGCCGACGTTGCCATCGATGCGCGACGCCAGCACCGGCGTGCCCGAGCGCACGGCCTCCATCACCACATGCGCGCCGCCTTCCATGCGGCTGCAGTGCACCAGCACATGGGCGCGCTGGATGCGTTGGCGCACCACGCCGTGCGGCAAGGCGCCGAGCCAGCGGTAACGCGGCTGTGCGTCCATCAAGGCCCGCGCCTGCTGGCCCAGCAGCGGGTCCAGCGGCGCGCCGATGTGGTCGAGGTAAATGTCGTGTTGTGGAGCCAGCAAACTCGCGGCCTCAAAGTAGGTCTCGGGCCACTTTTCTTCGCGCAGGTGGCCGACCATCAAGGCACGCAGCCGGTGCGGTGACTTCGGCAACGTGCGCCGGCTGCGGCACGACTGGAAGCCGACGACGGCCTTGGCGCGATAAGCCGCGGGCAGCGACAGCGGCGCCAGTTCCTGCAGCACGATGAGGCGGTCGGCGAGCGCCAGGGAACGCTGCGCGGCGGCGTCGGTCTGGATGTCGCGGTAGAGATCGGTGCCGGTCAGCGCCAGCACCAGTGGGCGGCGCGGCGGCTGCGCACGCCAGGCGGCGATCGACGCCGCCGAGCGGCGTGCGTGCAGCGCGATCATGGCCACGTCGTGCGCGTCTTCACTGGCGCCGCCGTCCCAGGCACTGATGAGCCGCACCCGATAATCCGCCGCCAGCATCTGCGCCCAGCGCGCGGCTGTCTGCCAGTTGCCGTTGTTGGCAGCGGCCAGCGCCGGCGTCACCAGGCACAACTGCGGTCTGCTCTTCATCCGATGTCTCCTGCACCCGTTATAGCCGCGATCGACGACCCGCAAACCCTGCGCCACGGTGACCCCGCCGCGCTGGCCACGGCGTTGAACGATGCGCGCGCGCACAGCCTGCGCTTGTTCGATGCCTTCGAGGCCGTGCTGCCGCGTGGACTGGAGGTGCCCTACCAGGCCGAGATCAACCCGCCGCGCTGGGAGCTGGGGCATGTGGCGTGGTTCGAGGAAAGCTGGCTCGCACGCAACCCACTGCGCGGCCGCTGGCGCCTGGCCGGACCCGACAGCGCACGCGGCGCCTCGTGCCTGCCGCGGGCCGACGCGCTGTTCGACTCGTCGCACGTGGCGCACACGCGGCGCTGGCATCTCGACCTGCCTGACGCTCGAGCTACGCGGCAGTACGCCCGCCAGGTGCGCGAACGCACGCTGGCCTTGTTGCGCGACGCGCCGCATGACGACGACGCGCTGTACTTCTTCCGCCTTGTGCTGGCGCACGAGGACATGCACGGCGAAGCCGCGGCCTACATGGCGCAGCAGCTGGCGCTGCCGGTGGCGCACGCGCTGCGCCACGCAGCGGCGGCCCATGGCAGCCTGCAAGGCGAGGCTGAGCTGGCCGGTGGCGTGTGCACGCTGGGCACGGACGCCCACGGCTTCGCGTTCGACAACGAACGCGGCAGCCACGAGATCGCCTTGCCCGGCTTCAGCATCGACCGCAGCGTGGTGAACTGGGCGCGCTTCCTGCCCTTCATCGAAGCCGGTGGCTACGACGACAAGCGCTGGTGGAGCGACGAAGGCTTCGCCTGGCGGCGCAAGGCCAACGTCAACCGCCCGCGCCACCTGCGCCGCGGCGACGACGGCAGCTGGCAACACGCGCGTTTTGGTGAGTGGCACACGCTGGATACGGCGCAGCCGGCCGTGCACCTGACGCAGTTTGAGGCCGCCGCCTGGTGCCGCTTCAGCGGCCGGAGGCTGCCCAGTGAAGCCGAGTGGGAGCATGCCGCCGCCACGCTTGGCGATGGCTTCGAATGGGGCCAGGTGTGGGAGTGGACAGCCAGCGCCTTCGCGCCCTACCCCGGCTTCACGCCGCACCCGTACGCCGACTACTCGGCGCCCTGGTTCGACGGCCGCCCGGTGTTGCGCGGCGCGTCGTTCGCCACCGCCGCGCGCATGAAACACGCGCGCTACCGCAACTACTTTGCGGCAAATCGCAGCGACGTCTTCGCCGGCTTTCGATCCTGCGCCGTTTGAGCGTCAGCAGCGGTTCAATCTCGCACTCAGCCGCTCGCCAGCGTCACCGCGAACCACTGCTGCTCGTCGGTCCAGGTGCGCACCTGGTGAAAACCGGCCTGGCGCATCAGCTCTTCAAAGTCCGCGCGGCGCCACTTGTACGAGTTCTCGGTATGGATGCCTTCGTCGGCAATGAAGCGCCGCTCGCCGCCGGGCCAGCGCACGGTGAGTGCGTGCCTGGCGTGCAGGTGCATCTCGATACGCGAGGCGGTGCTGTTGAAGTAGGCCACGTGGCGCCAGTCGCGCACGTCGAAGTCGGTGCCCAGCAGCTGGTTCAGGTGGCGCAGCAGGTTCAGATTGAAGGCCGCGGTGACGCCCAGTGGGTCGTCGTAGGCGCGCTCGAGTGTGGCCACGTCCTTCACCAGGTCGACGCCGATCAGGAGCGCACCGCCGTTGGCCAGCGTGCGCGCGCGCTGCACCAGCGCCAGCGCCTGGTCGGGGTCGAAATTGCCGATGCTCGAGCCGGGGTAGAACACCAGCGCCGGGCCCGTCACCATGCCTTGAGGCAGGCTCAGGCTGCTGGAAAAGTCCATGCCCACCGCCGTCATCTGCAGCAACGGGTAACGCGACTGCAGGTCCTGCAGCGACTGGCGCAGGAAGTCGGCCGAGATGTCCACCGCGATGTAGTGCGCCGGCTGCAGTGGCTCGAACAACCTGGCGCCCTTGGCGCAGTTGCCCGCACCCAGATCGACCATCGTGAAGCCCGGTGGCACGGAAAAGTGCAGCCGCTGCGCGATCTTGTCGAGCTGGTCTTCGAAGATGCGTGCTTCGGTGCGCGTCGGGTAGTACTCGGGCAGTTCGGTGATGGCATCGAAGAGACGCGAGCCCAGCGCGTCGTAGAAGAACTTGGGCGACAGCGCCGCCATCGGCGCCAGCAGCCCCGCGGCCGCCTCATGGGCTTGCTCGCTGGCGTTGATTTCGAAGAGCTGCAGGAACTGCGGGGTGGGCATGGTGGGGTGGTGGCGAGGGGCGCGTTGGCAGTAACGCGGGGAATGTAGCAGCGCCCCGGCAGCCGATGTGAACTTGGGTTCCAATGCACGCCGTGGCCATTCTCGGCCCACGTCGTCTCAAGCTTTTTCAGGAGAATCCCATGATCGACTTGTCACCTTCACGCACTTTCAAGGCCTTGCTGAGTTGCGCGCTCATTGCCTTCACGGCGACGGTGCATGCGCAGCAAGTGTTCCGCGTCACCGCCATCCCTGACGAGTCGCCCACCGAGCTGGCGCGCAAGGCGGGGCCCCTGATGAAGTACCTGGAAAACAAACTCGGCATGAAGGTCGAGTACACGCCGGTCACCGACTACGCCGCGTCGGTCGAGGCGCTGGTGAACAAGAAGGTCGACATGGCCTGGTTCGGCGGCTTCACCTTCGTGCAGGCCAACGTGCGCTCCGGCGGCAAGATGCTGCCCCTGGTGCAGCGCGAGGAAGACGAAAAATTCCGCTCGGTGTTCATCACCAGCGAAGACAACATCAAGACGCTGGCCGACCTGAAGGGCAAAGACGTGAGCTTCGGCTCGCAGAGCTCGACCTCGGGCCACCTCATGCCGCGCAGCTTCCTGATGCAGGCCGGGCTGGACCCGGACAAGGATTTCAAACGTGTCGCCTTCAGCGGCGCGCATGACGCGACCATCGCCGCGGTGGCCGCCGGCAAGGTGCAGGCCGGCGCGCTGAACATCTCGGTGTGGGACAAGTTCGTGGCCGACAAGAAGGTCGACACGAGCAAGGTGCGGGTGTTCTACACCACGCCGCCCTACTACGACTACAACTGGACGGTGCATGCCGACATGCCGGCGGCGCTGCGCGAGAAGCTGACGCAGGCGCTGCTCGCGCTGTCGCGTGATAACGCCGAAGGTAAGGAGATCCTCGAGCTGCAGCGCGCCACGCGCTTCGTGCCGAGCAAGCCCGAAAACTACAAAGGCATCGAAGCCGCCGCCCGCGGCGCCGGCCTGCTCTGAGCCGCGCGCTTTTGAAGATCGAGCTCGATGGCGTGGCCGGGCGCCACCCGGCGGCACGCGCGGCAGCGCCGGCCGCGCTGCTGCCGCTGTCGCTGCGCGTCGCGTCGGGCGAACAGCTGGCGGTGATCGGCCCTTCGGGTGCGGGCAAGACCACGCTGCTGCAGCTGCTGGCCTGCGCGATGAAGCCCGATGGTGGTGTGCTGCGGCTCGATGGCGTCGACCCCTGGCGGCTGCCACGGCACGAGTTGCAGGCGCTGCGTGGCAGCCTCTTCCTCGCGCCGCAGGTGCCGCCGCTGCCACCGCGCCAGCGTGTGGTCACGGCCGTGCTCGCCGGCCGGCTGCCGGCGCAGAGCCTGGGGCAGAGCCTGCGCTCGCTGCTGTACCCGAGCGACATCCCGGCCGCACACGAAGCGCTGCAACGCTTCAACCTGGCCGACAAACTTTTCGACCGCGTCGACCGGCTCTCGGGCGGCGAGCGCCAGCGAGTCGGCCTGGCGCGTGCGCTGCTGGCGCCGGCCCGGTTCTGGCTCATCGATGAGCCCTTGTCGGCGCTGGACCCGACGCGCGCAGTGCAGGCGCTCGACACGCTGGTGGCGCAGGCCCGGCAACGCAGCGTGACGCTGGTGGCCACGCTGCACCATGTGGAGATGGCGCTGAAGTTCTTCCCGCGCATCGTCGGCCTGCGCGACGGCGCGCTGGCCTTCGACCTGCCCGCCGCGCAGGTCAAGCCAGAGCGGCTGGCGGCGCTGTACGCGCAGCATGAAGACGAGCTGACGGGCCCGGCGCCCGCCGTCGACGAGCCGCCGCCCGAGCTGGCCTTGCCGGCGGTGACGTACTGCCGATGACGGCCTACAGCGCGGCTCCCACCCGCGACCCCGCCTGGCACAAGCGCGTGCTGTGGGCCTCGGCCGCGCTGGTGCTGTTGTGGCCGATGGTGGTGGCCACGGAATTCAAACCGTGGACGCTTTTGGAGCCACAGAACCTGCGCGTCAGCGGCCGCTTCCTCGCCAGCTTCCTGCCGCCGGCGCTGGACGCCGAATTCCTGTGGCTGGTGGCGCGCGAGACCTGGCGCACCGTGGCCATCGCCACGGCCGGCATCACGCTGGCGCTGGTGATCGCCTGGCCGATGACGCTGCTGTCGACGCGTGTGCTGTCGGTTTCAGCGTTATCGGGGCGCATGGCGCGCGGCCCGGCGCTGCTGCGCCAGGCGCTGCGCTGGACGCTGATCGTGCTGCGCAGCGTGCCCGAGCTGGTGTGGGCGCTGGTGTTCGTGCGCGTCGTCGGCCTCGGCCCCACGGCCGGCGTGCTGGCCATCACGCTGACCTACGGCGGCATGCTCGGCAAGGTCTACGCCGACATTCTCGAGAGCGGCGACAACCATGCCGCGCAGAACCTGCTGCGCAACGGCAGCTCGCGCCTGCAGGCCTTCTTTTACGCCTTGTTGCCAGGGAATGCCGCCGAGCTGAGCTCGTATACGGTGTACCGCTGGGAATGTGCCATCCGCTCCTCGGTGGTGCTGGGTTTCGTCGGCGCGGGTGGCCTGGGGCAACAGATGGACAGCTCGATGAAGATGTTCAACGGCGGCGAAGTGGCCACGATGCTGCTGGTGTTCGTGGGGTTGGTCGCCTTGGCCGACCGCATCAGCGCGGTGCTTCGCCGCAGCATGGGTTGAGCATCGGCGCACACATGAGCTCGAACACCTCACTGCCGCCGCCGCCGCCGCCGCCGCTCTTCAACGCGCGTTGTCGCGCCTGCTGGGCCAGTGCGGCGCTGTTGCTGCTGGTCATCGCCAGCTTCGGGTCGCTGAACCTGCTATGGGCGCAGTTCTTCTCGATGGACGCCGTGCGCAGCATGGGCCGCTTCATCGGCGAATTTTTCCCGCCCGACTTGAGCACGCCTTTCCTAGCGCGCGTCGGCTTTGCCATGGGCGAGACACTGGCGATGTCGGCACTGGGCACCTTGCTCGCGGCACTGGCCGGCGTGGCGCTGGCGCTGCCCGCCAGCCGCGGCCGCGGCGCCGACCACGCCTGGGCGCGTGCGCCGACGCGCCTGCTGCTCAACGCGCTGCGCGCCGTGCCTGAGCTGGTGTGGGCGGCGCTGTTGTTGATTTCCGCCGGCCTCGGGCCTTTCGCCGGCACGCTGGCGCTGGCGGTGCACACCAGCGGCGTGCTCGGCCGCCTCTTCGCCGAGGCCGTGGAAAATGCCGCACCCGGCCCGGCCGATGCGCTGCGCGCGCAAGGCGTGGGCACGTGGGCCGTGTTCTTCTACGCCACCTTGCCGCAGGTGCTGCCGCAACTCATGAGCTACACGCTTTACCGCTGGGAAAACAACATCCGTGCCGCGGCCGTGCTGGGCGTGGTGGGTGCCGGTGGCCTGGGGCAGCTGCTGGCCTTTCACATGGGGCTCTTCCATATGGGCAAGACGGCCACCATCCTGGCGGCGATGCTGCTGCTGGTGGCCCTGGTCGACAGCCTGAGCTACCTCTGGCGGCGCACGCTGACGCGTTGAAATTCGGCTGTGGTTGCATCCAACTTCTGCCGCCGGACGTAAGAAGCCGGCCCATGCTCACGACTTCATGAAGTGCCTGCGTCCACCCCTTCTGCTGTTGATCGCCCTCATGCTATGCCTTGAAGGCTGCAGCATGGCCACGGCCTTCAGCTGGCCCGACATAGCCTGGCTGCGCCAGCAGCAGCAGTGGCTGGCAGGCCTGCACGACACCGCGCCCCTGCAGTTCACCTTCGGCTATTTCGTGCTTTTCACCGCGTTTTCGGCGGTGTCGCTGCCGGGCTGCAGCCTGCTCGCGCTGTGCGCCGGCATGTGCTTCGGCTGGTGGAGCGGCACCTTCATGGTGGTGCTGGCCTCGACCTGCGGCGCCACGCTGTCGTTCCTGGTGGCGCGTTATTACGCCCGCGACCTGGTGCAGCGACGTTGGGGCGCACGCCTGGCGCCCCTGGAAAGCGCCGTCGCGCGTGATGGCGCACTGATGCTCTTTGCGTTGCGCCTCGCACCCGTCGTGCCTTACTTCATCGTCAATCCGCTGATGGGCCTGAGCCGCATGCGCCTGCGCAGTTTCTTCGGCGCCAGCGCGCTCGGGATGGCACCGGGCAGCGCGGCCTATGTACAGGCCGGCACCGACCTCGCACGCTTCAGCGCCGGTGGGGCCTTGTTCTCGCCACAGCTGGTGGCGGCGATGCTGGTGCTGTCGCTGCTGCCGCTGGCCGTGCGCTGGTGGTGGCGGCAGCGCGAGGCGTTGGCCGCGCCGATCGAGACTGCATGAAACGCATCGGCCTGCTCTTCAACTACGACTGGGATGCGCTGGCCTTCGCGCATTGCCGCGGCACGCACGAGTACGACGAGGCCGGCTTCGACCTCTTCGCCTTCCCCAGCAACGCGCACCTCATCCACTTCGACCTGCGCCGCTTTGCCGCACGCCAGGCGCGCCGTGGCGCGCGTCGCGGCTGGGCCGGGGTGGTCTCGCACCACGAACAGTTCGGAGCGCTGGCTGCGGCCCTTGTGGCCGAACACCTGGGCCTGCCCGGCACCACGCCCGAAGCGGTGCTGGCGGCGCAGCACAAGCTGCACGCGCGGCGCGTGCTGCAGCAGGTCGCACCCGAGGCCAACCTGGCCTTCGCCGAGCTCGACGCGGCCTACGGCGCACCCATCCCCGAAGGCCTGTCGTACCCGCGCTTCGTCAAGCCGGTGAAGGCCGCGTTCTCGGTGCTCGCGCGCGAGGTGCGCAGCCGCGACGAGTTGCATGCACACACGCGTTTCGGTCACCGCGAGCTATGGGTCATCCGCCGCCTGGTCGAGCCCTTCGAGCAGGTGCTGCGTGAGCGTCTGCCGCATGCCGGCAGCGCGCACCGCATGCTGCTGGAAGAGCCGTTGCCCACGAGCGTGCCGCAGTTCAATCTCGACGGCTGGGTGCAGGAAGGGCAGGTGCATGCGCTGGGCGTGGTCGACGCCATCAGCTACCCAGGCACCAATGCCTTCATGCGCTGGGAATACCCGAGCCGGCTGGCGCTCGACGTCCAGGCCCGCGCGCTGGATGTGGCGCGGCGCTTCCTCGGCGCCATCGGCTTCACGCATGGCTTCTTCAACATGGAGTTCTTCTTCGACGAAAACAGCGGCCGGCTGGCGGTGATCGAATTCAACCCGCGCCTGGCGTCGCAGTTTTCCGACCTGTACCAGCGTGTGCTGGGTGTCGACGTGCATGCCATGACGCTGGCACTGGCGCTGGGGCAGGACCCGATGGCGCTGCCGCGCCGGGCCCCACGCGCCGGGGCGGCCGCAAGCCTTGTCTATCGGGCGTTCCCAGGCGAGGCCATGCCGCCCATGCCCAGCGCGGCGCACCACGCGCAATTCAGCCGTCGCTACCCGGACGCGCTGCTCTTCGCCTACCCGCGCCAGGGGCGCGAGCTGGCGCGCGACTTCAAGTGGCTGGGAAGCTGGCGCTACGGCATCGTGCATCTCGACGGCCGCGACGAGCAGCACTTGCGCGAACGCTGTCTTGCTGCCAGCGCCATGCTCGGCTGGACGGCACCCTACACCGACCAGCTGCGGCGCCAGGCCGAGCCCACCGGCTGGGCCCAGAATCCCGCATCGGCACCTGGAGTTTGATGATGATGATTTACCGTACATTTTCCTTGTTAGCACTTCGACGATCGGCCCTGCTGCTGGCCGCGGCGATGCTGCTTGCCGGTTGCTCGGCGCTAGTGGCGCAGAACCCCTCGTCATCGCTCAAACCGGTGAACGCCGTGAAAGAAGGCGACGAGCGGCTGATGCTCTTCGGCCATGACGTGGTGGCCTACTTCACCCAGGGCACGCATGCCAAGGGCGACCCGAAGTTCAGCAGCACGATGGAGGGCGTGACCTTCCGCTTCGCCAGCGCCGCACACAAGGCCCTCTTCGACGCCGAACCGAAGAAGTACGTCCCGCAATACGGCGGCTTCTGCGCCAACGGCATCGTTTACGGTATTCCCTGGGGCGGCGACGCCGACTCCTGGCGCATCTTCAACGGCAAGCTCTACATCTTCGGCGGCAGCGGCTCGCGCGAAGCCTTCCTGCTCGACGTGCCCGGCAACACCGCGTTGGCCGACAAGTACTGGCGCGACGAGGTCGGCGGCAGCAACAGCTTCGTGCAGCGCAGCTGGCGGCTGGTCAACCGTGTGCCGCACTACAAGAGCGGCGAAGAGCTGGCGCGGATGGTGGCCGCGGCCAAGGCCGGCAAGGGCTGAGGCGCCTGGCCGCCGTGCCGCTAGCTCAGGTGCAGGCGCAGGCTGACGTAACCATCTTCGTCGGTACTGTGCACGGCAAAGCCCTCGGCCAGGTACATGCTCAGCGGGCCGTAGTGATGCTCGGCGTCGCTTGACGCCTTTGGGTTGGCGGTGGCTTCAACGATGCGCAGGTTTTGTGCCTGAAAGCCGGCGCAGGCGGCCCGCAACAAGGCTTTGGCCACGCCCGTGCCGCGCTGGCTCTTGACGACGATGAAGCAGGTGATCTGCCCGATGCCGGCGGCGTCCGGGTCGGGCTCGTCGTTGAACGCACAGAGCATCGTGCGCGGCGCGGCGTTGCACCAGCCGATCGGCTTGCCGCCGCGGTAAGCCAGGTAGCCCTTCATGGCGTTGCGCTGAATGCCATCGCACGCGGCGCGCCTGTTCTGTTCCTGTTGGCGTTCTTTCCACTGCACGACGCTGTGGTCGACGTACGCAAGCTGGCAGTAACAGAAGCCCCACTTCGGGTTGTCGCTGAAGGCCTCACCATCGAACAGCGCCAGGAAGTGAGGCAGCCGCTCGGGTGACACCGGGTGGATCTCGATCGTGGGCAGGTTCATGGTTGGTGCTCAAGCAGTCCTTGTCGCCCATTCACTGCGGATAACCCAGAGCCGGCTGGCCGAAGCCTTCGGCCGCGCGCCAACCCGGTGGCTTGAGGAAGAGGTTGTTGACCATGCCGCCCGGGTCGAAGCTGGGCCAGGTCTGGCCCGGGTTCTTCGCTTCCCACTGCGCCTTGATCTGCGCGCCGGTGAGGTAGTGCGGCACCTTGTCGGCGTAGCGCATCAGGGACTGCGCGCGCCAGCCGCGGTCGCGCATCTCGGGCCAGAGCCGGTCGGCATGGGCCACGTTCCAGGCCGGGTCCACACCCCAGGCCGACTTGCCCAGCACATCGCCAAAGATGAAGAGGCGCCCGTCGAAGATCTGCCACGCGCCGGGGTCGCTGCCGAGCTTGATGGCGAAGGCCGCGCCGCTGGAACAAAAGCCCCCGTACTGCGGCTCGTAGCGCTGCGGGTTGGCTTCGAAGAGGGCCTTGTGTTCGGCGTTGGCAAAGTAGTAGCTGCGCTGGGGCAGGCTCACCTGGAACTGTGGCAGCCCGCGCATGGGCGCGCCGCGCGTGAAGTAAGCCACCGGGTCGTGGCCGAGCAGCATCACCGGCTCGCCTTTGCTGTTGGGCACGGTGGCGTAAGGCGTGCCGCAGCCGGCAAGCGCAGCCACGGCGGCGGCACACAGCAGAATCCACAAACTTCGCATAGCGCTAACCCTTTGGTGATGTCGACAGCCCCGGTTGTGCCACAGAACGGCCATGACGTGCAGTTGCGCTCGCGGCGGCGGCTGCTCGGTGCCGCCATGGCACTGCTGCCGGCCAGCGCCTGCACCTTCAATCCCGATGCCGACCATGACGGTGTCGACGCGCCCGCCGTCGGCGCGCTCGCGCGCACACGGCGCGTGGCCTGGGTCTTCAGCTCCGGCGGGCCGCGCGGCTTCGTGCATGTCGGCGTGCTCAAGGCGCTGCATGAGCTGCGGCTCATGCCCGACCTCATCGTCGGCGCGTCGGCCGGTGCCGTGGTGGGTTGCCTCTTTGCCGCGCAGATGCCCATGGTGCAACTTGAGACGCTGGCGCTGGAGCTACCGCCATGGAAGCTGGCACGGCTGGCCCTCACCGGCAGCGAACGGCTTTCCGGCGCGGCGCTGGCCGAGCTGGTGCGCGAGCAGGTGCATGCATGTGCCGGCACGACCCTGCTGGAAAAGCTGCCGCTGACGATGGTGTGCGTGGCGCAACGCCTGGGCGACGGCAGCGTGGTCGGCTTCAACCGCGGCGATGTCGGCCTGGCGGTGCAGGCCGCTGCCGCCATCGAGGGCCAGTTCGCGCCGGTGCGCATCCGCGGCCAGCGTTATGCCGATGCCGACCTGCGCATGCCACTGCCGGTGCGGCTGGCGCGCGCGCTCGGGGCCACGCGTGTGCTCGCCGTCGACGCCTCGGCGCATGAAGAGCGCACGCCGCCGGGTGCCGAGCGCTGGCGCGAGTCGGACCTGCGCAAGCGCGAGCTCACCGCGCCCGACGCCGCCGCGGCCGATGTGCTGCTGCACCCCGAGTTCGGCTACTGGGCCAACATCAACCGCGAGTACCGCGAACGCGCCATCGGCGCCGGCTACCGCGCCACGTTGGCTGCGGCCAAAGAGTTGCACGCCATGCACGCACTTTAGGCACTAGGCGTCGGGCGTCAGAACCTGGAAGGCGGCTCCGCCGGGCGTTTCGCCGCGAAATGCGTGGCGTCGTCGGACCGTTCGAAGCCGGGCCGCTCGGCCAGGAATTCCAGCGTCATCACGCCCGAGAGTTCGACCACCGAACCGGGCTTGATCGGCAGCTCCTGGCCGTGCGCCAGCGGCTGGCCGTCGACGCTGGTGAACTGGCTCGACACGGCGCGCAGCGTGTAGCCGGCCGAGCGCCGGCGCAGCTCGAAGTGCCAGCGGCTGATCTGCCGCGTGGCGGTGGCGTCGGGCAGGGCCAGCACGATGTCGTTGGCCACCATGCCTTCGATCAGCTCGAGCCGGCCGAAGGCGATGATGTCCTGCGCCGGCAGCACGATCTGCTGGCCGCTTTCGCGCACCAGCACCGTGGTGGGGAAGCGCGACGAGTCGCGCCATTCCAGCGCCATCAGCTCGACGCTGCGGTTCACGCCTTTCAGTGCGACCGCGCCTATGGGCCGGCACAAGACGCGGTGCGCGATGCCGAGCTCCTGGAACAGTTCGCGCGAGAGGTGGATCTGCCCCGGGTCAGCCGACGCCGCGATACGCGCGCACAGGTTGACGGCGTCGCCGGTGACCTGCACGCCGTCGCTCAGCACGCGGCCCCAGTGCATGCCGATGCGCAGCGTGAGCTGGTGCTCGCGCGCGCGGTGTTCGTTCTCTTCGCTGGCACGCAACAGCAGCGCCGTCATCGCATCGGCCGCGGCGGTGGCGGCGGCGGCGCCGGGGAAGACGGCGAAGGCGCCGTCGCCGGCGGTGTCGACGATGCGCCCGCCGTGTGGGGGCAGGCATTGTTCGAGCAGGTCGAGGTGCAGCACCTGCAACTGCTTGCCAGCTTCGTCGCCATAACGCGCAAAGTAAGCGGTGGAGCCGACGATGTCGGTGAAGGCCAGCGCCGCGCTGATCTCGAAGCGGCGCGCCAGCTCCTGAGACAGCAGCGTCTGCAGCCGGATGATCTCGGTCATCGAGAGCAGGCTCGGGTCGAAATCCATGGCGTGTCGCAGTGGCTCTCTCGTGACGATCGCAGCCTCAGGGCCGCACGATGCGCTGGGCCAGCTGCCACAGCGCCAGGCGGTGCGCAGCCACCAGGCTGTCGGCGTCACTGCCGGCGACGTCGACACTGAGCTCGGCCTTCTCGGCCCGCGCCGGCGTGGCGCCGCTCGCGTCGACCACCGACCAGCGCGCACTTAGCTGCACCGTGCGCTGGTCGCTGCTGCTGCCGAAGCTCAGCACGTCGACGCGCAACTGGCGCTGCGCCACCACACCTGGCGGCAGCGGTGAGCTCCACATCCGCGCTTCACCCAGCAGCGTGGCGAGATCGTTGCGCAACAGGCGCGGCACACTCTCGCGCAGCGGCTCGGCCCAGCGGTAACCCGGCAGCGACGCGAGGCCGGCCTGGCCTTGTGGCACGAGGATGGCGTCACGGTCGAGGTAGTCGGGCAGACGCAGCGGCAGCACCAGCAACCACACGCCCTGGTTGACGGCGGTGGGCGCAGCCACAGGTGTGGCCGCGCGCATCTGCAGCAGCCGCGGCGCCGGCGCCGGGCCGGCACAGGCAACGAGCAATGACAGCGTGACAACGATGGACATTTTCGTCATTCGTGACACGCGCGGTGCCGTTCGCACTGAGCTTGTCGAAGTGCCGGGACATGGCAAGAGCTTCGACAGGCTCAGCCCAAACGGTGGGGGGCTTAGCCCGAACGGTGGTTGCGGCGGGCGATCCATGCTCATCAACTTCATGGCCCTTCTGCCCGGCCGCGCAAGAGCGCATCGGGCTGGCGTTCCAGCAGTTCGGCCAGCTGCCGCACCGAGCGCGAGGTGCGCCGCAGTTCGGCCAGCGTGCCGTCGAGGTTTTGC
>JANLYV010000292.1:0-18311 GCA_031365825.1 Rubrivivax sp. | reverse complement strand
TTCCGGGCCTCTCGTTCCCAGCCGGTTGGTGAGGTGATCGAGAAGATCAATCCGATCCTGCGCGGTTGGGTGAAATACTTTGCCATCGGCCACTCGAGTCGGTGTTTCTCATATATCCGAGACTGGGTAGAGAAGAAGATCAGGCGCCACCTTCGGCGCGCTCAGAAACGCCATGGCTTCGGCTGGAAGACGTGGAGTAGGCAGCGGCTGGGCGCAATTCTGGGGCTGTTCAACAGCTACCGGGTTCGCAGTCGTGCGCCGAAAGTGTCCCCAGCATGACAGGTCTCATAATCTTTGACGCGAAGCACGCAGGAGAGCGGAGTGCGGGAAAACCGCCTGCTCCGTTCGACGAGGCGGGGGCTGGAAACGTAGCGATGGCAGCCGGACTGAGGGCCGCGGCGAAAGCCGAAGAGTACCCACCGGCGCCTAATGCTGGCGCGCCAGTCCTCGACCCTACTCGTCGGCCAGTTCAAAAACGGTGGGCGCGAGTGGCAGCCCAAGGGCGAACCCGAAGAGGTTGACGTGCACGACTTCCCCGATCCGGATCTCGGCAAAGTGATCCCCTACGGCGTTTTCGATCTGAGCAAGAATGAGGGCTGGGTGAGCGTGGGCATTGATCACGACACGGCGCAGTTTGCAGTGCAAGCCATTGGTCGTTGGTGGAAGAAGATGGGCTCTAAGCGATACCCCGCTGCCAAGGAACTCATGATCACAGCCGATGGGGGTGGCAGCAACGGCAGCCGGTGCCGCTTGTGGAAGGTGGCACTGCAAGCGTTGGCTGTGCGCCTGGGCATGCCCATTCATGTGTGCCACTTCCCACCGGGCACCAGCAAGTGGAACAAGATCGAGCATCGCATGTTCTGCCATATCACCCAGAATTGGCGGGGGCGACCTCTGGTGAGTCACGATGTCATCGTGAATTTGATTGCGAACACAACCACACAAGCCGGATTGAAAATCCGCGCCGAACTGGATCGAGGCATTTATCCAATCGGCCTCAAGATCACCGACGCCGAATTGCGCGGACTCAAGCTCAAGTTGGCCAAGTTCCATGGCGACTGGAACTACACGCTCCTGCCGCAACGCAAATAAACTTGGTCAAGTTATTGTCACGTGACGCCTAAGCAAGTGCAGTGGCGCGCATTCCTCAAAAAGAACAAGCTGCTGGCGATGGACCTGGGAGACGTGGTCCGTTATGTCCGTGACCGCGCTCGACAACTCGGATTCGCCAGCACGTAGTCGTCACGGCCGACGCCGGTCAACGCTACGCAGAGCCGGCTTCACTCTGGCCCTGGGCCGGAATGCCTTGACGCAACCACTCGACGGCGGCGCGCTCCGGCTCGAATGCCTGCCACCGGCTGTCGCGCTGAATCTCGGCCGCCACCTCGTCGCGCTGTTCTTGCAGGACGCGGGCCCACGCCGTAGCCACGGGCCACCATCGGCGGCACGCACGCGCGATGATGCATGCCATGACCGCACACGACGTGATCATCATCGGCGGCGGCCAGGCCGCCCTGTCGGTGGGCTACTTCCTGCGCCGCACCAAGCGCTCGTTCCTGATCCTCGACTCAGAAGTCGGACCTGGCGGGCCTGGCGCCATGCGTGGGAGTCGCTGCGCCTGTTCTCGCCGGCAACCTGGAGTTCACTCGCCGGATGGCTGATGCCGGCCACGGCGCAAGGCTTCCCGACCCGGGATGAAGTCATCGACTACCTGAGCCGATACGAGGAGCGCTACGCATTGCCCGTCCGCCGGCCCGTGCTCGTCGGAGCCGTCGAGCGGTCCCGCGACGGGCGCATCGTGCGGTCGGGTGACAGCGCCTGGCAGGCCCAGGCCGTGGTGAGTGCCACCGGGAACTGGCGCCATCCGCACATCCGCACCTACCCCGGCCAGGAGACCTTCACCGGTTTGCAACTGCACTCAGCCCACTACGTCAGCGCACGGCTGTTGCCAAAGAGGCGAGCGCGACGAATCGTCTGCAGCTCATGACGACGCAGTCAAGGCACCGGAATAGCCCGCGCCAGTTCCGTCACGGTGATCCACCCCGCATGCGCCTGACCCGTGAGAGCTGCCGCGCGAATCGCATCGACCAGTTCATCCACCTCGGCGTCGTCGCACAGCAGTTCGAGCTTGTATTCGTTGACGACTTCGTCGCCGAGGTCGATCGAGTAGTGGCGGTCTTCGTCGGCCAGCGGCAGCAGCGAGCCCTTCACCATGTACACCGCGAGCTTGTGCCCGCGGGCTTTCAGTGCCGAACCCCAGGTCGCCGTGCCCTTGACGGCGGCGATCACGTCGGCCACGCGGTTGCGATGGACGTAAGCCTTGATTTCCTACATGTCATGCCCCTTCAATGCAACAGACGCGGCGTCGGCCATGGCTCACGCCATCAGCTCCAGCAAATAAAGCGCCACGAAGCCGGCGAAGAACGACGCGGTGATCAGCGGCGTTTCCTTGACCTCGTGTGCTTCGGTAAGCAGTTCCTCGATGACGAGGTACATCAGCGCGGCGGCGCCGAACGACAACACGATCTCCAGTGCCAGGCCGGACAGCCTCGAAAGCAGCGACCCGCCCAGCAAGGCTCCGAAGACGACGAGGACGCTGAGCCCGGCGACCGTCTGCAGGCAACGTGCGCGGCCGACCTTGGCCTTGGTCAGGCTTGCAGCCACCGAGACGCCGAGGAACAACAGTTCGAGCGTCAGCGCCACCACGAGCAATGTGCCAACCCGCTCCCCCGCCGCGAAACCCACGCCGATCAGCAGCCCGTCGAGAAACACGTCGATGCCTACCGCGATCAGCAACCCGGCCTTGCCGCCGCCGGATTGCTCGTCCTTCTGTTTGATGCGTTCCGTCAGCGCCTTTACCCCGAGCATCAGTGCGACGCCGAGCACGAACCCGATCAACACGCCGAGCGGCCGATGCTCCCGGGTCATCTCCGGCAGCAGTTCCCCCGCGACCACGGCCATGACCACGCCGGCCGTAAAGTGCTGCACCAGGCTGCGGGTCTTGTCGCTGGGAACCTTGACAATCGCGATCACGCCACCGAGCACGGTGGCAGCGACCGGGATCAAGGTCAGGCCAAGGATGTGGGTCAGTGCCATGTCACGCGCCTTGGAGAGCAGCCTCGGCGTGCGCACGCCGCGCTTCCGCACGCAGCTCCGACCATTCGTAGATCAACGGCAACAGCAGCAGCGTCAGCGCGGTGGAGGTGAACAGACCGCAGACCACCACAGTCGCCAACGGCCGCTGCGTTTCGGCGCCGACCCCGGTGGACAGCAGCATCGGGATCAGGCCTAGGATCGCGACCGAGGCCGTCATCAACACCGGCCTCAGCCGCAGGGCGGCACCCTGCCGCACGGCCTCTCGGACCGCCAGACCTTTGCGCCGCAGGTCGTTGAGGAACGACACCATCACGATGCCGTTCAGCATCGCCACACCGAACACCGCGATGAAGCCGATGGCCGACGGCACTGACAGGTACTGCCCGCTGACGAACAGCCCGACGATGCCGCCGATCACCGCGAAGGGCACGTTGGCGATGATCAGCAAGGCATTGCGCACCGAGTTGAACGCGGTGTACAGCAGCATGAAGATCAGGCCGATCGTCAGCGGCACGATCACCGCCAGCCGCGCCATCGCGCGCTGCTGGTTCTCGAAGGCGCCACCCCACTGCAGGTAGTAGCCGGTCGGCAGCTTGACCTGTTGCTTGATCCTGGCGTCGGCCTCCTTGACGAAGCTGTCCACGTCGCGGCCCTTCACGTCGAGCTGCAGCACCGCGTAGCGCTGCAGGGCCTCGCGCCGCACGAAGGAGTAGCCCTCGCCGAGCTCGATGGTCGCGACCTGCGAAAACGGCACCAGCGCGCCCTCGCCGGTGCGGAGCGGGATCGCGGCAATGGCCGTGGGATCGACGCGGAAGCCATCGGCCAGCCGCACCGCGATGTCGAAGCGCTTGGTGCCGTCGATCAACGTCGAGACCGCCTGACCGCCGATGCCGGCCTGCACGACTTCCAGAATCTCGTCGGCGTTGATGCCGTAGCGCGAAGCGGCCTCGCGGTTGACCTTGATCACGAGCTGCGGCTTGCCCTTGTTGGCCTCGGCCGAGAGGTCCGCCGCACCGGGCACCTTGTCGAGCACGCCCTTCAGCTGCACGGTCAGGCGGTCCAGCGTTTCCAGGTCTTCGCCGTAGAGCTTCAGCGCCAGCGTCGCCCGCACGCCCGAGATCAACTCCTCGACGCGCGACTGGATCGGTTGCGTCGCGCTGAAAACGACGGTGGGCACGACCTTCTCCATCGCCTCCTGCATCTCGGCCGCCAGCTTGGCATAGCTGATCTTCTCGGGCCACTCGGACTGCGGCTTGGTGTCGAGGTTGATCTCCATGTAGTTCACGTCGTTCGTCTCGCCGCCTTCGGCACGGCCGATGGTGGCCAGCACCGATCGCACCTGCGGAAACTTCTTGTGCAGCTCGTCGCTGACGACGTTGGAGACACGGATCGACTCGTCGAGCGAAGTCGAAGGAATGCCCGTCACGCGGAACTGGATCGCGCCCTCCTGCAACTGGGGCATGAACTCCTTGCCGAGGAACGGGAACAGCGCCAGCGAGCCGACCAGCAGCACGAGCGCCGAGCCGATCACCAGCCTCTTGCGCTCCAGCGCCCAGTCCAGCAGCGGCAGATAGGCCTTCTTCGCCCAGCGCACGAGGAAGGTGTCGCGCTCCTCCTTCGGCTTCAGGATCAGTGCGCCCAGCACCGGCACCAACGTCATCGACAACAGCAGCGAGCCGACCATCGCGAACGTGATGGTGTAGGCCATCGGCTTGAACAGCTTGCCTTCCAGCCCGGTCAGCGAGAACAGCGGCAGGAAGACGACGATGATGATCAGGATCGCGAACGCGACCGGGTTCACCACCTCGCGTGCAGCCTCCAGAATCAGGTGGGTCTTGTTGATCGGCTTGCCGGATTCCTTTGCCGAATCTTTGGCATGAGCGAGCAAGCGGAAGGCGTTCTCGACCATCACCACCGCCCCGTCCACCATCATCCCGGTGCCGATGGCCAAACCCGCCAGTGACATCAGATTCGCCGACACACCGAACTGCTGCATCAGGATGAAGGCGATCAGCATCGCCATCGGCAGCGTCACGATGACAACGATGGCCGAGCGGAACTCGCCGAGGAACAGGAACAGGATGATCGCGACCAGCACCGCGCCTTCGACCAGCGAACTCTCCGCCGTCTTCAGTGCCTTCTCGACCAGCTCGGTGCGGTCGTAGATCGGCACCAGCGTCACGCCCTTGGGCAAGGCAGCCTGTGCGATGGCGATCTTGGCCTTGACGGCATCGACAACGCTCTTCGCGTTCTCGCTCACGCGCGACAGCGCAATGCCGAGCACGGCCTCCTTGCCGTCGCGCGTGACGGCACCGAAGCGTGGCGCAGCGGCCTGCTTGACCTCGGCCACATCGCGCACGTAGATCGGTACGCCGTTGCGCTCGGCCACGACGATGCCGGCGATGTCGGTGGTGTTGGCGACGAGCCCGAGGCCACGCACCAGGTACTGCTCGGAGCCAAGGGTGATCGACTGCCCGCCCACCTGCTTGTTGTTCGCCGCCAGCCGCTCCATCACCTGCTTGAACGACAGGTCGTACTTGATCAGCTTGCGCGGGTCGATTCGCACCTGGTACTGCTTCTGGTCGCCGCCCCACGACACCACGTCATCGACGCCGGGCGCGGTGCGCAGGATCAGCCGCACCGTCCAGTCGTGCAGCGTGCGCAGGTCCATGCGGCTCAGCTTCTTGTCGGCCGACTCGATCGTGTACCAGAACACCTGGCCCAGACCCGAGCTGTTCGGGCCCAGCACCGGCTCGCCGTAGCCTTGCGGTAATCGGCCCTTGGCCTCTTGCAGCTTCTCGCCGACGAGGCGGCGCGCGAAGTAGATGTCGACGTTGTCCTTGAAGTAGATGCCGACGTACGAGAGGCCGAAGAGCGAGACAGAGCGCACTTCCTCGACACCGGGCAGGCCGGCCATCGCGCCCTCGATGGGCGTGGTGAGCAGTTTCTCCACGTCCTCGGCCGCGAGGCCGGGCGACTCGGTGTAGATGTTGACCTGGATGGGTGTCACGTCCGGGAAGGCATCCACCGGCACCTGACGGAACGCCTGCACGCCCAACCCCACGAGGATGAGGAAAGCGACAAGCACGAGAACCTTGTAACGCAGTGAAGCGTCGACGATGGCATTGAGCATGGTGTGTGGTCCTTGTCCCGCTGCTTCAGTGCTCGTCGCCGATTTGCAACTTGAGCAGGCGGGCCTTGAGCGCGTAGGCGCCCGCGGTCACCACCTTCTCGCCGGCCGCCACGCCGGACTTGATGACGGTGCGGCCGGACAGCTTGTCGCCTGGCTCGATGGCGCGCGCTTCGTAGCCGCCATGCTCTTCGACGAAGATCGTCGGCTGGCCTTGCAGCAGCAGGATCGCGGCGTCGGGTACCGACAGCGCTTCGCGCTTGGCGGCTGCGCCGGCGCCATTCGTCTCGATGGTGGCGGTGGCGAACATTTCGGGCTTCAGGCGGCCATCCTTGTTCTCCACTTCGATGCGGGCCGGGATGGTGCGGGAGTCCTTGTCGAGCAGGCTGGCGATGTAGGTCACGCGGCCTGCAAAGCGCTCGCCTGGATAGGCCGTGACGGTGACCGTCGCAGCCGAGCCGACCCGCACCTTGGGCAAGGTGTCTTCGGTGAGATTGGCCTCGATCCAGACCTTGGACAAGTCGGCGACGGTGAAGAGCGCATCGCTCGGCGTGCCCAGTTCGCCGACGATGGCCTTTTTCTGGATCACGGTGCCGGCCAGGGGCGAGGTCAATGCGAACGTCGAATTCGCCGAGCCGTCGGATCGGGCCGAACCGCCGAGCAGGCGTAGCTTGTTCTGCGCAGAACGCAGTTCGCCGGAGGTTTTCTCCAGTTCGGCCTTGGCTCGAAGGAAATCGCGCTGCGGGATGATCTCGTCGGCGACAAGAGATTCGGCACGCTTGAAGTCCGCCTGTGCCACGCGCTGGCTGGACTGCGCTTGCAACAGCGCCGACTGCGCTTCGCCGATGGCCAGGCTGTCGAGCACCGCCAGCGACTGGCCGGCCTTGACCTGCGCACCGAGGTTCGCAGTCACCTGGACGATGCGCCCTTCGACTCGCGGGGCAACGCGCGCAATGCGATCCTGGTTCGGCCGGATCGTGGCCGTCACGGTGATCGCGTCGGCGAAGGCCTGCTGCGCCAGCGTCTCGACCTTCAGGCCTGCGCGCTGCGCTTCTTCAGCGGACAGCTTCAGGCCCGCGGCTTCCTTACCGCCTTCAGCTTTCGCGGCTTCCTTCGCTTCGGCCGGGGCCTTGCCCTCGGCGGGCTTGCCGCCGCCGCAGGCCGCAAGGGCAGACAGCAAGACGCCAGCGCTCAACAGCGTGAGCAGGCGTTGCGTGGCAACGGGTGCCTTGGATTTGGTGTTGTTCATTGCAGGGTTCCGTCGATGGGATAGCCGGCCGCCGCTTCGAGGGCATGGCGGGTGGCGTGGTAGTCGGCGAGTGCGTCGTTGAGGTCGCGGCGGGCATCGAGTGCCTGTCGGCTCACGACGATCAACTCAAGCAAGCCGATCTGGCCGGCGCGTTGCGACTTGATGGACAACTGCTGGTTGTCGACCAGTGCGGGCAGCATCGACCCTTGCAGGCGCTTGACACGCGATTCGAGGCTGGTCAGCTTCAGCCACAGCGAGCTGACCTTGGCGCGCGTGTCGCGCAGCGCGGCTTCGCGCTCGATCTGCACCTGACTCAGGTCCGAGCGGGCTTGACCGATGCCGCTGGCGTTGCGCTTGAACAGAGGCAGCGGGACGGAGACGGTGAGCGTCGTCAGACGTTCGCGGGCATCGCCCGGGCCTTCGCGGCCGATGTTCAGGCCCACGGTCACTTCCGGGTAGACGCCGGCCTGCTCCAGCTTCAGCTTGGACGCCGCACTGCTCTCCCGATCCCGCAACGCGCGCAACCTGGGCTGCGCATCGACGGATGCCATCAAATCCCCGAGCGTGAGTTCGCGCTGGGGCGTCGCCAGGTCGCCGACCGCCTCGGGCAGCCGCGCAGGAGGCAGTTGCAACGTGGCCGCCAGGTCGGTACGGGCGTCGAGCAGTTGCTCTTGTGCAAGCGCAAGCTGGTTGCGCGCACGCTCGGCTTCGACCGTCGCGATGTTGGCATCGAGCTTGGTGTCCTCGCCAGCCGCGCGGCGCCTCTGGATTGCCGATGCGGTGTCATCGAACAACTTGACGGCTTCGCGTTCGAGCGCCACGCGTTGCTGCAGCGCGAGTACGCGATCGAAGCGCTCCAGCGCAGCCGCGCGTGCGACCTGTCGCATGTCTTCGATCTCCGCGCGCAGCGCCGACAGCGTGGCCGACGCGGCTTCCCTGCGATAGCCGCGCTGCCCGGCGATCTCCAGCGTTTGCGAGAGGCCTGCGCTCCACTCACGGCGGTTGTCTTGCGACTGGCCCGCGATGGGCACCGACCGACGTACCTGGTCCACCGACAACTGTGGGTTGCTGGAGAGCAGCGCGTTGGCGTCGGTCTGCACACCTTCGGCTGCCGCGAGCTGGGCCTGCTTGGCCTTCAGCGCGGGGTTGGCGGAGTCAACGAGCGCCAGCGCCTCGGGCAACGACAACGCTTGCAGGGGAGTCGCCGCAGCGACTTGCACGGACGGGGATGGATTCGCGGTCGGCTGTGCCAGAGCCGCGAACGGAATGAACAGAACGGCGCCCGTGGCCCATACGGCAACGGCCATTGCGATGGCATGCGCCAGCGTCTTCGATCGCATCGAACTCTCCTCGTTGTGGAAAACAACAGACCGGAAGAATTCGGCGAGAAGTCGGTGCTACGCGGGGGTGCGGTGCTGCCCGGTGATGTAGGGACGGTCTCGCCGAATCAGGCGGCGAGAGTCCATTTGGGGCGTTCGATCAGATCGGGCACATCAGGCGAATGCCCCTCGGTGGCGATGCCTGCCAGGTGTTGCGAAGCCTCGATGTCGCAGCGCGAGGACACGTCTGAAGCCAGCGGCTGGGCACAGCTGATGTGGCAGTAGTCGCAGTCGAAGTCCTCGCCTGCGAGCGTCCCCTTCTTGTCGGGCGTGGACTCGCCGGACGTGGGTATCGACTTGCCCTGGTGCTTGTGCGTGTGGTGCCCGAAGTGGCTGATGCCCTGCCCTTCTTCGTGCTGGCAAAAACTGGCCGCCGCACCCCAGGCGAACTGGAGCGGCAGCCAAAACAGCAGAAGGATAAGCAGAGGGCGACGCACGGTGCGAGTCTATCAATGACAAGTGTCTGAACGAAGAATGGCTGCGCGCCTCACGCCTCGACCCGCACCCTGAGCAGGCGCAACCCGTTGGCCACGACCAGCAGCGTCGCACCCAGGTCGGCAAACACTGCCATCCACATGGTCGCGCTGCCGAGCAGCGCGAGCACCAGGAACATGGCCTTGATGCCGAGCGCCAGGCTGATGTTCTGCCACAGCACCGCGTGCGTCTTGCGCGACAGCCGGATCGTCTCGGGAATGCGCCGCAGGTCGTCGTTCATGATGACCACATCAGCAGCTTCCATCGCTGTGTCGGTACCGGCGGCACCCATCGCAAAGCCGATGTCGGCCTGCGCCAAGGCGGGGGCGTCGTTGATGCCATCGCCGGTCATTGCGGTGGCACCGTGGCGTTGTTGCAGCGCCTGGATGGCGGTCAGCTTGTCCTCGGGCAGCAAGTTTCCCTGGGCTTCGGTGATCCCCGCCTGCGCGGCGATGGTCTTGGCGGTCGCCGTGTTGTCGCCCGTCAGCATGACCGGGATGACACCGAGTTCCTTCAACTCCGCCACGGCTTGCTTCGAAGACGCCTTGATGGTGTCGGCCACAGCAAACAGGCCCAGCACGCCGTCGGCGGACGCCAGCAAGGTCACGGTACGACCGGCTTCCTCATGCGTCTTCAACTGCGCTTCGAGCGCCGGACTGCACTGCCCACGCTCCTCGATCAAGCGATGGTTGCCGAGAACGTGGTCAGAGCCTGCAACCTTGCCCTGGACGCCACGGCCAGCCAGGGCCATGAAGTCGGTCACTGCGGCGCCTTCGACCTTCAACCCGACGGCGATGGCCTTGGACACAGGGTGATCCGAACGCGCAGCCAGACTCGCCGCGAGCAAGGCAACTTGCGATTTCTCGACAGAAGGATGCAGAGCGACGAACTCGACCAGCTGCGGTTTGCCTTCGGTGATTGTGCCGGTCTTGTCGAGCGCGATGGCCTTCAGGTTACGCGCGTCTTCGAGGTAGGTGCCACCCTTGATCAGGATGCCGCGACGCGCAGCGCTGGCCAGGGCACTGACTACGGTCACCGGAGTCGAGATCACCAGTGCACACGGGCAGGCGATCACCAGCAACACGAGGGCCTTGTACAGAGCCTCCAGCCAGGTCCAACCCATGATCCACGGCATCCCGATGGCCACTGCCAGCGCGAACGCGAAGACACTGGGCGTGTAGATGGCCGCGAAGCGATCGACGAAACGCTGGGTCGGCGCGCGTGTGCTCTGGGCCTGCTCGACCGAGTGCATGATGCGCGCGAGGGTCGTATTGTTGGCAGCGGCCGTGACACGGAACTCCAGCTCGGCCGTCTGGTTGATGGTGCCGGCGAACACCGGGTCGCCGATCGTCTTGTCCACCGGAATGCTCTCGCCCGTGACGGGGGCCTGGTCGATGGCACTGATCCCCGCTGTCACGACACCGTCGAGCGGCACGCGCTCGCCGGGGCGAATGCGAACGATGGCCTGCAGCGGCACGTCGGCGGATTGGGTCACGACCCAGCTGCCGTCCGCCTGACGCACGTTGGCCTGCTCCGGCGACAGCGCGATCAGACCCTTGATAGCGTTGCGGGCGCGATCAACCGATCGTGCCTCGATGAGTTCTGCGATGGCATACAGGGACATCACCATCGCTGCCTCCGGCCACTGGCCGATCACGAACGCGCCGGTCACGGCGACGGTCATCAGCGCGTTGATGTTGAGGCGACCGCGCCGCAGTGCGATCAATCCCTTCTTGTAGGTGTCGAAACCGGCGAACCAGATGGCGCCGAGGGCCAGCCCCATCTCGATGACGGTGACTGCCGTACCTTTGCCGGCGAAGAACGCGATGGCCTCTGCCGCCAGCGCCAGGGCCAGGGCGATCAGCAGCGGCTTGAGGCCATCGCCTGCGCCATAAGGATCGTGATCTTGACCGTCGCCATGCGCGTGATCGTGGCTTTCGCCGGCTTCCGTGGGCGCTGCCAACGGCTTGGGCTCGAAGCCCACACGACGGATCGCCTCGACGGCCTGAGCGATGATGGGTTTCGGCGCGGTGATCGCCAGCGTGCGTGCGCCGAGCTGGAAGTTCAGGGCTCGAATTCCGGCGAGGGGTTCCAGCGCACGTCGAATTTCCGACTCTTCGACGGCGCAGTCCATCGTTTGGATGCGAAAGACCGTTGCTGCTGCAGACGTTCCGGCTCGTGTCGACACAGGCACCGGGTCAGCAGCAGCGGGGGCGCAACTGCCGCAGGTCGCGCCAACACACTCGATTGCTTCGGTCTTTTCCATCACGGGGTTTCTCAAGGTTGACCGGATTGGAAACCCTGTAGCGGGGATAGAGTCAAGCGATCGTCAGGTCACCCTTTTCCTCGGGCGATCCCTGCACGTCCACGGATCGCACTGATCCTCGTGCCTCGGCGTTTTGGCGCTCGCTACAAGAAACGAGATGTCGCGAACCGCCACAACCGCCCGCTCACCGTGACGCGTTGACAACACAGCTTGGCCGCTGGATAGGGGCTTCGCAACGTAGGTAGGGATGTAGGTAGAAATGAAACACGGGGCGCTGGGCCCCGTGTTTGCTTGATGGTTGGCGGAGTGGACGGGACTCGAACCCGCGACCCCCGGCGTGACAGGCCGGTATTCTAACCAACTGAACTACCACTCCATGCGGTAAGCAGCATTCAGACATTGCTGCCCCAAGCACCGCCACGCTTGTTGCCAACTTTCTTGGGCAATTTTGCAATTGCCCAATTACGGCTGCCAATTCTGTGCGCCAACAAACGGTTGGCGTCCCCTAGGGGATTCGAACCCCTGTAATCACCGTGAAAGGGTGGTGTCCTAGGCCTCTAGACGAAGGGGACTTGACCTTGATCTGTTCTTTGCTTCTCTTGAACAACGCTTGTCTGGTGGAGGTAAGCGGGATCGAACCGCTGACCTCTTGCATGCCATGCAAGCGCTCTCCCAGCTGAGCTATACCCCCGTCGGGCTTTTGCAAACCCAGCGCTGTTCAAGCGAGTCTCGCATTCTAGAACATTTTTCAACTACCCCGTAAACGCCCAAGCACCATGTCGCGGCTGAACAGCGCCAGCACGGCGTCGATGGACGGGGTCTGCGCACGGCCGCAGACCAGCACACGCAGCGCAGGTGCCAGTTGCGGCATTTTCAGCGCGTGCACGGCCAGGGTTTCTTTGATCGCCAGCGCGATGCCGGCCTTGTCCCATGCGGCCGTGGCCAGTTTGTCGCTCAGGGTCTGCAGCGCGGGTTTGACGGCCTCGGTGACATGCGTGGCCAGGTCTTCGCTGGTGGCCTGCGTCGGCACAAACAGCATCTGCGTCCAGTCGGCCAGTTCTGCCACCGTGCTGCAGCGGTCCTTGAACAGCGCGCTGGCACGTTCCAGCAACGCCAGGTCTTCGGCATGCACGCCGCGCGTGGCCAGTTGCTGTTGTGTCAGCAGCGCCAGCCGGCTATCGGCCGCAGCCTTGATGTAGTGCGCATTGACCCACGCCAGCTTGGCCGGGTCCCACTGCGCCGGGCTCTTGGCCAGATGGCTGCCGTCAAACCACTGCACCATTTGCTGCAACGTGAACAACTCATCATCGCCGTGGCTCCAGCCCAGGCGCGCCAGATAGTTCAGCATCGCCTCGGGCAAATAGCCGGCGTCCTGGTAGGCGGTGACGCTGACGGCACCGCGGCGTTTGCTCAGTTTCAAGCCGTCGTCGCCCAGGATGATGGGGCAGTGGCCGAAGCGTGGCGGCGCGATACCTAACGCGCGAAAGATGTTGATCTGCCAGGGCGTGTTGTTGATGTGCTCGTCGCCGCGGAACACATGCGTGATGGCCATGTCCCAGTCGTCCACCACCACGGCAAAGTTGTAGGTGGGCACACCGTCGGGGCGTTGAATGATGAGGTCGTCGATCTCTGCGTTGCTGATGCTGATCGGGCCCTTGACGAGGTCGTCCCAGGCCACGTTGCCCTGCGGTGGGTTGGCGAAGCGCACCACGGGATGCACCCCTTCGGGCACCGCCGGCAGCGTCTTGCCCGGCGCCGGGCGCCAGCGGCCGTCGTAGTGGGTTTTTTCACCGCGCGCACGCTGGGCTTCGCGCATGGCGTCCAGCTCATCGGGGCTGGCATAGCAGCGGTAGGCGGTGCCAGCGGCCAGCATTTGCTGAACCACGGCGTGGTAGCGATGCAGGCGCTGCATCTGGTAGATCGGGCCTTCGTCGTAGTTCAAGCCCAGCCAGTGCATGCTGTCCAGAATTTGCTGCACGCTGCTCTGCGTGGAACGTGCCACGTCGGTGTCTTCAATGCGCAGCACAAACTCGCCGCCAAAGTGGCGCGCATAGGCCCACGAATACAGTGCCGTGCGCGCCGTGCCCAGGTGCAGAAAGCCCGTGGGTGACGGCGCAATGCGGGTGCGCACCGGAGGATGGGGGGATGAAGCCATGTCCGGTCAGTGCGGCGCCAGGCCGCGTTGCAGGTCGTCGGTGATGTCGTCCACATGCTCCAGGCCCACCGCCAGCCGCACCAGCCCTTGGCCGATGCCAGCCGCTTGGCGCTGTGCATCGGTGAGCCGGCCGTGCGATGTGGTCGCCGGGTGCGTGATGATGCTTTTGGTGTCGCCCAGGTTGGTGGCGATGCTCAGCACGCGGGTGCTGTCGATGACGCGGAACGCCGCCTCACGGGCCTGCTCGGGGGTGTCGCCGCGCAGGTCGAAGGACAGCACCGCCCCGCCCTGGTCTGACTGCTGGCGCATGGCCAGCGCGTGCTGCGGGTGCGACGCCAGGGCCGGGTAATGCACCCGCGCCA
Source organism: Rubrivivax sp. (assembly GCA_031365825.1). Taxonomy (GTDB): domain Bacteria; phylum Pseudomonadota; class Gammaproteobacteria; order Burkholderiales; family Burkholderiaceae_C; genus Rubrivivax. The sequence continues at coordinate 4,200 of JANLYV010000292.1, read as the reverse complement.
CCGCGGGCTGCCGCTCTAGCCAGCGCGCTACGGCCAGCGTGGCTTCACTCTGCGCCTTCATGCGAATGCCCAGTGTCTCAAGGCCCTTGAGCACGACCCAGGCATTGAAGGGCGACAGCGTCATGCCTGCCGTGCGCAGGACCGGACCGAAGACGTCCGCGATCAGCTTGCGCGGCCCGCACAAAGCGCCGGCCATGACCCGGCCCTGCCCGTCCAGGAACTTCGTGCCGGCGTGCATCACCAGATCGGCACCCAGCGCCAACGGCCGCTGCAGCGCCGGCGAACAATAGGTGTTGTCGACTGTCAGCAGCGCGCCGGCGCCGTGCGCCAGGTCGGCCAGGGCCGCGATGTCGCAGACATCGGTCAGCGGGTTGGTCGGTGTTTCGGCAAACAGCAGTTTGGTGGTGGGCCGCAGGGCAGCACGCCATTCGGCGATGTCGGTTTGCGAAACGAACGTGGTCTGGACACCGAACTTCGCGAACTCTTTGCCGAACAGGCTGAGCGTGGAGCCGAACACCGAACGCGAGCAGATCACATGGTCGCCACTCTTGAGCAAGCCCATGATCAGCAACAGGATCGCGCTCATGCCGGTGGCTGTGGCCACCGCCGCTTCAGCGCCTTCCATCGCTGCCAGGCGCAACTCGAAACTGCGCACGGTGGGGTTGCTGGTACGCGAATAGGTGAAGTCCTCCATCTGCGCAAAGCGCTGCGCAGACGTGGCGGCGTCGGGCTGGACGTAGGTGCTGGTGAGGAACAAGCCTTCAGAGTTTTCGCCATGCTGGCTGGGCGCCAGCGCGGTGCGCACGGCCAGCGTCTCGGGCCGCAGGCCGGCGGGCAACTCGGCACGCGCGATGCGCGCGGCTTCTGATCCGCCTTCGCTCACGGTGCATCCCCGTTCTGCAACGCCAGCCGCGACCGGTTGTCATCTTCTTCCTCGCTGAACTGCAACTTGCGCTGGGCCTGCATGGTCGCGAAGTCTTCGGCCGTCACATCACCCGTGATGTAGTGGCCGTCAAAACAACTGGCCTCGAAACTGTTGATTTTCGGGTTCAGCGCCGCCACCACACGTTTCATCGCGTCCACATCCTGATAAATCAGCGCGTCGGCGCCAATGAACACGCGTATTTCTTCGATGCTTCGATTGTGTGCAATTAACTCTTCCTTGGTCGGCATGTCGATGCCATAGACATTGGGAAAGCGCACCGGCGGCGCCGCGCTGGCCATGTAGACCTTGCGCGCACCGGCCTCGCGGGCCATCTGCACGATCTCTTTGCTGGTGGTGCCGCGCACGATGCTGTCATCGACCAGCAGCACGTTGCGGCCCTTGAATTCCATGCCAATGGCATTGAGCTTCTGGCGCACGCTTTTCTTGCGTACGCCCTGCCCCGGCATGATGAAAGTGCGGCCGACATAGCGGTTCTTCACAAAGCCTTCGCGATACGGCTTGCCGATGCGGTGCGCCAACTGCATCGCGCTGGGCCGGCTGCTTTCTGGAATGGGAATGACGACGTCGATGTCCGAAGGTGGCAGCGTGCTGATAAGCCGCTGGGCCAGCGTTTCGCCCAGGTTCAGCCGGGCGTGGTAGACCGATACGCCGTCCATCACCGAGTCGGGCCGCGCCAGGTAGACGTACTCGAACATGCAGGGGTTCAGGGTCGGGTTCTGGGCGCATTGGCGGGTGTGAATCTGCCCGGCCAGGTCTATGAAGATGGCCTCGCCCGGCGCCACGTCGCGCTTCAGCTTGTGGCCCGTGCCTTCCAGCGCCACCGACTCGCTGGCCACCATCACGTCGCGGCTGCCGTCGGCCACACCTTCACCAAAACACAGCGGGCGAATGCCGAAGGGGTCGCGAAAGGCGAGCAGGCCGTGGCCGGCGATCAGCGCAATCACCGCATAGCTGCCCTTGATGCGCTTGTGCACCGCGCCCACGGCCCTGAAGACATGCTCTGGCGTCAGCGGCAATTCACGGGCCACCTGCTCAAGTTCGTGCGCCAGCACGTTGATGAGCACTTCGGTGTCGCTTTCGGTATTGATGTGGCGGCGGTCGACATCGAAAAGCTCGGCCTTCAGCGCCTGCGCATTCGTCAGGTTGCCGTTGTGGACGAGCACGATGCCGTAGGGCGCGTTGACATAGAAGGGCTGCGCTTCTTCTTCGCTGTAGGCGTTGCCTGCCGTCGGGTAGCGCACCTGGCCCAGGCCCACCTGGCCGGGCAGGCTGCGCATGTTGCGGGTGCGGAAGACATCACGCACCATGCCGCGGGCCTTGTGCATGAAGCACTTGGTGCCCAGCATGGTGACGATGCCGGCGGCGTCTTGCCCGCGGTGCTGCAACAGCAGCAGCGCGTCATAGATCAACTGGTTGACGGGCGCTTTCGAGATGGCGCCGACGATGCCGCACATGGTGTGTTGGTGTCCTGTGGAAAGAGACTCAGGCGGGAAGCAGGCGCGCCGCAGTGTCGGGCAACAGTGGCTTGGCCATTTGCAGCGCTTGCCCCAGCCAGCGCGCGCCCTTGGAAACGCGCCAGGCGGTGGATTGTGCGGCCGGCGTCAAAGCCACGACGGTGGCCACCGCCATCAACAGCACCACACCGCGCAGGGCGCCGAAGCCGGCACCCAGCAGCCGGTCGGGCACCGACAGCGGCGTGGCGTGGATCAGCATGCGTATCAAGCGCGACAGCAGCGCCCACACCACCAGCGCGGCGATGAAGGCCAGCGCAAAGGCGGCCCCCAGATTCAACGCCGAGCCGGCGCTGCCCACCGGGACGTGCGGCGCCAGCGCGGGTGCAGCCCACTGGGCGGCAAACCAGGCCACCAGCCAGCCGGCCAGCGACAGACACTCGAAAACAAAGCCGCGCACCACGCCGATGGCGATGGAGACCGCCAGCAGCGCCAGCAAGACGACGTCCACATAACCCAGTGCCGACAGCCATTCAATCATTGCCACTCACCCATTGCCACTCACCCATCACCACTCACTCACAGCGTTAGCACGTTCGCGGGCAGGCCATGGCCCTTGAGCCTGCTGGCCGCAGCGTCGGCCTCTTCTCGGGTGGCAAAGGGCCCGACGCGCACGCGGGTGCGTTTGCCGGCGTCGTTCTCAATCACCTGGGTGTAGGTTTTCAGGCCCAGCTTTTCGACCTTGGCGCGCGCGTCACGCAAAGTGCCTGGATCGGTGAACGCGCCGACCTGAACCACGAAGCGGCCCGGCGCCGATGCGGCGGTGGCGGCGGTGGCAGGGGTGGGTGCGGGCGCAGCGATGGCCGGTGCCGGTGCCGGTGCAGGCAAGGGCACGGGCGCGACAGGCGCGGGCGCCGGCTCGGCGGCAAGCGCTGACGACGCCGCCACTTCGTTGCCGGCATCGGCCGGCAGGCTGGGCAAGGGCAGCGGTTTGCGGGGTTCTGCCGCGGCCGTGGCGGCGGCATCGCGCAGCGGCACGGCGATGGGGATGTCCAGCGGCAGCGGGCGGGGTTGCGTCTCGAACAGCACCGGGAAGCCGATGATGCCGATCAACAGCAGCACCAGCGCGCCCACCAGGCGGCGGCGGGCAGCGGTGCGCGCGGCCGCCACCGCATTGTCGTCACCCGCCAGCGCAGCGCCAGCAGCCTGGGACGCCCTGGCGCGGGCTCGCGGGGCTTTGGCATCGGCGGCGGACTGGGAACGCAGCGAACGCAAGAAAGACAGGTTGGGCAGGCGCATGCGGTGGCGGGTGCCGACAGGTTGGTGGCGGCGGGTGGGCGCCGGCCAATTCAGCCGACGTGGGCGGCCGTCAGCCGGGGCAGGCCTTCCTTGAGCACGCCGCCCACGGTGTAGAAAGACCCGAAGACGACGATTCTATCGGCCGGGTCTGCGCTGGCCGCCGCGCAGCGCAAGCCCTGGCCGGGGCTGTCGTGCAGGTGCACAGCCACCGCCGCGCCGGGCCGGCTGGCGGTGGCGGCGCGCACCTGCTCGGCCAGTTCTGCCGCGCTGGCAGCACGCGCAGTGGGCAGCGCGCAGCAGTGCCACACATCCACCAGCGGCGCTATCTTCGCCAACAGGCCGGCAATGTCCTTGTCGCGCATGGCGCCGAACACGGCGTGGGTGTTGGGAAAGAAGCCCATCGCGTCCAGGTTCAGCGCCAGCGCGGCCACGGCCTGCGGGTTGTGCGCCACGTCCAGCACCAGCGCCGGCTGGCCGGGCACGATCTGGAAACGGCCGGGCAAT
>JANLYV010000290.1:0-4173 GCA_031365825.1 Rubrivivax sp. | reverse complement strand
ACCGCGTGCTGGGCGCGCGCCACGGCCAGGCCGTAGCCGGGCACGATGACCACCGTCTCGGCGTTGCTCAGGATGAAGGCGGCGTCGTCGGCGCTGCCGCTCTTCACCGGGCGCTGCTGTGCGCCACCCGCGGCAGCCGTGGTCGTCTCGCCGCCAAAGCCGCCGCCGATGACGTTGAAGAACGAGCGGTTCATGGCCTTGCACATGATGTAGCTCAGGATCGCGCCCGAGCTGCCGACCAGGCTGCCGGCGATGATCAGCATGCTGTTGTTCAGGCTGAAGCCTATGCCCGCTGCGGCCCAGCCCGAGTAGCTGTTGAGCATGCTCACCACCACCGGCATGTCGGCGCCGCCGATGGGGATGATGAGCATCACGCCGAGCAGGAAACCGAGACCGATGATGATGGCGAAGTCCAACCCGCTCTGTGAATGCCAGAAGCCGAAGCCGAAGAAGAGGGTCGCCAGGCCGAGCGCCAGGTTCAGCTTGTGCTGGCCGGCAAACATCACCGGAGCGCCTTGAAAGAGGCGGAACTTGTACTTGCCGCTGAGCTTGCCGAAAGCGATGACCGAGCCGGTGAAGGTGATGGCACCGATGAAGGCACCGAGCGCCAGCTCGATGCGGTTGCCACCGGGAATCTCACCCCCCTTGACGGTGATGCCGAAGGCCCAGGGCTCGGCCACGGCGGCGACGGCGATGAACACCGCGGCGAGGCCGATCATGCTGTGGAAGAAGGCCACCAGCTCGGGCATCTTCGTCATCTCGACGCGCTTGGCCATGACCGCGCCGATGCCACCGCCGGCGAGCAGGCCGACCAGCACCCACAACATGCCCTGGCCCCGCGTCTGCCCCATCTCGCCCGAAAGCTTGACGATGAGCGCGGCGGTGGTGAGCACGGCGATGGTCATGCCGACCATGCCGAAGAGGTTGCCGCGGATCGAGGTCGTGGGGTGCGACAGGCCCTTCAGAGCCTGGATGAAACACACGCTGGCGACGAGGTACAGCAGCGTGACGAGGTTCATGCTCATTCTTTGCTCCCGCGCGCTGCGAGCCTGGCGTTGGCCAGGCCGGTGGCCACGGCGCCGACGCCGATGGCGATCCAGAGCCGGAATTCACCGCCGATGTCGAGCACGTTCAGCAGGAGCACGGTTGGAATGGAGGTGGCCAGGAACACGACCACCGGTAACCACAGTTGCGGCTTCATTTGGCGGCCTCCTTCTTCTCTTTCTTCTTGAACATTTCCAGCATGCGCCGCGTCACGAGGAAGCCGCCGAAGACGTTGACGGCGGCCAGTGCCACGGCCAGCACACCCATGGTCTTGCCCAGCGTGGTCTCGGTGAGTGCCGCCGCCAACATCGCACCGACGATGACAATGGCACTGATGGCATTGGTCACCGCCATCAGCGGCGTATGCAGCGCCGGCGTGACGGTCCACACCACGTGGTAGCCGACGTAGATGGCGAGCACGAAGATGATGAGGTTGGTGATGGTGGGGGAAACGATGTCCATGGTTTATTTCCTCTTCACTTCACCGGCTTGGGTCATCAGGCAGGCGACCACGATGTCGTCCTCCAGCGGCACGTGAAAACCGCCTTCCTTGGTGACGACGAGTTTGAGAAAGTCGAGCACGTTGCGTGCGTAAAGGCTCGACGAATCGGCCGCCACCAATGCCGGGATGTTGGTCTCGCCGATGATCGTCACGCCATGCTTGACGACGGTCTTGCCGGCCTCGGTGAGCGGGCAGTTGCCGCTGGGTAGACCCGACGGCCCTGGCAGGCCGTGTGGCGCGGCCATGTCGACGATCACGCTGCCCGGTTTCATCGCCTTGACCATGTCTTCGGTGATGAGCACCGGCGCGGCGCGACCAGGGATCAGCGCTGTCGAGATGACGATGTCGGCCGCGGCCACGCGCTTGGCGACCTCGACCTTCTGCCGCTCGAGCCAGCTCGGCGGCATCGGCCGCGCGTAGCCGCCCACGCCTTCAGCGGCTTCCTTTTCTTCTGCCGTCTCGCAGCTCACGTCGCTGAACTTCGCGCCGAGCGACTCGACCTGTTCCTTCACCGAAGGCCGCACATCAGAAGCCTCGATCACCGCGCCGAGTCGCTTGGCTGTGGCGATGGCCTGCAGCCCGGCCACGCCGACGCCGAGGATCACCACGCGCGCGGCCTTGATGGTGCCGGCCGCGGTCATCAACATCGGGAACAGGCGCTGGTAGCGGTCGGCGGCCATCATCACCGCCTTGTAGCCGGCGATGTTGGCCTGGCTCGACAGCACGTCCATGCTCTGTGCCCGCGTGGTGCGCGGCGCGGCTTCGAGCGCGAAGCTGGTCAGCCCGGCCGCGGCCAGTCGGCCCAGGCCGTCCTTGTCGAAAGGGTTGAGCAGGCCGACCAAAGCGGTGCCCGAGCGCACCAAGCTGAGCTCGTCGGCACTGGGGCTGCGCACCTTCAGCAGCAGCTCGCAGGCGAAGGCGGCGGCGCGGTCGCAGATCTCGGCGCCGGCGGCGGTGTAGGCGGCGTCGGTGGCGCTGGCCGCCGTGCCGGCACCGGCTTGCACCTTGATCGTGTGGCCGTGTGCCTTGAGCTTCTTCACCGTCTCGGGCGTGGCCGCGACGCGGGTTTCACCCGCCACGGTTTCGAGCGGAACTCCGATCAACATGGAGCGGTTCTCCTCGGCAGTCTGGTTGTGGCGCACAGACCATGGGTGGCCGTGCATTTCGGGTGCGCGAGCTTACACAAGATCGCGCCGCGCATGCCCGCGCAACATCGCCCGATATCAACTCGGCATGGCGCCGCATCGTCTTCTAGGGATTGGCACGGTTGCTGCGTTACGGGAATGCAGCTACTGTCCGCGCCGCACTGGTGCACCCTTCCGGGGCGCGGCGTCTCATCCCATTTTCAGGAGCGTTTTGATGATCAAGAACTTGTCCCGGCTGGCGCTGGGTACCCTGGCGGCCGTCGGCGCCCTGGCCACCGTGCCGGCCCATGCCGGCAAGACACTCGACGCCATCAAGGCCCGCGGCCAGCTGGTGTGCGGCGTCAATACCGGCCTGGCCGGCTTCTCGGCTGCCGACAGCGCCGGCAACTGGACCGGCCTGGACGTCGACGTCTGCAAGGCCATCGCCGCCACGGTGTTGAACGATGCCAGCAAGATCAAGTGGGTGCCGCTGAACGCGCAGCAACGCTTCACGGCACTGCAGTCGGGCGAGATCGACATCCTCTCGCGCAACACCACCTGGACGCTGACGCGCGACGCGTCGCTGGGCATGCAGTTCACCGGCATCACCTACTACGACGGCCAGGGCTTCATGGTGCCGGCCAAGGGCAAGGTCAAGAGCGCCAAGCAGCTGAAGGGCGCCACCGTCTGCGTCCAGTCGGGCACCACCACCGAGAAGAACCTGACCGACTTCTCGCGCGCCGGCAAACTCGACATCAAGCCCGTGGTGTTCGAGAAACTCGAAGCCGCCAACGGCGCCTACTTCGCCGGCCGCTGCCAGGCCTACACCACCGACGCGTCGGGGCTGGCGAGCATCCGCAACAAGGAAGCCAAGACCCCGGCCGACCACCTGATCCTGCCCGAGCTGATCAGCAAGGAACCGCTCGGCCCGGCGGTGCGCCGCGGCGACGACGAGTTCTTCGCGATCGCCAAATGGGTGGTCTACGCGATGGTCGAGGCCGAGGAATACGGCGTCACGATGGCCAACGTCGACCAGATGAAGGCCGGCAGCACCGACCCCGTCGTGCAACGAATTCTCGGCACCAGCGAGGACACCGGCAAGCTGCTGGGGCTGGACAAGGAATGGGCCTACCGCGCGATCAAGCAGGTCGGCAACTACGGCGAACTTTTCGACCGCAACGTGGGCCCGAAGTCGGCGCTGGGGCTGCCGCGCGGGGTCAACAACCTCTGGAACAAGGGCGGGATCATGTATGCCCCGCCGGTGAGGTGACCCACCCCCGTAGCGGCTGCGCCGCGCCCCCCCGAGGGGGCCGACCCCGGACGGGGCAGGTGCGGTGGGCCCGGCCGGCCTGGCGAGGGGCCGGGCCGGACCGGCCGTCGCGGCCTGCGAGGCACGCCAGCGCACCGGCAAGGCGGTTTCCGCGGCGCCCGCTTCGGAGTGCGGCAGCCACCTGATTCCCGCGCTGTTCGCCGCATGATCCCCAGCCGCCCGCCACCGCCGCG
>JANLYV010000270.1:0-20432 GCA_031365825.1 Rubrivivax sp. | reverse complement strand
GCGCCGAACCTGAAGAAGCGCGACATCCGCATGCAGCGCTATCCGCGCGCCGACCTCTCGATGAGCTACTTCGCGATGGAGCACCCGGTGGTGGGCGGCTACGAGCCGGGCAAGATCGCGCTGCGCCGGGCCATCGCGCTGGCGGTGGACGGCGAGCGCGAAATCCGCCTCGTGCGGCGCAGCCAGGCGATTCCCTCGCAAGGCGTCATCGGCCCCGGCACCTACGGCTACAACAAGAACTTCAAGAGCGAGATGAGCACCTTCGACCTGGCGCGCGCCAAGGCGCTGCTGGACATGCACGGCTACGTCGACAAAGACGGCGACGGCTGGCGCGACCTACCCGACGGCAAGCCGTTGCGCCTGGAGTACGCCACCCAGCCCGACCAGCAAAGCCGCCAGCTCATCGAGCAGTGGCAGCGCAACATGGACGCGCTGAAGGTCCGCATCGAGTTCAAGCCGGCCAAGTGGCCCGAGAATCTGAAGAGCTCGCGCGCAGGCAAGCTGATGATGTGGGGTGTGGGCTGGAGCGCGGGCGCACCCGACGGCGACACCTTCCTGTCGCTGGGCTACGGCCCGAACAAAGGCCAGAGCAACCATTCGCGCTTCGATCTGCCTGAGTACAACAAGCTCTACGAAGCGCAAGGCATGCTGCCCGATGGGCCGGAACGGCGCGCACTGATGGACAAGGCGCAGCGCCTCTTGGTGGCCTACATGCCTCTCAAGGGCCACGCCCATCGCGTCTGGACCGACATGGCGCACCCCTGGGTGAAGGGCTACCACCGCAACATCTTCATGTCCGGCTTCTACCGTTTCGTGGACGTCGACAGCGCCGAGCTGGCGCGGCGGAGCAAGCGATGAGGCGACGCGACACGCTGGCCCTGGGGTTGAACGCGGGCATCATCGCCACGCTGCCGTTTGCTGTTAGCAATGGTCATGCGGCGGCACCCAAGAAGGTGCTGCGCTACGCCTTTCGCGTGGCCGAGACGGGTTTCGACCCGGCGCAGATCAGCGACCTCTACTCGCGCACCGTCACGCCACACATCTTCGAAGCGCTGTACCAGTACGACCCGCTGGCGCGGCCGGCCCAGGTGCGCCCGCTCACGGCCGACGGCATGCCGCAGGTCTCGGACGACTTCACCACCTGGACGGTGAAGCTGCAGCGCGGCATCTACTTCGCCAACGACGAAGCCTTTAAAGGCAAGCCGCGTGAGCTGGTGGCCGAGGACTATGTGTACTCGTTCAAGCGCTTTGCCGACCCGGCCGTGAAGAGCCCGGCGTGGACCTGGCTGGCCGATTTCGAGTTCATCGGCCTGGCCGAGCTGCGCCGTGCCGCGCTCGACGCCAAGAAGCCATTCGACTACGACCGCGTGATCGAAGGCGTGCGCACACTGGACCGCTACACCGTGCAGTTCAAGATGCCCAGGCCGTCGCCGCGTTTCATCACCGCGGCGCTGGCCGGCAGCGACCTCACCGGCGCCGTGGCGCGCGAAGTGGCCGAGTTCTACGGCGACAAGATCATGGCTCACCCGGTGGGTACAGGGCCGTTCAAGCTGGTGCAGTGGCGGCGCAGTTCCTTCATCGCGCTGGAGCGCAGCCCCGACTACCGCGAGGTGCGCTTTGAGGCGGCGCCTGCGGCCGATGACGCCGATGGCCAGGCCATCCTGGCCAAGCTCAAGGGGCGGCGGCTGCCGATGATCGACCGCGTCGAGATCGCCATCATCGAAGAAGACCAACCGCGCTGGCTGACCTTCCTGCAGGACAAGAGCGACGTGCTGATCGAGGTGCCGCCCGAATTCATCGAGCAGGCCCTGCCCGCAGGCAAGGTCGCGCCCAACCTGGCCAAGCGCGGCATTCGTGGCTATCGCATGGTGCGTTCCGACAACGCGATGACGGTCTTCAACCTCGACGACCCGGTCATCGGCGGCTACACGCCGGAGAAGATCGCGCTGCGCCGCGCCATCAGCTTGGGCGTGGACATCCCCAGCGAAATCCAGCGCGTGCGCCGCGGCCAGGCCATACCCGCGCAGTCGCCCAGCGTGCCCAACACCTGGTCTTACGACCCAGCCTACAAGAGCGAGATGGGCGACTACGACCTGCCGCGGGCCAAGGCGCTGCTGGAGATGTACGGCTACATCGACCGCGACGGCGACGGCTGGCGCGAAATGCCCGACGGCACGCCGCTGTTGCTGAAGAAGCACACCCAGCCCGACCAGCTCAGCCGCCAGCTCGACGACCTGTGGCGGCGCGACATGAAGGCGCTGGGCGTGCGCATCGAGTTCATTCCGCAGAAGTGGCCCGAGAACCTGAAGAACGCGCGTGCCGGCAAGTTCATGGTCTGGGGCGTGGGCGGGGTCGCGGCCGACCCGGATGGCCAGAGCGCCTTCCAGCGCTTCCACAGCAAGCAGATCGGCGGCCAGAACATGGCGCGCTTTCGCAACGCCGAGTTCGACGCGCTGTACGACCAGCTCAGCGTGCTGCCCAACAACGATGAGCGGCGCGCGATCTTTGCCAAGGCGCGGCGCATTGCCGCGGTCTACGTGCCCTACAAGAGCCACGTGCATCGCTACATCAATGACCTGACGCAGCCGTGGGTCTTCGGCTACCGCCGGCCGCTCTTCTGGCAGGAGTTCTGGCAGTACATCGACATCGACGCCCAGGCCGCCGCGGCGGCCTGAGCCGGGCAGCGCGGGTTGCAACGCCGTGACCTGCTCAGCGCCAGTGCGGCGCTAACCTTGCCCTTGAGTGCACAAAGCGCGGCACGCAAGACACTGCGCCTGGCCTTCGATTTCGCCGAGACAGGCTTCGACCCGCCGCGTGTGTCCGACAACTCGTCGGGCCAGGTGATCGCGCACATCTTCGAGCCACCGCTGACCTTCGACCCGCTGGCCGACCCGCCTTTGCTCGTGCCACTCACGGCCGCGGCGCTGCCCGAGGTGTCGGCCGACGCGCGGCATTTCATCTTCACGCTCAAGCCAGGCATCTTCTTCGCCGACGACCCGGCGTTCAAGGGCAGGCCACGCGAACTCGTGGCCGAAGACTATGTCTACAGTGTCAAACGTTATTACGACCCGGAACTGAAGAGCGAACACCTCTACCAGTTCGAGACGCCGAAGATCCTGGGCCTGTCCGAGCTGCGCCAGCGCGCGCTGCAACACAAAGGCGCCTTCGACTACGACACGCCCGTGGCCGGCCTGCGCGCGCTCGATCGCTACCGTTTCGAAGTGCGCGTGGCCGAGCCGGCGCCGCGCCTGGCCTACGTCTTCGCGCAGGCCGGCCTGAGTGGTGCGGTGGCGCGCGAAGTGGTGCAGGCCTACGCCGATGACCCGATGGCGCACCCGGTGGGCACGGGGCCGTTCGTGCTCAAGCAGTGGCGCCGTGCCTCGGCCGTGGTGCTGGAGCGCAACCCGGGCTTTCGCGAGCAGCGGTATGAGGCCTCACCGCCGCCAGGCGACGCCGAGCTGGTGGCCATGGCGGCGCGGCTGCGTGGCCGGCGCCTGCCCTTGGTCGATCGCATCGAGATCAGCGTCATCGAAGAGTCGCAGCCGCGCTGGCTGGCCTTTCTGGGCGGCGAGATCGACGTGCTCGCCGTACCCAGCGACTTCGCGCCCATGGCCATGCCCGGCGGACGGCTGGCGCCGTTTCTGGCCAAGCGTGGCGTCACGGTTCGGCGCGCGCAAACGCCGGCGATCGGCCACAGCTTCTTCAATTTCGACGACGCCACCGTCGGTGGCTACCACGCGCCGCAGGTGGCCCTGCGCCGTGCCATCGCGCTGGCCTTCGACAACGCCGAAGAGAACCGGTATGTCTATGGCGGCCAGCACCTCGTGGCGCAGACCATGGTGCCGCCGGGATGCTGGGGCTACGACCCGGCACTACGCAGCGAGCTCGGCCGCGGCGACCTGGCGCGGGCCCGCGCCTTGCTCGACATGCATGGCTACGTGGACCGCAACCGCGACGGCTGGCGCGAGAGGCCCGACGGCAGCCCACTGCGGCTGCGCCGCGCCTTCACGCCCGACCAGCGTTCACGCCGCCAGGCCGAGTTGTGGCAAAAACGCATGGCAGCGATTGGCTTGCAGATGTCGCCCGAGATCGCGCCTTTCGGTGAGCTCATCCGGCGCTCACTTGCCGGCCAGCTGATGATGTGGGGGTTCGCCTGGACCGCCGGCGCACCCGACGCGGACTTCTTTCTCGGCCTGGCCTACGGCCCCAACGCTGACCAAAGCAATGACGCACGCTTCAAGTTGGCGGCGTTTGACCGCCTGTACGAACGCCAGCGTGTGCTGGCCAACGGCCCCGAGCGCGCCGCGCTGGTGCGCGACGCGACGCGGCTGATGCTGGCCTACGTGCCCTACATCCCACATGTGCATGCGGCCGTCATCGACCTGGCGCAGCCGGGGGTCTCAGGGTTTGTCCGGCACCCGTTCATCAGCGATCGCTGGCGCCCTGTGTCCGTGGCTTGAGCCCTGGTTCGCGCCTCCACGCCGGCCTCTGTCGCCTATGCGACAGAAATGACACCGCTGCTTACAAAACCCTTTGTTCTGGTGTGACGTACTGACCTCGTTCTAGGGGTTGCGCTTAACTTTCGAAACACCTAATTCGTGCCGCCTTCGGCAGACTCGTGCGCAATCAGTATCCAAAGTGCCGACCCATGTTCACCAACACGATCATTGCCGCTCCGCTTGAAGGCCGCCATGGCATCGCACCGATGTTGGTGGAGCAACCCCGCATCGACCTGCTGCCCGACGGCACGCGGCTGCCGCGGCAGTTCAAGATCCGTTCGGCCGACTCATTTGTGCGCCGTGCCTCGGCCAACAGCCTGCTGCGCAACCGCTATGCCTGGCGCGGCTACCACACGGTGTCGCTACCGCTGGACCAGACGGCAAACCGCATCACGCTCACGGCCAGCGAAGACGAACACACCATCGGCACCATCACCATCGGCCTGGATGGCGCCGAGGGCCTGGCCTGCGAAGACGTGTTCGCGCCGGAGATCAAGGCCATGCGAGCCCATGGCCAGCGCATCTGCGAATTCACCAAGCTGGCGATCGACCCGCTGGCGGGAACCAAGCGCGTGCTGGCTGCCCTCTTCCACGTGGCCTACATCGTGGCGCACCGCCTGCGTGGCTACGACACGCTGGTGATGGAAGTCAACCCGCGCCATGTGCGCTACTACGAGCGCATGCTCGGCGCGCGCGTGCTGGGTGACGAGCGGCTCAACCGCGGCGTCAATGCGCCAGCGGTGCTGCTGGTGATCGATTTCGACTACATCCTCCAGCAGATCGGCGAATTCGCCGGCCAGCCGGAACGCTCTAGTCAAGAGCGCTCGCTCTACCCTTTTGCGTTTTCGCTGGCCGAAGAGGCCGGCATCATCGGACGCATGATGCGGGCGCAGACGCCGGCATCGATGGCGGTGAACTGAGGTCGCGCTGACTTTGCACCACCACCCGGGCGCGCCACGCGCCTAACGCCGCAGCTCCGCTGACCACGGCCGCCCGGCGCCAGGGAAGAAACCCACCGCGCCAGACGTAGACTTTGCTGTGGTCGCCCCCGACGCCTTCCGCCAACAACTGCTCGCCGCGCTGCCACGACTGCGCCGCTATGCGCGCTCGCTGGCGTATGAGCCGGGCGTGGCCGACGACCTGACGCAAAGCACCGTCGAGCGCGCGCTTTCGCACTGGCACCAATTCGATCAAAGGCGTGATCTCGTGGTCTGGCTGCTTGCCATCGCACACAACGCGTACCTGGACATGCGCCGCCACGATGGCCGCATGTTCGCGGCCGACCCCGCCGATGTGCAACGTGCGGCCGATGAGCGTTACCAGGGCACACACGGCAGCGGCGACAACCTTGCGCTGCGCGTCGATCTGCTCGCTGCACTGCAACGCCTGAGCCCTGACCAGCGCGAGCCGCTGCTCTTGGTCTGCGTTGAACAGTTCAGCTACGCCGAGGTCGCTGAAGTGCTGGCCATCCCGGTGGGCACGGTGATGTCGCGCGTATTTCGCGCACGCGCCGCACTGCGCCTGGCGCTGGACGGCAAAGGTGCCGCGCCGCACTTGCGGAGGGTCGTATGACGGCCCCATCGAGACAGCTTGACCCGGCCTTGATGAGCGCCTGGCTCGACCAGGAGCTCGGCAACGCCGAGCGCGCCGAGGTCGACGCCTGGCTCGCCAGCCACCCTGAAGACGTGGAACATGTGCGGCGCTGGACGGCCGATCGTGACTTGCTGCGCGCACTGTTGCGCGACGACGCGGTGCCCTCCCTCGACGAGCCCGTACCCGAAGCCTTGCGCCAGCTGGTGCTGGGGCCGGGCCGCGCCAATCGCGGCTGGCGTGACGCCATGGGCTGGCAAATGGGCTGGCAAATGGCCGCCGCTGCTTCCGGCTTGCTGCTCACGGGTGGTGTGATCGGTGCGGCACTGATGTGGCAGACGCAGCGCGCGCCGCAATCGGCCGCCGCGCCGCGCGCGCTCGAGTGGGTGCAACGCGCGGCCGTGGCGCATGCCGTGTACGCACCCGAAGTGCGCCACCCGGTCGAGGTCAACACCACCGAAGGCAACGCCGATGAACAACGCAAGCAGGAAGAGCATCTCGCGCGCTGGCTGACCAAACGCCTGGCCATGCCGGTGAAACTCTTCGACCTGCGCGCCGAGGGTTTCGAGCTCGTCGGTGGACGGCTGCTGCCCGACGTCAACACGCCGAGCGCGCAGCTGATGTACCAGAACACCAGCGGCCAGCGCGTCACCGTCTACTTGCGCAAGCCCGACGCCAACACGCCGGCGGCCTTCCGCTTCGAGCGCCAGGGCGAGCTGAGCTTGTTCTACTGGGTCGACGGGCCCACCGGCTATGCACTTGTCGGCCCACTGCCACGCGAGCGCTTGCTGGCCATGGCCGAGGCTATCTATCAGCAGGGCCAGCGGGTTGTGCCGGCAGCACCGGTGGCAGCGCCAGCTTTGGCGCCGCGCGGCTGAACACCGCGGCGGCAAGCTACATGAACAGGTGCTCGCCGGCGTTCTCGCCCCCGAGCACCACGTAGTTGACCTTCTTCAAGTCAGCCAGCGCGCGCCCGCCGCCATAGCTGATGGAGCTTTGCAGGTCCTCGCGCATCTCGCGCAACGTGTCGGCCAGGTGGCCCTTGATCGGCTCGAGGATGCGCTTGCCTTCGACGTGTTTGTACTCGCCCTTGTTGAAGTCACTGGCCGAGCCGTAGTACTCCTTGTAGCGCCGGCCGTCGACCTCGACCGTCGCCCCGGGTGATTCTTCATGGCCGGCGAAGAGCGAGCCCACCATGACCATCGCCGCGCCGAAGCGCACGCTCTTGGCGATGTCGCCGTGGTGGCGGATGCCGCCGTCGGCAATGATGGGTTTGCTGGCCACGCGCGCACACCACTTCAGCGCCGAGAGCTGCCAGCCGCCGGTGCCAAAGCCCGTTTTCAGCTTGGTGATGCAGACCTTGCCCGGGCCGACGCCGACCTTGGTCGCGTCGGCGCCCCAGTTTTCGAGGTCGATCACGGCCTCGGGCGTGGCCACGTTGCCGGCGATGACGAAGGTGTTCGGCAGCCGCGTCTTGATGTGCTCGATGGTGTGCTTCACGCTGTCGGCATGGCCGTGGGCGATGTCGATGGTGATGTAGTCGGCGCCCACGCCGTCGGCCGCCAGGCGGTCGATCACGGCGTGGTCGGCGGCGCGCACGCCCGAGCTGATCGAGACAAAGAGGCCGCGCTCGCGCATGCGCCTGGCGTAAGCCACGTTGTCGAGGTCGAAGCGGTGCATCACGTAGAAGTGGCCGCTGCGCGCCAGCGTCTCGCTGATGGGCTCGTCGATCACGGTCTTCATGTTCGACGGCACCACCGGCAGCGCAAAGTGGCGGCCGCCGAACTCGACCGTGGTGTCGCATTCGCTGCGGCTTTGCACGCGGCATTTGCGCGGCAGCAGCAGGATGTTGTCGTAGTCGAAGATTTCCATGGGGGGCCTCCGAGGTGATTTTAGGAGGCTCAACCAAAGCGACCATGCAGGAACCAGCCGGCTTCATGCGCCGCGGCTGAAGCCAGGCGCGTGCGGTAGATCCACACCAGCGCGCCGCTGCCGGCCTGGGCGATGAAGTAGTCGCGCGTGGCCAGGCCGCCGCCGGCAGCGTCGCCCGCGTCTCCGCCCGCGTCCCACCACCCGGCTTCGATGCGCTCGGGCCCGGCCAGCAGCTGCAAGGCCTGGCCGTCCAGCAGCGGCAGCGCGCCGCGTTCGTACAAGGGCAGCGCCGCAGGCAGCAACCACACCGGGCGCTGCAGCGGCAGGGTGTCGGCCGACGGGTTGCTAACGTCCATGTCGACGGCACGGCCGGCAACACTCTGCAGCCGGCCCGCACATTCAGGCCGGTGGTCCTGCAGCGGCTGCAACCATTGCACCTGCGTCTCACCGAGCCGCGCGCGCAGCCGCTCCACCAGGCGCGTGAGGCCTTCGCTTTCGCTCTGGCGCGTTGGGAAGAGCTCGCCGTTGGGCGCTTCGCTGCGCACCAGCTGGTGGCAGCGCAGGCGCAGCTCCAGCGTCGGCGCGGCCAGCTGGCATGCGGCCAGCCGCTCGCGCAGCAAGGCATGCAGATGGCTGGCGTCGTCGCTGGGGCTGGCGAGTTCGACGCGCAACTCGGTGGCCGGCGGCGCGGCTTCACGATGACGGGCTTCATGCCGCATCGACAATACAAAAGCGCACACGCGCGAGCGCTGCGCCCGCGCCCAGGCGATCAGGCGCGCCAGCAGCATGGCCGCGGCGTGCAGCAGCTGCGCGCTGTTGTCGGTGCGCTCGAAGAGTTCGAGCCGGCTGTCGAAGGTCGGCGGGCAGCTGAGCCAAGCGCGCGGGTCGGCGCGCTCGCCGCGGGCACGGTCGAGCGCGTCGAGCAGGCTGTCACCGAAGCGCCGCGCCAGGCCGGCACGTGGCAGCTGGCGCAGGTCAGACAGGTGATGCAGCCCCATGCCCTGCAGCGCTTGCCAGTGTTCGCGCCCGGGGCCGAGCAGCCACACCGGCGCGCCGTCGAGCAAGGCTTGCAGCGCCTTGAGCTGGTGGCAGTGCGCGCCCTCAGTCAGGCCGTCGCGCCAGCGCGCAAGCAGTGCCGCGCCCAGCGCCGTGGGCGCGCTGGCGATGCACAGCCGGTGGCCCAGCGGCGCCAGCGCCTCGCGCAGCCGGCGCAGCAACGCGGTGTGGCCACCAAAGTAGCGCAGGCTGCCCTGCACTTCAAGCAGCACGGTGGTGCCGTCGTCGAGCGTGACCGAAGGCGTGAAGGCCAGCGCCGCATGCGCCAGCGCCTGCAGCGCCTGGGCGTCGCGCGCGGCGTCGGCCTGGCCCAGCAGCAAGTCGCCCGCCAGCGCCAGCGCCGTGGCGCGTTTCAGGCCGGGCTGCACGCCCCGCTGCAGCGCCGCCGCGTTGGCCGCCGTGATGCGGTGCGCGGCCAGCAGCGCCACGGCGCGGCCTTGTTGCGCCGCCGGCAGCGTGACGCAGAAGGCCTCGAGCGACAGCGCGGGCGGATGCAGGGCGATCCAGAGCATGGACGGGCAAAGACGGCGAGGACAACAACAGCAGCGACAAGGCGGCGCCGCTCACGCCACGCCCAGCAACGCTGGAAGTGGCGGCTGGGTGCTGCGCCCCGCGCGTGCTCGCGGCGACGACGGCAGCGCCAGCACCGGCGGTAAAGCCAGCACGAGCGGCTGCGCCAGCGGTGGCCCACGGCGCTTGAGCAGCTGCACCTGCAACGCGTCGGCGCCTGCAGGCGCCAAGGCCAGGCGCAGCGGCGCCACGCTCGGGTTGGCGCAGGCCTGGCTGTCGCGCAACACAAAAGCCGGGCCTGGGTGCGACTGTGCGGCCAGCTGCAGGCGGCGCAGTGCGTCGCCGCGCAAGCGCGGTGGCAGCCAGGCCAGCACGGCGCCGACATGGCCGCTCTTGAGCGCGTGTTCCAGCGCCCACAGTACATCGGCCGCGGTGTCGCCGGCGCCGCGCGCGCGGCCGCGGCTTTGCACCAGCACCAGGTGTTGCATGTGAATGCCCAAAGCCTGCCAGGCCCAGGCATGCAGCGCCGCCGGTGGCTCGAACAGCATGACGCAGCGCTGCTGGCGCTGCACTGCCACCAGGGCCGGTGCCAGCAGGCGCATCTCGCCGACACCGGCGTGAGCCGGCAGCAGCTCGGTCAGCGCGCCTGCGGGCCAGCCGCCGCCGGGCAGCTCGGCGTCGAGCGCGGCAAAACCGCTGGCCCAGGTGGTGCCACGCTGTTGGCCCAGCTGATGCGCGCGCCACAACGCCGGGTGCAGCTGCTCAGCCGGGCGCATCGGCGCGGGGGCTTGCGCAAGCCCGGGTGCCGAAGCCCGTGACGGCACCACCGGCGCTTTGTGTGTCGCTCGTGTAGCTAGAGCAGGTGATGAATCCACAGATTGACTGTATGCACATACAGTCATCTGAACAAGCCCTGAAAAGCCGAAAGGCGTTCGTGATGCCTTGTCAGGCCACCGTCACGCGGTCGCGCCCGGCTTCTTTGGAGCGATACAGCGCGGCGTCGGCGCAGGAAAGGAACGCGCGCGCGTCTTCACCCGGTTGCCACGCCGCCACACCGGCCGAGACCGTCACCGACAGCAGCGCCTGCTGCGTATTGCGCTGGCGCAGCTTCATCGCCCGCGTGCGGCTGCGCACCAGCTCGGCCACCTGCGTGGCGCGGTTCAGCGTCGACGCCGGCAGCAGGATCGCAAATTCTTCACCCCCGTAGCGCGCGCAGGCCATCGCCGGCTCGGGCGGCACGCTGCGCAGCACTTCACCCACGCCGGCGATGACGCGGTCGCCGATGACATGGCCATGCTGGTCGTTGACGCGCTTGAAGTGGTCGATGTCCAGCATGATCAGGCAATGCGCGGCGCCGCGCGGTGGCGGCTGGCGCAGCATGGCCTCGAACTTTTCTTCGAAACCGCGGCGGTTAAGCACGCGTGTGAGCGGGCACAGCGTGGCTTCTTCGCGCAGCCGGACCAGGTCCTGGCGCAGTTGTTCGATTTCCTGCTGGCTCTGGTTCACCTGCTCCTGCAAGGCCCGGGCCGAACCCTGCATCGCCTGCGTGCTGGCCAGCACCTCGCGCAGCTGCGGCGCCAGCACGGCCGCGCTGGCTTCACCGTCACCGAGCGCACTGTTGAGCCCGTCGAGTTTTTCGCCGAACAGACCTGCCGTGTGCCCGGTGCGCGCCGCCGACTCGGCCATGGTCGACATCACGCGCTGCATGCCACCGCGGATGCGCTCGGCCTCGGCGCCGTCGGCCTCGCCGACGAAGTATTGATGCAACCGGGCCATCGCCGCGTCGTCCAGCCGCGGCGCGGTTTTCAGCGCCTCCTGGATAGCCTCGCTCAAGCGCCGGTTGCTGCCCGCGGCGTATTCGTACAGCACGGCGAAGCACAGAGGATTCAGGGCCGCATCGTGCTCGCCCCACAGCGTCAGGATTTGCCGCAGCAACACGGCCGTCTTCTCTTTGGGTTCGAGGTATTTGTGGTTCTGCATGTCGCGCCTGGCACGGGTGATCGATCCATAGGCCCTGTCGCTATCGGCATGCCGCCAGCAACCTTGAGTCGGGCTCAGCTCGCCAGCAGCCCGGCCACCCGTTCGCGCAGCAAAACCGGCGTGACCGCCGCCGCAGGCAGCGCCGGCCCGGCCACCAGAGCGACGCGGCTGAACAGGCCGCGGCGGAAGGGGCTGCGCATCGCCTGGCCACGCTCGACGCGCGAAAAGAACGAGCCCCACAGGTTCTGCAGCGCCAGCGGCACCACGGGCACCGGGTGCGTCTGCAGCACCTTCATCACGCCGCCCTTGAACTCGGCCAGCTCGCCGTCGCGCGTGAGCCCGCCTTCGGGGAAGATGCACAGCAGGTCGCCTTCATCGAGCACGCGCCGGGCTTCGGCGAATGCGCGCTCGTAGGTCACGGGGTCTTCGCGCTGCCCGGCGATGGGGATCGCCTTGGCCAGGCGAAACAGCGTGCCCAGCACCGGTGTGGCGAAGATGCGGTGGTCCATGATGAAACGAATCGGGCGCGGGCTGGCGGCCATCAACAGCACCGCGTCGAGGTAGCTGACGTGGTTGCACACGAGGATGGCCGCGCCGGTGGCCGGGATGTGCTCATCACCGCGCACGCGAAAGCGGTAGATGAAGTGCGTCAGCATGAAGGCGCAAAAGCGCAGCAGGTACTCGGGCACCAGCATGAAGATGTAGAACGCCACCACGGCGTTGAGCAGGCCCACCACCAGGAAGATCTGCGGGATGCTGAAGCCGGCCTGCAGCAAGAGCCCGACGCCCAGGGCGCTAACGATCATGAAGAGCGCATTGAGGATGTTGTTGGCGGCGATGATGCGCGCCCGGTGCGTGGCCTGGCTGCGCAGCTGGATCAGCGCGTACATCGGCACGCTGTAGATGCCGGCGAAGAGCGACAGCAGCGCCAGGTCGGCCATCACGCGCCAGTGCGCGGGCTGGGCAACGAACTGTGTCAGCGTCATCACGGCGTTAGGCGGCAGGCCGCGCGAGGCGAAGTAGAGGTCGATGGCGAACACGCTCATGCCGATGGCGCCCAGCGGCACGAGGCCGATCTCGACATGCCGGCGGCTGAACATCTCGCACAGCAGCGCGCCGATGCCGATGCCGACCGAAAACACCACCAGCAGCAGCGAGGCCACCTGCTCGTTGCCGTGCAGCACGTCGCGCGCGAAGGCCGGGAACATCGCCAGGAACACGGCGCCGAAGAACCACATCCACGAGATACCCAGCAGCGAACGAAAGACGACGAGGTTGCCGTGCGCCAGTTTGAGGTTGCGCCAGGTCTCGCTGACCGGGTTCCAGTTGATCTGCAGCGCCGCGTCGGTGGCGGGCGAAGCCGGCACGGCGCGGGCCATCAGCCAGCCGAGCACGGCCACGCCGACGCAGCCGGCGGCGACATAGCTCGCGCCGACGCCGGGCAGGGCGATCAAGAGGCCGCCGGCCACCTGGCCGAGCAGGATGGCGACGAAGGTGCCCATCTCGACCATGCCGTTACCGCCGGTGAGTTCGCGCTCGTTCAGGTGCTGTGGCAAGTAGGCGAACTTCACCGGGCCGAAGAGTGTGGAGTGCAGGCCCATCAGGAACACGCAGCCCAGCAGCACCACCACGTCGTGCCGCACGAAGCCCAGGGCCGCGAGCAACATGATGGCGATCTCGAGCGTCTTCACGAAGCGGATCAACACCGCCTTGTCGAACTTGTCGGCCAGCTGCCCGCTGGTGGCCGAGAACAAGAGAAACGGCAGGATGAAGAGGGCACCGATCACCAACCCCGCCTGCGATGCCGGCAGCCAGGTCACCTGCAGCTGGTAGGTGACCATCACCGTGAACGCGAACTTGAACAGGTTGTCGTTGCCGGCGCCGAGGAACTGCACCCAGAAAAAGGGTGCGAAGCGGCGCTGGCCGAGCAGGGCGAATTGATTAGGGTGGTGGGCTTCGGTCATGGCCTCGTGGGTGTGCGGGTGCGGGTCTGATCGCATCATCGCTCAGCGCAACTCTTGCACTTGCAGCGTCAGCCCGATGCGCTTGAGCCAGACGAAGACAGAGTCGACGGTCACCGTTTCGATGCGATCGGAGAAGCGTTTGTCGTTGGGATGGTCGTCGAAGGCCACGTTGGCGGTGGTCAAACGTGCGCCAAGGCGCGTCAACGCCCCCAGGCGCAGCGTCGTCGGCTCGTAGCCCTTGAACTTCAACCAGGCCTGCGCCGCTTCACGCGATGTCGCCATCGGCTCCAGCGCCAGCGCCAGGGTCTCGATCGCCCATTGGTTCGACTGCTGGTAGGTCTGCGCCCAGGGGTAGGCCAGCATGTTGTAGGCCGGCGTGTGCAGTTGCGCCAGGCGTTGGTTGTCGCGCAACAGTGGGCGCAGCCGTTCCTGCGCTTCCAGCGCCAGCACGGCGTAGGCCGCGCGGTACTCGAAGGGGTCGTCGAGAAAGAACTCGGCCAGGCCCTGGCGGTAGATGTCGGCCGTGGCGCCACCACATTGGTTGAGCTTGTGCGCCACGCGCCAGCCCGACGCGTCGCGGTAGGCAAAGCCGAAGTGCGACCAGCGCAGGCCGTAGCGCGACAGGTCCTGGCCGGCACGCGCCAGGATCACCACGTCGGCGCCACTTTCATCCAGCGCCTTGGCCGTGCGCGCGGCGAGTTGCAGGCCGCGCTGCACGCTGCTGGCATCGGGCTGGCGCGTCTCGCAGCTGCGCCCGGCTTGTGCCGCCAGGGTGCAGCACAGCAGCAGCGCGACGAGCCCGTGCCTCATCGTGTTTCGCAGCGTGAGGCTCATCGCGTCACCCGCTCGTTGTGCAGCAGCGCGCGGCCGAGCTCGTTGGGCACAAAGGCGATGGCCTTGCCCGCGGCCGACAGCACCCAGCCCGCCGAGACCACCGTGACCAGCACGGCACTGCCCACCAGCACCGAGGCACCGCGTGCGACATCGGCGCCGAGCAAAACGCTGCCGCGCACGCCATCCGATGCGCGCTCCAGCACCCACACCGTGCCGGTGGCGCTGGCTTCCACCGCCACCACCGTGAGCGCGGCGCCGGCCGAGAGCACTGCCACCGGGGCGGACACCGACACCGCCACGGGCAACATCGACAGGGCGGAAAGCTCCGAGCCGCCGCTGGGGCCATGGGCCATGGCGGGCAAGGTGGGCAGGGCGAGCGCGGCACACAAGGCCAGCGCGGCGATGGTTCGCAAGACGGGGCGGTTCATGGTGAACTCCTGTGGTGACATGTTGGGGGTTAGCACGGCTCAGGCCGTCAGCCGCGCATCGCAGCTTTGCGCGGCACGAGCTTCATGGCCATCGCGCAAGGTCTTGGCCAGCACGAGCGCGCTGCTCAGGCAGAACAGGTAGCCCATGACCATGAAGGCACGGTCGAGGTCTTCACCTGGCGGCCAGGCCAGGCCGATGGCGGCAAGCGACATGGCGATGGCGAAAGAAGCCCAGGTCTGGACGATCCAGGCTTTGGTGTCGTGACGGGTGGTGGGCATCGCATCGAGGGGTTGGTTGAACACGGCGCGATGCTGGATGCTGGGTGCGTGGGTATCAAGCGCCACAGGAAGTGTTGCGGCCGGCCGGCTGCGCGGTATCGTTTGGCGGTACTCAAGACGGGTCGACATCCATGAGCACCAGCCAGGACCTCGTGGTCGCACTCAAGGCCGAATTGCGCCGCGCCGGCATCACCTACGCCGCGCTGGCGCGCGAGCTCGGCATGGCCGAATCCAGCGTAAAGCGCATCTTTGCCAAGGGTGACATGCCGCTGTCACGCATCGACGCCGTGCTTTCCGTGCTGAAGATGGACTTCGCCGAACTGGCGCAGCAGGTGGTGCACGCGCAGCCGCGGCGCTTGGAGCTCACGCTCGAACAAGAGCGCGCGGTGGTCGCCGACCGCAAGCTGCTCCTGGTGGCCATCTGCGCCATGAGCCAGTGGACGTTTGAGCAGATGCTGGTGCACTACCAGCTGAAGGAAGCCGAAGCGGTGAAGTACCTGACCATGCTCGACCACCTGGGCGTGATCGAGCTGCGCGCGATGAACCGCTACCGGCTCAAGCTCGACAAGACCTTTCGCTGGCGTGCACAAGGCCCGGTGATGGCCTACTTCCGCCAGCATGTCGTGCCCGACTACTTCAGCGGCGGCTTCGACGCCGACGGCGAGATGCTGATGCTGGTGCACGGCCAGATCGGCCATGCGCTGGCCGGCACCTTCATTGAGCGCCTGCACCGCCTGGGCCAGGACTTTGCGCAGCAGCACCTGGCCGACCAGAAGCTGCCGCCCGAGAAGAAGCAGGCCTACACGCTGGTGGTGGGCATGCGTTCCTGGCTCTTCGCCGCGTTTCGCGACCTCAAGCGGGCCGAGTGAAGGCGCGCGTCACGGCATCAGCACACAGTGCCACCGCGGTGTTGGCTTCGGCTATCACCTTCGACATGGTGATGAAGCCGTGGATCTGGCGCTCGAAGCAGACGTACTGCGCAGGCGTGCCAGCGCGCGACAGCGCATCGGCGTACGCGCGCCCCTCATCGCGCAGCGGGTCGTAGCCGGCCGTCAGCACCAGCGCAGGCGGCAGGCCCGCCAGGCTGGTCGCCAAAAGCGGCGAGGCACGCCAGTCGGCCCAGCTGTCCGGGCCTGGCATGTAGTGGCCGCGGTAGTAGGCGATGCTGTCGCTGGTGAGCATGTAGCCTTGGCCGTTGTGGGTGTGCGATGGCGCCACGGCGCGCATGTCGGTGGCCGGGTAGATGAGCAGCTGCAGCAGCGGCGCCTGGGCATCGGCGCCACCACCGGCATCGCGCAGCATGATGGCCACGGTGGCCGCGAGGTTGCCGCCGGCGCTGTCGCCGCCCACGGCCAAACGCTTGCCATTCAAGCCGAATTCATGGCCGTGCGATTGCACCCAGCGCGTCGCGGCAAAACAATCGTCGGGCGCGGCGGGGAAGGCATGCTCCGGTGCCAGGCGGTAGTCGACCGACAGCACCGCGCAGTGCGCCGCCGCGCACAGCTGGCGGCATAACACGTCGTGCGTGTCGCGGTCGCCGATGACCCACCCGCCGCCGTGGAAGTAGACGAGCACGGGCAGGTCTGGTGCGGCCGACGCGGGCTTGTACAGGCGGCACGGCACGGGCCCGGCCGGGCCGGGGATGTCGATGTCCTGCACCGCGCCGATGGCCGGTGGTTCAGGCTGGGTGAAGGCGCGGCGCTCGCGGTACAGGCGCCGCGCTTCGGTGGGCGTCAACGTGTGCACCGGCGGCACGGCGCGTTCGATCATCAGGTCGATCACCCATTTCGCTTGCGGGTCGAGCATCGGTCACCTCATGCCGGCTGTCGTGTGGCCGAGCAGTGTAGGTTGCGGCGACGGCTGGGCCGGTGGCGCCGCGTCACACCAGCTTGGCCTTCTTCAGCTTGCCCACCATGTCGGCACCGCTGGACTTCAGGCCCGCTTCCTTGGCCAGTGCGCCCAGCGCGCGGTCCATCTGGTCGCCAGCGTCGAGTGCCTTCTGCAGCTTGCCTTCGAACTTGCCCGGAATCTCGAGCAGCGTGGCGGCTTTCTTCAGATCGATAGCCTTGATCTTCAGCGCCTTGATCTGCGTGAAGTAGCCGTCGATTTTTTTGTAGACCTCGGCGATGTCGCGCGCGCTCTTGTCGAACTTCACGCGGTCGCGCGTGGCCTGGTCGCGCAGGTCCTGGCTGAGCTTGGGCTCGCCCTTGGCGAAGAAGTTGATGAGCTTGATGTTGACGTCCTCGGGTGTCGGCTTCCAGCCCGTGCGCTCGTCGTTGCGGCGTTGCAGCTGTGCCAGCTCGGCGCTGTCGCGCGCGGCCACGGAACCCAGCGCCAGCTCGTGCAGCGACTTGATCTGCTCGAAGCGCAGGTTCGCCAGCTTCACCTGCGCGTCCATCCAGGCTTCCATCTCGGCCCACTCCTGCGCGAAGTTGGAGCCCGCCGCCTTGCTCGATGCGAGCGCGTCGTTGGCCTTGTCCTGCAAGCCTTTCAGTGCCAGGTAATTGCGCTCCATGCGCCCCTTCAGCTCGGACACCGCACCGGTCAGCGCGACCAATGCCTTGTGCTCGTCGCTGCGCTCGTCATCGGCCTTGGTGCTCTCCAGCCGCGTCGCCAACGACTTCGCGCTCGCCAACACGGCGGCATAGGTCGGCATGAGCGTGTTCAGCGCGTCGAGATGGCGCTTGATCAACGCCGCATCGCCGGCACGCAGCGGGTCGGAGATGTCGTTGATGACCTTCTGTACGCGCGCTTTCAGCGGCTCGTGTTCCTTCGCCAGGTCGGCCGCTTCGGTCTTCAGGTCTGCGATCTGTTGTTGTAGCTTCGTGCTCATCGGCGGATCCTTTGCAGTGGGCTTGGAAAGGGCCGGCCAGCATGAGCGCGTGAGCCGCGCGCGTCAAGCAAGGCGCGTGCAGCGCCGTGCGCATACTCGGACCACGATGTCGACTGCCCCCGGCTGCCCCTGTGGCCAAACGCTCAGTTACAGCACCTGCTGCGGCCGCTGGCATGCGGGTGCACAGCACTTGTTAGCACCGACGGCCGAGGCTTTGATGCGCTCGCGTTACAGCGCCTACGTGCTCGACCTGCACGACTATTTGTTCGCCACCTGGCATGCCAGCACGCGGCCGACAGACATCGATGCTGCGCGGCTCGGTGCGCGCTGGCTCGGCCTGAAAGTGAAGCGGCATGTGGTGCTCGACGAGCACCGTGCGCTGGTGGAATTCGTCGCCCGCAGCAAGCTCGGTGGGCGCGCGCACCGGCTGCATGAAACCAGCCGCTTCGTGCGCGAGGGCGGGCGCTGGTTCTATGTCGACGGCGAGCTCAAGTGACTACGCGAATTCCTGGCGCACGGCGTCGGACATCAGACGGCGGATGGTCCAGACGATCAAGCCGCAGCCCACAAGCGTGACGAGCATGGCCATCGATTGAGCAGCCGCGGCAAACCCGCCGAAGATGCCCAGCGCCTGCGTCGGCAAGCTGCTGCGGCTCAGCGTGGCGTCGACCAAGGCCTGCACCAGCTCGTGCTGCAGCCACAGCCCGCCCAGGTTGGCCAGCACCACCAGCACCAGCAGCGCGATGGCCGCACGGCGCGCCCATTCCAGGCGCATCAGCAAGCCCACGGCGCTGGCCAGCATCGCACCGGAGACGGCCAGTGCCGCACCCATCAGCCAGGGCAGGTAGTCGACCAAGAGGCCCGTCAGCAGCGGCAGCGAGACACCGCGCCACGGCTGCGTCAGCGACGCCACCTCGGCGCTGCGCACCAGCGCACTGGCGATGGCCAGCAAAGCCAGCACGATGAAGGCCCAGGCCGTGGTCGTGACAAAGCGCGAGCGCGAACCGACGTTGAAGGTTTGAGGCATGGGGTGCTCCTCAAGTCGATCGTGGCGCGACGGCATGACAAGGTGGTGAAGCTGCGGTCGCCGATCAACTCGTGCCGCCATTGGACGACGGCCATGCACGCCGCACACTCCCCCAAATGCTGGTGTGTCTGCAAAACCGGGGGTCGCTGTGTGACCTGCACCACAGTACAGGTCCTGACGTCAGCGCGTGTGCTCAACCAAAGCGCAGCGCGTAGATCGGCGGCAAGGATGCATCCAGCTTCTGCCAGCGTTCGCCGCCGTCGCCACTGCTCCACAGGCCACCGGTGGTGGTGCCGAGCATGAGCGTGAGGCCGTCGTCGGCCACCACCAGGCCATGGCGGTAGACGAGGTCGTAACAATGGCTTTGCGGCAGGCCAGCGCGGAAGGTCTCGAAGCTCTTGCCGCCGTCGCGCGTGCGGTTCACGGCCAGCGCCGCGCCCACCGGCACGCGCTGCTGGTCGGCCACGCCGGGCACGAACCAGGCGGTGTCGGCCTGCGTCGGGTGCACGGCCACCGCAAAGCCGAAGTTCGACAGCGGTGCCGTCGTCACCTCGGTCCACACGTTGGCGTTGTCGACGGAACGCCAGATGCCGCCGTGATGCTGGCACCACAACACCTCGGGGCTGGACGGGCTGCGCACGATGAGGTGCGCGTCCTGGATGTTGGGGTTCTCGGCCAGTTCGGGTGGCATGAAGTCGGCGCGCATGCCCAAGGCCCGCAGCTGCCAGCTGGCCCCGTCGTCGCGCGTGCCCCAGGCGCCGCCGCAGCTGATACCCACCAGCAGCTCACCCGCCTGCGTCGGGTGCGGGCAGATCGAATGGATGCCCGGCGCGTCGTAACCGCCGCCCATCCACTCCAGCCGCTCGGGCCGCGACCACAGCGCCTCGACCAGTTGCCAGCTGCGGCCGAAGTCACCGCTGCGGAACAGGCCCCCGGGCAGCGTGCCGGCCCAGACCGTGCCTCGCGCCTGTGCCATCGCCCAGATCTGCTGCAGCTTCCACGCCGGGCCCTTGGCGCCGTCGCCTTCCTTGGGCTGCTCGGGGTAGGCCGGTGTGGCCACCTCTTGCCAGTTAGCACCGGCATCTTCCGAGGCATGCACCTTCACGCCGAAGTGGCCCAGGTTCAGCGCGGCGAGCATGCGTCCATCATCCGCCGGCGGCAGCACCATCGACACCGGCTCGCCGAGGAAACTCACGCGCGCCACCTGCCAGCCGTCGCCCGCGCGCTGCAACTCAAACAGGCCCTTGCGCGTGGCGGCCCAGGCACGATCGTTGTTCATGGCGGTCATCCTCCGGACAAGGCCTGCAGCACGTACACCGTGCTCGTGGCGGTCAGCGGTTGTAGCAGCTCGGTGCGCTCGTCCTGGCGCTGGCCGTCGATGAAGACCACGACGTTGGGCCGCACGTGGCCCTGGTCGTCGAGCACGTAGCCACGCAGCTGGGGGTTGATGGCGAAGGCGTCGTCGAGCGCACCGCGCAAGGTGCTGGCGCTGCTTTGCACCTCGGGCGTGGTGGTGAAGCGGCGCAGTTGCGGTGTGAACAGCAGCTTGGGCATGGCCGC
>JANLYV010000022.1:0-2961 GCA_031365825.1 Rubrivivax sp. | reverse complement strand
GTGCCGGCCGAGAACGTGCTGGGCCAGGTCAACGGCGGCGCCAGGGTGCTGATGAGCGGCCTGGACTACGAGCGCGCGGTGCTCGCCGCCGGGCCGCTGGGCATCATGCAGGCGGTGATGGACCAGGTCGTGCCCTACGTGCACGAGCGCAAGCAGTTCAACCAGAGCATCGGCGAATTCCAGCTGATCCAGGGCAAGCTGGCCGACATGTACACCGTGCTGCAGGCCGGCCGCGCGTTTTGCTACACCGTCGGCAAGAACCTCGACAAGCTCGGCACCGAGCATGTGCGCGCCGTGCGTAAGGACTGCGCCAGCGTCATCCTGTGGTGCGCCGAAAAGGCCACCTGGATGGCGGGTGAAGGCATCCAGATCTTCGGCGGCAACGGCTACATCAACGACTACCCGCTGGGCCGTTTGTGGCGCGACGCCAAGCTGTACGAGATCGGTGCGGGCACGAGCGAGATCCGGCGCATGTTGATCGGGCGCGAGCTCTTCGCCGAGACGATGTGACGGCGCTACCTACACTGTCCCTATGAGCCAAGACCTGCAAGAACTGCTGCTTTCCAACCGCCGCTGGGCGGCCGCCACCGAAGCCCGCGAGCCGGGTTTTTTTACGCGGCTGGCGCAGCAGCAAAGCCCGAGGTACATGTGGATTGGCTGCGCCGACAGCCGCGTGCCGGCGAACGAGATCACCGGCCTCGACCCGGGTGAAGTCTTCGTGCACCGCAACGTCGCCAACCTCGTCGTGCATTCGGACTTGAACGCACTGTCGACGATCCAGTTCGCAGTCGAGCATCTGAAGGTCGAGCACATCATGGTTGTCGGCCACTACGGTTGCGCCGGTGTGCGGGCGGCCATGCGCGGTACGCGCATCGGCCTGGCGGACAACTGGCTGCGCCATGTGCAGGACGTGCGGCTGCGCCACCGCAAGCGGCTCGATCACCTGCCACCAGCCGAGCAGGAAGACATCCTGTGCGAGATGAATGTGATCGAGCAGGTCGGCAACGTGGCGTTGTCGACGGTGCTGCAAGACGCCTGGTCGCGCGGCCAGCACATCGCCGTGCACGGCTGGGTCTACGGCCTGAAGGACGGGCTGCTGAAAGATTTGGGCGTGACCATGGACAGGCCAGAACATGTGGTCGACGTGTTCTCCGCGGCACTCAAGCGTTACCCGAGAGCTGAAGCGCGTGTCGATGCAAAGACGGCGGAGTGAGCCCTTGTTCCCGCACGAGCTCACCGACAGCCGCGCCTTCGATATCGCGCAGGCGCTGATCGAAGGCTTCGACCGCCACTACCGTTTGTTCCGCGAAGCCAGTGCCGGCGCCAAGCAGCGTTTTGAGCGGGCCGACTGGCACGGCCAGCAGCGCGCGCAGGCACAGCGCATCGAGTTCTACGACCTGCGTGTGGAAGAGTCGGTGCTGCGGCTGCGCGAAGAATTCGGCGTCGACCAGCTCTCGATGGACACCTGGCAGCAGGTGAAGCTGCACTTCATCGGCCTGCTCACCGACCACCATCAGCCCGAACTGGCCGAGACCTTCTTCAATTCGGTCACGGCCAAGCTGCTGCACCGCAGCTACTTCCGCAACACCTTCATCTTCGTGCGCCCGGCCATTTCCACCGAGTACATCGAAAACGAAGAGCCGGCGGCGCTGCCGACCTACCGCGCCTATTACCCGACCCGCGAGACGCTGCGCGAGACGCTGCTGCGTGTGGTGAATAACTTTCAACTGGAGCGTGAATTCGAAAACCTGCCGCGTGACATCGACGCGGTACTGGTGGCACTTCAAGCCGAGACCAAATTGCCATTGGCCGAGTGGCGGCTGCGCGCCAATTTCCAGATTCAGGTGTTGAGTTCGATCTTCTATCGCAACAAAGGCGCCTACATCGTCGGCAAGGTCATCAACGGCTTCAATGAATTGCCGATGTGCCTGCCGGTGCTGCACAACGAGCACGGGCAACTGGTCATCGACACGGCGCTGTTTCGCGAAGACGAATTGCTCATCGTCTTCAGTTTCGCCCGCGCCTATTTCATGGTCGACATGGAAGTGCCCAGCGCCTACGTGCAATTCCTGCGCAGCCTGATGCCGCGCAAACCGCGCGCCGAGCTGTACAACGCGATCGGTTTGCAGAAGCACGGCAAGAACCTTTTCTACCGCGACCTGCTGGCGCACCAGCGCCATTCGAGCGACCGCTTCCGCATCGCGCCGGGCATCAAGGGCATGGTCATGCTGGTGTTCGACCTGCCCTCGTTCCCCTATGTCTTCAAGGTCATCAAGGACTTCTACCCGCCGCAGAAAGACACCACGCGCGACCAGATCAAGGGCAAGTACTTGCTGGTGAAGCAGCACGACCGCGTCGGCCGCATGGCCGACACGCTGGAGTACAGCAACGTCGCTTTCCCGCGCGCACGATTCGAAGACGAACTCATTGCCGAGCTGAAACACTTCTGCCCCAGCCTGATGGAAGAAGACGGCGACATGCTGGTGCTGCGCCACCTCTACATCGAGCGGCGCATGATCCCGCTCAACATCTACCTGCACGATGCCACGCAGACGGGGGACCATGACGCCATCGCCCGCGCCGTGGTCGAGTACGGCAACGCCATCAAGGACCTCGTCGCCGCCAACATCTTCCCCGGCGACATGCTGTGGAAGAACTTTGGTGTCACGCGCCACGGCAAGGTGGTGTTCTACGACTACGACGAAATCGAATACCTCACCGACTGCAACTTCCGCCGCGTACCCACACCGCGCAATGAAGAAGAAGAGATGAGCGGTGAGGTCTGGTACACCGTCGGCCCGAAGGACGTGTTCCCCGAGACCTTCGCACCCTTCCTGCTGGGCAACACGGCGGTGAAGGAAGTGTTCATGGCGCACCATGCCGACCTGCTGGACGCCAGCTTCTGGCAAGGCCACAAGGAACGCATCAAGGCCGGGCACGTGCACGATGTGTTTCCGTATG
>JANLYV010000251.1:0-29124 GCA_031365825.1 Rubrivivax sp. | reverse complement strand
GCTGGAGCTGACCGAGTCCATCCTCGTGCGCGACGCCGAAGAGGCGCTGCTGCGACTGCGTGCACTCTCGAAGTTGGGCGTGCGCCTGTCGATCGACGACTTCGGCACCGGCTATTCGAGCCTGGCCTACCTCAAGCGCTTCCCGATTCACAAGCTGAAGATCGACCGCAGCTTCGTCAAGGGCCTGCCCAAGGACGAGAGCGACGCCGGCATCGTGCGCGCCGTGCTGCAGATGGCGCGTGCGCTGAACATGCGGGTCGTGGCCGAAGGTGTCGAGACCGAACAGCAGCGCCAGTTCCTGCACGACGAGGGCTGCGACATGTTCCAGGGCTTCCTCTTCGCGCCGGCGCTGGACAACCTGAGCTTCGAGCGCCGGCTGCTCGCGCCGCGAGACGCCGAACCGCTGCCGCGCGTGCGCCTCGTTCACGGTTGATTCCCGGCATGCGGTGGCGACGACAATGTCGCCATGCTCTACAAGTTCAAATCGGCCGCCAGCGGCGACCTCATCATGCTGAAGCCCGATGGCGACGCCTTGCTGCGTGTGCTGCAACGCGAGCCCGCCACGCGCGGCATCATTGAAGTCGAGGCCATGCCCGAGGCTTTGCGTCTGATGCACGCGGCCATGGCCGCAGCGAAGACGGCAGCTGCGCCCGGGGCGCCGGAGGCCGATGAACCCGGCGCAGCGCCGCCGGTGGGGCTGCCGCAGCGGCTGTGGCCGATGGTGCAGATGCTCGAGCAAGCGCTGGCGGCACGCGTCCCGGTGGTCTGGGGCGTGTGATGCATCCGACGGAGGAGCCGACGCGTCTCGTGCTCATCCGTCACGGCCAGACCGACTGGAACGTCGGCGCGCGCATCCAGGGCCACACCGACGAGCCGCTCAACGCCCACGGCCGCTGGCAGGCGGCGCAGCTGGCGCTGGCACTGGCGCACGAGAACTTCGAGGCCGTCTACTGCAGCGACTTGCAGCGCGCACGTGCCACGGCCCTGGCCATCACGCACCTGGCGGCGCCGCGCGGCGCGCTTGCCTTGATCGATGTGCCGGGCCTGCGCGAGCGCCACTTCGGCAGCTTTGAAGGGTCTACCTTCGCGCAGGTCGATCAGACGTGGCCCGAGCAGGCCGCACGCTGGCGCCTACGCGACCCCCACTTCGCACCGCCCGGCGGTGAGGCGCTGGTGCCGTTTTACGCGCGTGTGGTGGCCAGTGCGCACGCGCTGGCATCGCGCCATGCCGGCGCGGCGATCGCGCTGGTCAGCCACGGTGGTGTGCTCGACTGCCTGTACCGCGCGGCGCTGGGCCTGCCGTTGGACGCGCCGCGCAGCTGGAGCCTGCACAACGCCACCATCAACCGCATGTTGCACACGTCGCGCGGCTTCACGCTGGTGGGATGGAACGACGATGCGCACCTGGCAACAGGTGCGCATATAGGCTGAGCTGGTGCCGGCCGGCGCCGCCAGCTTGGTTCACTGGCGCGGCTACTGCCGCCGCACCTCGCGCCACGACGTCTTGCTCGGCGGAATCGGCGGCGGGTTCCAGGTCTTGGGCGGGCCGTTGCCGCCGTTGTAGTCCTGCACCAGGCCGCGCGCCTTGCCGTCGCTGGTGATGACGGTGGTGACCGAGGTCGCCCCCGCCACCGCCGAGACCTGCGAGCCGACAAAAGTCGCGCCCGGGTACTTGCCGCCGTTCTTCACGTCCAGCAGGTACAGGTAGGACGAGGCCGAGCAGTCGGTGGCGCCGGCGGTGTTGGTGACGAAGGCGACGCCGCTGTAGGTGATCTGCGGCTGCGTGTTGGCATGCTCGCCGGCGGGCAGGTCCATGTACCAGCCGCGGCCGGTGGCCCAGTCGACGGGGTTGCTGGTGATGCTGTCGGTGGCGCGGGTGTAGGTCTGCGCCACGAGCGAGCTGCGCGCCGGGCTGATGAGGGCGCCGTCCTTGATGGCGTAGATGCTCTGCACGTTGTTGTTGCCGAAGTCGGTCTCGCCGAGGATGCGGCCGGTGGGCATGAAGATGACGCGGTTGCCTTCGATCTTCGCCAGCTCGGGCGCAGTCGTCACGCCTTGCGCCTGGCCGCCGGGGCCGGTGAGCACGGCGATCTTGTCGGGCACGGTCTTGGCCTGCATATCGAAGCGCCACACGTTGCCCAGCAGGTCGCCGCCGTAGGCATACCGCGCCACGCCGTCGCCTTCGTCGAAGGCCGCCACATGCGCCAGGCCGGACTCGGCGCCGATCGCACCCGCGCTGACGACGAACTCCTTGATGACCGCGCCGGTGTTGGCGTTGAGCATCCACATGCGGCCCTTGCCGTCGGCGGTGCTGTTGTAGCCCGAGGTGACGAGCACGACGTCGCCGTCGGCGGTGGTCTTGGCGATCACCGGGCGGCCCAGCGCCTGGCCGACCTTGGCCTGCGTCGCAGCGTCACCCGAGGCCGGGAATTCCCACTTCACCTTCGCTGCCAGCGTGGCTTGGTCCAGCGCGCGCGGCGCGCTCACGTCCAGCGCATAGAAGCTGCCGGCCGAAGCCCCCATGCCGGCCACCAGCAGCTTGGTACCGCTGCTCAGCGTGCCGACCACGGGTGAACCGTCGAGCTGGGTCTTGAACGAATAACTGCGCGCTGACGTGGAGCCGATGTCCACCAGCGCCTGGCGCGGCACGAAGGCCCACAGCTCCTTGCCCGGGTTGCCACTGGCGCGGATGTCGATGGCGTGCAGCATGCCCTCGCCCGAGGCGACGTAGAGCACGCCGTCGTCGTTGCTGATGTAGGGCTCGGAATTGATCACCGCGCCCATCAGGCCGACGCGCTTGCGAAACAGCGTGCCTTCGTTTGTACGCTCGCCGCGCAGGTAGTCGATGACCTGCGCGTTGGTGCCGTACACACCACCCGGGTTGACCGTGGCGCCCACCGCCGCGGCGGTGAAGCCCACACCCGTGCTGCCGTTGTAGCTGGCGATGACGCGCGTCGTCCAGTCGCGTGCCGTCAGCAGCGTGTTGGCCGACCACAGCTGCGTGGTGTCGACCACGCCGGTGGTGGAGCTGATGGCGCGGGCCACCACGTCGCCGGTCCAGCCCGAGGGGTTGTACTGGCCGAAGTAGGCGCGCGAGTCGCCACGCACCAGGTTCACCGTGCTCACGGCCACGCCGCTTTGTGCGCTGGTCTGGCTGATGATGTCGTTCAGGCCGGCCTGAACCGACGCAGCGGTACCGGCGGCGTCGGTGGCCAGGTACATCTGGCCGCGGCCGTTGATGGTGGCGTGCCACAGGACGTCGATCATGGTGGCGGTGTTGATCACCGGCAGCGGCCAAAGCGGCGCGGTCACGAACGGGTCGACCGCGTTCGGCCACAGCGTGCCCTTCATGCCTAACGTCAAGGCGTAGGTGCGCAGGTGCAGGTTGGTGTTGGGGTCGGGGTTGGTCACCGCCTGCGGCGCCAGCGGCACACGCCCGGCCGGCAGCGCCGAGCCGCCGCTGGAGCGCAGGCGCAGCGTGAAGTAGGCCAGCGCCTTGTCGTGCAGCGAGCCGGGGGTGATCAAGGTATACGGCGATGTCGCACCGTAGGTCGCGCTCGAATACGCCGGCGGCAGCGACGTGGCGTCGTTGGCGAAGCCGTCGGTGATGACGAACTGCGCGTTCGTCTGGCAGGCGTATTGGATGATGCTGTTGTTGGTGTTGAACTGGTTGTAGATGTAGGCCATGGTGGCGTGCGTGGGCGTGCCACTGGCGCCTTCATTGATGTAGAAGCGCCCGGCCACGGCCAGCCGGTTGGCCGAGGGCACCAGCGACTCGGAGTCGTACATCGTCGGCGCCGACAGCGAATTGAACGCCACCACGCCCATGCGCAAGCCGGTGATGTTCTCCAGCACCTGGCCCATCGACGCCGCCAGCATCAGGCGGCGTTTGCGGTAGTAGGTGAACCAGTTGGCGAAGTTCTGCATCTCGTTGGCGAAGGTCCGCCCCGACGGGTAGCTGTTGCCCGCCTTGATCTCGTAGCGCTTGACGGTGTTGCCGTCGTAGGCCGCAACGCAGGTGACGCCGTCGGCCACGCAGACCTCCTTGCGCCAGAAGGTCGCCGGGTAGAAGGTCACCTTGGCCTGGCAGCTGCGGTTGATGATCGACACCAGGTACGGCAGCGCGCCGGCCGAGCCCACCTGGCAGGTGATGTTGGTGGCCGTGGTCGGGATCGTCATTCCCGCGGTGAAGGTGAAGCGCCAGTCGGTGGTGTTGCTGGCGAGGTCGGCATTGAGCACCGTGGTCGTGCTGCCCAGCGCTGGATGCGAGCGTGCCCCGCCTGGCGTGGCCGCGGGGTAGTTCACCGTCGCGCCGCCCACATAAGCCGGCGACCAGGGGGCGTAGGTCTTGCTGCTGTCGTAGTACAGCGGGTTGTAGGCCGACGTGCGCAGCCAGGCCAGCTCGGGCGTGGGTGGTATCGAATAGCCCAGGCTCGAGCTCGGGTCGGCATTCACCTTGTTGCCCGTGCCGGTGCCGTTGGGGAACAGGTACAGCATCGGGTGGTCGCCGGCACCGGCACCGTTGCGCGGGGCGCTGCCGGGGTACAGCGTGGTGCTGGTGGTGTTGCCGTAGAACCAGGCCTGGTAGGTGTTGTTGATCATCACCTCGGCGTCCATCGAACCCGAATCGTCCATGCCGAACACGACGTTGGGCTTGGCCAGCACGCTGGCCTTCAGCGGCAACTCCGAGATGTCGGTGGCATGCGTGGCCAGGCTGGCCAGCAAGGTGCCGGCAGCGACGGCACTGGTGAAGAGCTGGAGGGCGATTTTCATGAGGGCCTCGGGTGCTGGAATGCCTGGACGCCGATGCTTCACCCGCGGGTGACCATCGACTGCACAAAGGTCTGCGTGTCCTTCGGGCCGGTGACACGCACGGTGATGCGGAACTGCTTGGCGCTGGGCGGGTCGGCCTTCTCCACCCCCACGCGGCGCGGGTCGATGGTGGTCATGGACTTGTTCAGGCACTGGCGCACGTAGTCCGTCACCGGCAGCACGCCGGTGCACAGCCGGTCGACGACGTAGCGCACGCGGTAGTTGCCCACCACCGTTTCGGGCATCGTGCTCCAGTCGACGTTGGGCGCACCGTCGCTGTCGGTGGCCAGTCTTTGTGCGAAGTACCAGCTGCCACTGTTGGCCTCTTCGCTGGCCAGCGCGCGCACGGCGACGAAGGCGCTGTTGACGCCGACTTCGCTGGCCTGAACCGAGGCTTCCTGGTAGGCCGCGTTACCTGCCGCCAGCGTGCCGATTTCGGTCAGCCGCGACAAGGCCACGCCGCCGAGCAGCATCACCACCAGCAGCACCAGCGTGATGAGGATGGTGACGCCGCGTTGCTGCTGGCGTCCGGTGGCCTGTCGTGCGGTGTGTCTCATGGGCTTGGTCAGATGACGAAGTTGCGCAGCGGCACGACCACCGTGCTGGTGCGGTGGCGGAAACAGCGCCAGTCGGTGCTGGGGCCGGTGAAGGCCGTCGGCGTGGTGCCGAAGACCACCGGCGCAGTGTCGGTGGCGGTGCAGACGCCGGCGCTGTTGGGCTTTTCGCGTTGCGGGCTGCGCACCAGCACGGCGATGCGCGCGGCACGCACGAAGTCGATGTTGGCGGCTGTGATCGAGGCGTAGGCGCCGCTGGCGTCGACCCAGTTGTCCAGCGTCGTCGTGTTGGCCGCGGCCGAGATGCCGTACTGCACGCGAAAGGCGATCACGTCGCGCACCAGCACGGCCGAGGTGCCGTCGATGGGGCGCTCGAGCACGAGGTTGCCGCCGGTGACACGGTAGCGGTTCCAGCGCAGTGCGCCGAGCCGCGCCACGCGCGAGCGCGACGGGTAGGTGGTCGCGCTGGCGAAGGCTGCCTGGTTGTGGGTCGAACTGGCGCCGGCGGCGCTGAAGGTGAGGATCTGCGACGTCGTTGGCGTGGCGTCGGCCACGGCGGTGACGCTGCGCACGGTGCAGCGGCCACCCGCGTCTTCGGGCGCCAGCAGCACGGCATCACCCGCCACCACCGGCAGCAGCTAGCGCAGCTCGGCACTGGTGGTGTCCGACGACTTCGCCGTGAAGACGTTGGTGCCGGCCTCGACCATCGAGGCGTAGAGCACGTTCAGTATGTCGTGGTCGCCGTCGCGCGTGGCCTGCAGCGGTGCGAAGGCCGCGCCGTCGCTGGCCACGGTGGCGTTGTTGCTCAGGTTCAGCGTCGCGCACATCGGCAGCGACTCGGTGAAGAAGCCCAGGCCGGCCAGTGCGGCATCGCTCTTGATCGCGCCGAGCACGGTGGCGGCGTTGATCGACGAGCCGCCAGCGCCGAAGCCCTGGCGCTGCGAGGCCGTGAACATCACCGCGCTGGTGGTGGCGGCCAGGCCTATGAGCATCGAGATGACGATGCCGACCATCAGCTCGATCATCGACAGGCCGCGCTGTTGCACGCGGCTAACGTTGGAAGTGTGGGGTCTCATCAGGCAACCTCCGTGCTGCGCACTGCGGTATTCGCCTTGGAAACGGCCCGGCGGCTCATGTCAGCGCACATCGGTGGTCGCTTCCAGCCGGCGCGCGGTGTTGGATTCCTTGCCGGTCCAGCCGATGACGACGGTGAGCTGGCCGTTGACGGCCAGCACCGAGCTCGTGGTCACCGTGCCCGGCAAGCCGGCCATCGTGCGGGTCTTCCAGGCGGTGGTCTGCGCGATGGCGCGTGCGCTGGCGCAGGCGCCGACCTGCGGCACCGTGTAGCAGGCGGCATTGGTGTTGTCGATCAGCGCTTCGGAAATCAATTCGTCGCTGAACTGCAGCGCCGTCATGCGGCCCTGCGCTTCGGTGGTGGCGGCGACCATGCGCGCCTGGTAGCGCGTCATCGCCAGCAAGCCGAAGGCGAAGATGGCCAGGCCGATCAGGCCTTCGAGCAGGCCGAAACCGCGCGCTTTGTGCCGCGTTGGCGCGAGTGTTCTCACACGCATGACAGCTGGTTCCCGCAAAGGCGCACGGCGCCACCGGCGTCGACGCGAAGGCCCGGGCAGCGCAAGTTGCCCGAGCAGGTGATGCCGCTGGCGCTGACGTCGATGCTGGCGCTGGTGCCAAACGGCACGGGGCGGCCTTGGCTGCCGAAATTGACGCTGGCCGTGGGCAGGCTCACGCCGCCGGTGGTGGCGCGCTCGCGCAGCGTCACTGGCGCGCCGGCCACGCTCATGTCGATCACCTGGATCGTGCTGCCGGTGGTGGACAGGCGCACGGTGGTGTTGCGCTTGATGGCTTCGCTTTGCGCAATCAAGGCTTCGGTCAGCAGCAGGTTGCCGTTTTCGCGCAGGCGCGAGTTGCTCATGTAGTCGCCGAAGTAGGGCGCGGCCGTGGCCAGCAGCAAGGCGCCGATGGCCAACGCCACCATCAGCTCGACCAGGGTCAGGCCG
The DNA here is from genome assembly GCA_031365825.1 of Rubrivivax sp. GTDB lineage: Bacteria > Pseudomonadota > Gammaproteobacteria > Burkholderiales > Burkholderiaceae_C > Rubrivivax. The sequence continues at coordinate 21,740 of JANLYV010000251.1, read as the reverse complement.
CGTTCGCTCAGGTGTCGCATACGGCGCCTTTGGTGCTCCAGCAGGCAGTGGCCGGCACGCCGTTGGGGTGTGCCGTGGTGCGGCGCACGCCGAGCTGGTCGATGGTGTAGGTGTAGCCCGCCAGAGTGCTGCTGCCGGTGGCCGTCGCGGTGAAGCCCTGGCCCGCCGCCGTGAGCACGCAACTGATGGTGAATTTGTCGACCGTGGGGATCGTCGCGCCGCAGGCCGCACCGTTGGCGTAATTGCCGGTGTCCTGGTAGCGCTGCTCCATCCGTGTGTAGTACGCCGACAGGTTGTCCAGTGCGGTGGGCACGCGCGAGCGCTTGATGTAGGCCGTGTACGAGGGCATGGCCACGGCCGACAGGATGCCTGCGATGGCCACCGTGACCATCAGTTCGATCAGCGTAAATCCACGTTGGGCAGTTGACTTCATGCAAGGACTCCGATGGCGCCCTGGGGCGCGACGCTTCGAGCTGTTCACCAAACTTCGCCGCGGCATCACTGCGTCTTCGGCGGCGTCGGCCCGGGCTTGATAGCGCCCGGGCTGTCGATGTGTAAGAGTGCTTGGCTCGACGTAACACAAACGCTCAGGCCGGGCGCACGCACCCATGGGGTTTCGGCACAAGGGGCGGGCGACTTGAATGCCGCAGCTGTGACGCAATTCACAGGGCCGCGTGGCCGCGCGGCGCGGCTCGGCGCGCTGCGGTGTGATTCGGCGACTAAGCGCCGTCGTCGAAGAGTTGCCCGCTGGGCGCGGGCGGCAGCAGGCCGAGGTGGCGGTAGGCCGCCTGCGTCGCCACGCGCCCGCGCGGGGTGCGCTGCAGGTAGCCCTGCTGGATGAGGTAGGGCTCGATCACGTCTTCAATCGTGCCGGCCTCTTCACCGATGGCCGCGGCCACGTTTTCCAGCCCGACCGGGCCGCCGTCGAAGCGGTGGATCACGGCTTCGAGCAGCTTGCGGTCCATCACATCCAGCCCGAGCGGGTCGACGTCGAGCATCTTCAGCGCCAGGTCGGCAATGGCCGCGTCGATACGGCCTGCGGCCTTGACCTGCGCGTAGTCACGCACGCGGCGCAACAGCCGGTTGGCGATGCGCGGCGTGCCGCGCGAGCGGCGTGCGATCTCGAGCGCGCCGGCGGCGTCGGTGGGCACGTTCAGCAAACCGGCCGAGCGCGTGACGATGCGCGTGAGTTCTTCGGCGCTGTAGAACTCCAGCCGCGCGACGATGCCGAAGCGGTCGCGCAGCGGATTCGTCAGCATGCCCGCGCGTGTGGTCGCACCCACCAGCGTGAAGGGCTGCAGGTCGAGTTTGATCGAACGCGCGGCCGGGCCTTCGCCGATCATGATGTCGATCTGGTAGTCCTCCAGCGCCGGGTACAGGATCTCTTCGACCACCGGCGAGAGGCGATGGATCTCGTCGATGAAGAGCACGTCGTTCTTCTCGAGGTTGGTCAGGATCGCCGCCAGGTCCTTGGGCTTTTCCAGCACCGGGCCGGAGGTCTGGCGCAGGTTCACGCCAAGCTCGGCGGCAACGATGTGCGCCAGCGTCGTCTTGCCCAGCCCCGGCGGGCCGAACAGCAGCACATGGTCCAGCGCCTCGCTGCGCAGCCGCGCCGCGCTGATGAAGATCTCGAGCTGCTCGCGTGCCTTGGCCTGGCCGACGTATTCCGCCAGGCCCTTGGGGCGCAGCGCGCGCTCGATCGCCTCTTCGTTGGGCGAGCCCGGTGCCGCGCTCACCACACGCACAGCACTGGAAACAAAGTCGTCGGTCTGGATGGCCATCGCGGCATTATGGGCAGGCGCTGGCTACGATGCGGCCCTTGCCACCGGAGCCACCATGAAAGCCGTTCACACCCACCTCTTCGCCTTGACGCTGGCCTGCACGGCCGCGACGGCAGGTGCACAAACCACGGTCGCCGACGCCTGGGTGCGCGCCACCGCGCCGCTGCAGCGCTCCACCGGCATGTTCGCCAACATCACCTCGGCCACGGGTGGCCGGCTGGTGTCGGCTTCGTCGCCGCTGGCCGGCATGGTCGAAATCCACCAGATGGCGATGGAAGGCGACGTGATGAAGATGCGTGAACTGGGGCAGGGCCTGGCGCTGCCTGCGGGCAAGGCCGTGGCGCTCAAGCCAGGCGGCTACCACGTGATGATGATGGAGTTGAAGCAGCGGCTGAAGGACGGCGATGTGGTGCCCGTGACGCTGGTCATCGAAGGCGCAGACAAGAAGCGCGAGACGCTGATGCTTTCGGTGCCGGTGCGCGCGCAGGCGGCATCGGCGAGCGAACACAAACACTGAGACCGCGGCGCAAGCGCATCAGCGGTTCAATGACTTCAGCGCCTGCTTGATGCCGTCGCTGACGCTTACATCGGCGGGTAGCGCCTTCAGCGCCGCCTGTGCTTCGCGCTCGTTGTAACCCAGCGCCATCAGCGCCTGCGCGATGTCGGTCTGCGTCGCGCTGCCCTGGCTGGCGGGCAGCGACAGGTCGGGTGCGAGCTTGCCTTTGAGTTCCAGCAGCAGCCGCTCGGCGGTTTTCTTGCCGATGCCCGGCACCTTCACCAGCCGCGCGCTGTCCTGCAGGCTCACCGCCTGCGCCAGCTCGGTGACGCTCAAGCCCGAGAGGATGGCCAGCGCCGTGCGTGGGCCCACGCCGCTGATTTTCAGCACCTCGCGAAACGTGGCGCGCTCGGGTGCACTGAGGAAGCCGTAGAGCAGCTGCGCGTCTTCGCGCACGACGAAGTGCGTCAGCAGCACGACCCGTTCGCCCAATGCGGGCAGGTGGTAGAAGGTGCTCATCGGCACGTCGACTTCGTAGCCGACACCGCCGACATCGATGAGCACGCGCGGTGGGGTTTTTCCAGCCAGCAGGCCGCTGAGTCGTCCGATCATGGCCGCATTATTGCGACCAGCGAATCACCGCAACGTCAGCGCCCGAACAAGCCCAGCCGCTGCGCTTCCAGCGCCGCTTCGGCGCGCGAACTGACGTTGAGCTTGCGGTAGATCTGCTTGACGTAGTCGGCAATGGTGTGGCGCGACAGGTTCAGCTGCACGCCGATCTCGGGCAGCGTGTAGCCCTTGGCCACGCGCAGCAGCACTTCGCTTTCGCGGTCGGTGAGCGAGATGTTGCCCATCAATGCGGCGGGTTTGGCCTTGGCGCTGAAGTGCGCCATCACGCGCCGCGCGATCGAAGGCGACAGCGGTGGCTCACCCTGGCTGATGCGCTGCAACTGCTCGGTGATGAGCTCGCGCGGCTGCTCTTTCAAGATGTAGCCGAAGGCGCCGGCCTGCAGCGCGGGGAAGAGGTGTTCGTCGTCGTCGTGGATGGTCACCACCACTGACTGCGCTTCGGGCTGCACGTCGCGCAACTTCGACACCACCTGCACGCCCGAGCCGTCGGGCAGGCCGAGGTCGATCAGCGCCAGGTCGAACTTGACGGCGGTGGCCAGGTCGAGCGCGTCCTGCACACGCGAGCTTTCGGCGATCTTGGCCATCGGGAACACCTGCAGCACGAGCTTGCGCAGCCAGACGCGGATCTCGGGCAAGTCTTCGAGCAAGAGGATGTTCTCCATGCTCGCTATGTTGGGGCATGCGTGGCCCGGCCGTGTTGGCACGACATCACGCCGGCATGCCCGCCTTAGGCCGCGGCCACCGCGCGATCCATCGGAAGCGTGAGACGTATCACGGTTCCATAACCCGGCCCCGACTCGACGAGGCATTGGCCTTGCAGTTGTTTGGCGCGCGCTTTCATGCTCGCCAGGCCGTGGCCACGGTCCAGCCGCAACTCGACCTCGGACGAGATGCCGTTGCCGTTGTCCTGAATCACCAGCTGGAAATCGCCGTCGGCCAAGGCACAGCGCACAGCGCAATGCGAGGCGCCGCTGTGCTTGATGATGTTGCTGGTGGCCTCACGCAGGATGCGCGTGGTCTGCACGTAGGCTCGCGCCGACAGCCGCTGCGGCATGGTCTGGTCTTCGGGCGCCGACCACTCGCATTCGATGCCGGCCTGGCCCAGGCGCGAGACGACCTCGACGCGCCAGTCGCCTAGCGCATCGACCAGCAGTACGGCACGGCCGGTGAGGCCGCGCACCGACAATCGCATCTCTTCCAGTGCCTCGCGCGCCAGGCTCGAGATGCGGTCGCTCTCGCTGGTGTGCACGATGGTCAGCAGCTTGGCGCCGAGGTCGTCGTGCAGATCGGCGGCGATGCGCTTGCGCTCACGTTCGGTCACCTGCTCGACGCGCAATTCCGAAAGCTGGCGGAAGTTGTGCTCGATCTCGGCCGTGGCTTCGCGGATGCGCTGTTCGAGATGCGCCTTGCCTTCTTCAGCGGCCACCAGCGCCCGGCCATGCTGCTGCACCAGGCGCAGCCCGACGACGATGAAGAGCAGCGGCGGCACCAGCAGCGACACCTGCGCCAAGAGCGGCCGTATGCCCTGGAGCTGGGCCGCGAACTCGATCACGCCGACGACCGCCAGCGTCAGCAACATCGCCGCCATCCAGCCGAACGAACGTTTGCGCCGCGGCCATTGCAGGCGCAGATGCAGCGCCGCGGCCGCGGCCACCTGCAGCGCCAGCAGCGCCTGCCAGGTGAGCACCATCGGGTACAGGCGCGATTGCCCGGCGATGATCAGCGTCAACGGCATCAGCGCGCATTGCAGCGGCAGCAGCACGTCCACCCAGTGCAGCCGCGTGCGCGCATGGCGCAGCAGGAACTGCACTGCGGCCATGGTGATGAAAGGCAACATCGCCGCCAGCAGGAACTCGGCCAGCCCGTGCGGCAGCGGCACCTCGCGCAGCCACAGGCGCATGTCGATCAAGGCCCAGCCCACCGACAGTGCACCGAAGTAGGCGAGGTGGCTTTCGCGCCGCTGGGTGAAGCCCATCACGAACATGAAGCTGCCCAGCAGCAAGAGCGTGGCGCCCAGCGCCTGCGGCAAGTCGACGTTGAGCGCGGTGCGCCGGCCGTGGCGCCGCGTCAGCTCGTCGAGCGTGCCGACTTCCAGCGCCGAGAGCTGTGCGGCACGGTGGCGCGAGCCCACCTCGGGCAGGGCATGGCCCACGACCTTCAAGTCGAGCACGTTGGCGCCAGCGTTCAGCAGCGCAGCCGGCAACGTCACCAGCTGTGGGTGGTTGCAGTTGTGCGTCAACGGCGGCTGCATGCGCCCGCCGCTGAAGATGAGCTTGCCGTTGAGCATCACTTCGAGGTTGGTGCAGACCTGCGCGATGTAGAGCGCGCGCGGCGCATCGTCGCTGCTGGCGTCCTGGCCGACATCGGGCCAGGTGAAGGCCACGCGGTACCACACCGGGCCGCCAGCCCCGGGGCGCGTACGTGCCCAATCGTCGGGCAGGCTGAGCTCGGCGCTGCGCGCATCGGCAGGAAACGTCCTGCCACTGCTTTCGACCGTTAGCGCACGTTCGATGCGCAGCGGCGCAGCGGCCCACGCCGGCGCCCCGGCAAGCAGCGCGAACCAGGCCAGCACGCACAGCGCAAGGCGTTGACGGCGAGATGCGGGCAGGTGTGCAGGCGGGGTTGCGGGCTGGCGAACCATAGGCGCAAAGATTGTGCTTGAGCGCTGCGGCCGGGGCCGGCTGCGACAATGCAAATTCCTGCCGCAATTGGCTCCAAGGACCGCGCCCAAGCGCCCTGCATGATCCGCCGCCACACCGTCGCACCCGCCGACCCCTCACGCCTGGCGCAGCTGTGCGGCCCGATGGACGCACACCTGCGCAGCATCGAAGCGGCGCTGAACGTCACGCTGGCGCGGCGCGACCACAGCTTTCGCATCGATGGCGAGCGTGACGCCATCGAGCGCGCCATCCGCCTGCTCGACCTGCTTTACGCCAAGGCCGACAAACCGATCGGCGAGCGCCGTCTGCAGCTGGCGCTGGTGGATGCGATGTCGCCACCCAGCGCCGCAATCGGGGGCGACGCCGTCGTGCTGCGCACGCGCCACGCCGAGCTCACCGGCCGCACGCCCAACCAGCTGCAGTACCTGCGCCAGATGCTGGCGATGGACATCAGCTTTGGCATCGGACCGGCCGGCACCGGCAAGACCTTCCTCGCTGTGGCCTGCGCGGTGGATGCGCTCGAGCGCCAGGGCGTGCAGCGCATCGTGCTCACGCGCCCGGCGGTGGAGGCGGGTGAACGCCTGGGCTTCCTGCCCGGCGACCTGGCGCAGAAGGTCGACCCCTATCTGCGCCCGCTGTACGACGCGCTGTACGACCTGATGGGCTTCGACCGCGTCACCAAGGCGTTCGAGAAAGGCCTGATCGAGATCGCGCCGCTGGCCTTCATGCGCGGGCGCACGCTGAACCACGCCTTCGTCATCCTCGACGAAGCGCAGAACACCACGCGCGAACAAATGAAGATGTTCCTCACGCGCATCGGTTTCGGTTCGCGCTGTGTCATCAATGGCGATGTGAGCCAGATCGACCTGCCCAAAGGCATGCCCAGCGGCCTGATCGACGCCGAGCAGGTGCTGGCCAAGGTGGCCGGCATCGGCTTCACGTACTTCACTGCGGCTGATGTGGTGCGCCACCCGCTGGTGGCGCGCATCGTGTTGGCCTACGACGCGGCGCGGGCACGCGGGTGATCGCGCGTGGCGGCGCAGAAGTGAACGCAAGTACGTGATCGCACGCGAAGACCTGCAGCTGGTGCTGCAGTGGGCCGACACCAGCCACCGCAAGCTGCTGCCGCGCCACCGCATCGCACGCTGGCTGCGCGCGGCACTGGCGACGCCGGCACAGATCACTGTGCGCGTGGTCGACGCGGCCGAAGGCCTGGCGCTGAACCGCGACTACCGCAGCCAGCGCCACGCCACCAACGTCATCACCTTCGACTACGAACGCGCTCCAAAAGTCAGTGCAGACCTGGTGTTATGTGCCCCGGTGCTGGCGCGTGAAGCGCAGGATCTCGGCCTCACGCTGACAGCGCACTACGCCCACCTGCTGGTGCACGGCGCGCTGCACGCGCAAGGTTTCGACCACATCGAGGACGGCGACGCGCGGTTGATGGAAGCGCGCGAGACAGCCATCCTCGCCACGCTCGGCTTCGCCAACCCTTACGCCCAGCGATAATCCACCGCGTGAAGCAGGCCAGACCGCCGCTGGTGCAAGCGCCGAAAGGTGGCACTGGAGGAAGGTCCGGACTGCACAGGGCAGCGCAGCAGCTAACGGCTGTCCACCGTGAGGTGAGGATCAGAGCAACAGAGACGAGCCGATTGAGTTCGGGTGAAACGGGCAATCTCTGCGCGCAGCAACACCAAGTAAGCACACGACGAGCGGCGCGGCAGCGACCGCGCTCAACAGAACTTTGGCCCGAGGCGAGTGTGCGGGTAGGTGGCACCGAGCCGGTTGAGCGATCACCGGCCCAGAGGAATGGCGGTCACGGCGCGGTCTTCTTCGGAAGGTTGCGCCGCACAGAATCCGGCCTATCGGCCTGCTTCACAATTTTTCGCGAGCACCTTCTTGATCAAACCCGAAGCGCTGCATTTGTGGCGCGGCCCGCGCTGGGCTTTGTCGCTGCTGTTGGCGATGCTGTCGATGATCGGCCCGTTTGCCATCGACACCTACCTGCCGGCCTTCGAAGGCATGGCGCGCGCGCTCGATGCGACGCCGGCGCAGATGCAGCAGACGCTGTCGTCCTACCTGCTGGCGTTCGCGGTGATGAACCTCTTTCACGGGGCGCTGTCGGACAGCATAGGCCGCCGTCCGCTGGTGGTGGGCGGCACGGCGCTGTTTGCGCTGGCCTCACTCGGCTGCGCGTTGGCCAACGACTACGCCACGCTGCTCTTCTTTCGCGTGCTGCAAGGCATGTGTGCCGGTGCCGGCATGGTGGTGGCGCGCGCCATCGTGCGTGACCTCTTCGAACCCGCCGACGCGCAGCGCGCGATGTCGCAGATCACGCTCTTTTTCAGCATCGCGCCCATCGTCGCGCCGATGATCGGCGGGTTGCTCTACACGCTGGCCGGATGGGCCTCGATCTTCTGGTTCCTGGCGCTGGTGGCGGGCATCGTCTCGTTCGCCAACTGGCGCCTGTTGCCCGAGTCGCTGCCGGTGCAAAAGCGCCAGCCCTTGCGGCTGTCAGCACTGTTGCGCGGTTATGCAGGGCTGATGCGCAGTGCCAGGCTGCTGGCCTTGATCGCGGCAGGCAGCCTGCCGTTCAACGCCTTCTTCATGTACATCCTGGCCGCACCGGCCTTCCTGGGCGAAGGCCTGTCGCTGCGGCCGACGCAGTACTTCGTCTTCTTCCTCGTCACCACCGCCGGCATCATGGTTGGCGCCTTCAGTTCAGGGCGCCTGGCCGGCCGCATCATGCCGGCGCGGCAGGTGCGGCTGGGGCAGATCGTGATGGCGCTGGCCATGGCGCTGCATCTGGCGGTGAACTTCGGGCTGCCGCCGCATCCCGCCACCCACATGCCGGCGCTGGGCCTGTACAGCTTCGGCTGGGCGTTGACGATGCCCGTCATCACCATCCTCACGCTGGACCAGGCGAGTGAGCGTCGCGGCATGGTGTCGTCGCTGCAGTCCTGCCTGGGCAGCACAGCCAATGCACTCGTTGCTGGCGCGCTGGCGCCGCTGGTGATGCACAGCCTGCAGGCGCTGGCGCTGGCCTCGGCCGCGTTGTGGGCCGCGGGCGCGCTGGCCTGGTGGTGGGTGCGCTCGCGCCTGAGCTGAGTCGGGTCGCGCTCAAGCGCGGGCAGGGTCGCGCCGATATCAGGGCTGGAGGTCCATCCCATGACGCCAAGCCGCGCCCATTCCCTGCTGTTTCTCTCGCTGATGTTGAGCGCACCGCTGGCCATGGCGGCGGGAGACGAAGCGCCGAAGAAGAACGTCGCCAAGCCTGCCAAGCCGGCGGCCAAGCCCGCGGCCGAAGACGAGGCCTTGCAGCGCCTGCGCGAACGCCTGGCCGAGAAGCTCGGCGCCGTCAAGTCGCCCGCGTCCGAGCACGCCAGGCTTACGCGCGTGTCGACACGTAGCATCGAGACCGAGCCCGCGCCTGTCACCAAGGCGCATGGGGTGCGGCCGCGCGCGACGGCGGCCGCCAGGCCGGCTGAAGGCGAACACGCACCACATTGGAGTTATCAAGGCGAGCTCGGCCCCAAGGCCTGGGGCGGCATCAAGCCCGACTTCCTCAAGTGCGCCAACGGCACGCGGCAAAGCCCGATCGACATCCGCGCCGGCATCGCCGTCGACCTGGAGCCGATCCAGTTCGACTACCGCGCCAGCAACTTCCGCGTGCTCGACAACGGCCACACGGTGCAGGTCAACATCGACGCCGGCAATGCCATCGTCGCCGCCGGCAGGCGCTGGGAGCTGGTGCAGTTCCACTTCCACCGGCCGGGTGAAGAGCGCATCGACGGCAAGACTTTCGAGATGAGCCTGCACCTGGTGCACAAGGACGCCGAGGGCCGGCTGGCCGTGGTCGCCTTGCTGCTCGAGCGCGGCGCGGCGCAGCCCGTGGTGCAGACGGTGTGGAACAACCTGCCACTGGAAAAGGGCGACGAGGTCAGCACGCGTTCGGTGCTCGACCTGAACCACCTGCTGCCGCCCGACCGCGGCTACTACACCTACATGGGCTCACTGACGACGCCGCCTTGCAGCGAAGGCGTGTTGTGGATGGTGATGCGCGAGCCCGTGCCGGTGTCGAATGCGCAGATCGACATCTTCGCGCGTCTGTATCCGATGAATGCGCGGCCGGTGCAGCAGGCTTCGGGGCGGATGATCAAGCAGTCGAACTGACGGCGCCGCGGCACCACCCGTTCTAAGGCCTGTTGTCCTTCGAGCCACGGCGCAGCAGCAGCCAAGGCCAGCACCACAGGCTGGCCAGCCACATCAGAAGTCGCGGCAGCGTCAGGCGCCGTGTCTCGTGCTGCGCCACCTTGATGAAGAGCATCACGGCGCCAGCGATGACGTAGGCCAGCAGCGTCGCGTACAGCGCCACGCGCCAGCCGTAGCTGTCCACGAACAAACCCGTTAGCACTGCGCCGAGCCAGGCCGCCAGCGGCACCGAAATACCCAGCGCCAACATCAGCCCCAGCAGCGCGTGGCGCAGCTTGTACAGCGGGTCGTTGTCCAGCACGTCAGTGCACGCTGAAGAAGCTCAGGTGCACGGCCGCCGGCCGGCGCTGCGCCGTGCCGACGAACTGGCGCTGCATCAGCCAGGCCAGGTGCGGCGCGGCCGTCTCGAAACGCGGCTGGCAGCGGAAGTACAGGGACGCGTCGGGCACGAGTTCGCCCCGCATCAACGCTTGTTGCACTTCGACCGTGGCCACGCGCAAGGCCGTGTTGTGTACGTAGACCAGCGCACCATCGTCGAATTCGAGCACGTAGCGCGCATCGAGCTGGGCGACGGTGTCGGCCACCACCAGTTGCCAGTCGGCGCCGCCCGGCAGGATGCGGCCGCGGCCCAGCGCGCCGGCGAAGCTGCCGCCAAGGATGGGCACGAAACGTCGCCGGCCGTGAGCGCTGGCGCCGACATCGAAGATCTCGCCGACCTCCACACTGAGGTTCATCAGCGCTTCGAGCCTGGGTGCGGGCAGAGCTATGAGTTCCATGGCTGCCATTTTGCGGGCTTGCGTGACGCGCTGCGACCTTGCGTGACCAATGAATCCGTCGCGTACGGCGCCATCGTGGCACCGGCACACTAAGCTCGGGGCATGCGCTACACCACAACCGTCCGACGTCTGATGCGCGCAGCGCTTTTGCCGCTATTGATGCCCCTGCCGATAGTCGTTAGCGGCCAGGTGCCGACACCGCCCACGGCCTGCGCCAGCCCGGTGCAACGCCAGTTCGATTTCTGGATCGGCCAATGGGAAGTGTTCACGCCCGACGGCCGCAAGGCCGGCGAGAACACCATCGAAGCCGTGCACGGTGGCTGCGTGCTGCGCGAGAGCTGGCGCGGCCGCGGCAATTTCGAAGGCACCAGCCTGAACAGCGCCGACCCCACCAGTGGCCGCTGGGTGCAACACTGGGTCGACAACCAGGGTGGGCGCCTGTTCCTGGCCGGCGGTTTGCAAGGCGCGCAGATGGTGCTGGCGTCGGTCAATGACCCGGCCCTGCGCAGCGGCAGCGGGCGGCTCGACCGCATCACCTGGACGCCGCTGGAAGGCGGCGCCGTGCGCCAGCTGTGGGAAAGCTCGAGCGACGCCGGCAAGACCTGGGCGGTGGCTTTCGACGGCAAGTACGTGCGCAAGCCCTGAGTTCCGCGCCGCCTGCCACCGGTTTTTACGGGTAATCACCCGAGCGGCAGCGTCTTCTCGTGAGGCGCGACTTTCACATCAGCACTCAAGTTCTCGATTTAGAACGCATTTTTTCTGCTGAAGTGCGTGCAGACTTGTTTCTAAGTCCTTGATTTGCCTGATTTTTCACTGCCCGCCACGATTGACCTGACTGTCACCGATTGGTAAAGTGGGGAAAAGTGGTTCAGAGTGGGGCAGGGTGACTTCCTTCAATTTTCGCGGTGGGCCGGTACTGACGCTAGACCAGAAGTCGCGTCTGACCGTGCCTGCGCGTTACCGCGATGAGTTGGTGAGCAAGGCCGGCGGCCAGATGGTCGTGGCGAAAAATCCCGATGGTTGTTTGTCACTTTTTCCGCTGCCGGTGTGGGAAAAATTCGAGGCCGAGCTCAACGCCTTGAGCATCGACAACGAAGGCTGGCGGCGCCTGTACATCGGTAGTGCCACCGACGTCGATATCGACAGCGGCTCGCGCGTGTTGATCCCGAACGAGCTGCGTACCTGGGCCGGCCTGGACAAGGAAGTCAAGTTCATGGGCGTGGGTTCGAACTTTGAATTGTGGGACAACGCGCGCTACGAAGCGCGCGAGGCCAGCCTCATCACCGCCGGCCGGCCCGAGGCGGTGCGCAACATCGTGATTCGATGAACTCGGCTGTGCATACGACTGTGTTGTTAGCAGAGGCGGTGGACGCGCTTGTCACTCAGCCCGACGGCATCTACATCGACGGCACCTTCGGCCGCGGCGGCCATGCCCGCGCGGTGCTGCAGCGCCTGGCGCCGACGGGCCGGCTCATCGCCTTCGACAAAGATCCGCAAGCCGTCGACGCCGCGGCGCCGCTGGCCGCCGACCCGCGCTTCGCCATTCGCCACGCCAGCTTTGCCGACATGCGCCACGAGTTGTTGGCGCTGGGCATCACGCATGTGCACGGCGTGCTGCTCGACCTGGGCGTGAGTTCGCCGCAGATCGATACGCCCGAGCGCGGCTTCAGCTTCCGCTTCGACGCGCCGCTGGACATGCGCATGGACACCAGCCGGGGCGAAACCGCTGCCGAATTCCTGGCCCGCGCCGACGAACGCCTGATCGCGCAGGTGGTGAAAGACTACGGCGAAGAACGTTTCGCCGCAGCCATTGCCAAGGCGCTGGTGGCGCGGCGCGAAAGTGGCCAGCCCGTGCACCGCACCGGTGACCTGGCCGCCCTCGTGGCCCGCGCCGTGAAAACGCGCGAGCCGGGGCAGGACCCGGCCACGCGAACATTTCAGGCTCTCCGGATTTTCGTCAACGCCGAGCTCGAAGCGCTGGAGCTCGGGCTGGCGGCCGCGCTCGAATTGCTGGCGCCGCAGGGGCGTCTGGTGGTCATCAGCTTTCATTCGCTCGAAGACCGCATCGTCAAGCAGTTCATCGCGCGTGAAAGCCGCGAGGTGGTCGATCGCCGTGCGCCGTTTGCGCCGGCCAAGGCGATGCGGCTGGTGTCGCTCGGCCGCACCCGCGCCGGTGACGCAGAAGTGCGCGCCAACCCGCGCGCGCGCTCGGCCAGGTAGAGTGTGGCCGAGCGCACCAACGCCGGTGTTGAGGTGACGCGGTGACCAAGCTGCACCTCATCCTGTTGGTGGTGCTGCGGGGCAGCTGCCTGTACCTGGTGCAGGTCAGCTACGAGTCGCGCCGCGTCTTTGCCGCACTCGACAGCGCACGCAACCAGCAGGCGCAGCTCGACGTCGAATACAAACGCCTGGACACCGAACGCCAGGCCCAGGCCACGCACCTGCGCGTCGACAAGGTGGCACGCGAGAAGCTGAAGATGGCCACCGCCGTGCCCGGCGCAACGCACTTCGTCGACGAAGCGGCTTCGGGGGCAACCCGGTGAGCAAACACAGCGCCGGCGTGCGCAGCGTGAACTACGCCACCAGTCCGCTGCTAGCGGAAAAGACGCCGCCGTGGCGTTCGCGGCTGGTGGTGGCGTTGGTCGGACTGGCGTTCGCCGTGCTCATCGGCCGCGCGATCTACATCCAGATCGTGCGCACCGATTTCTACCTGATGCAGGGCGAGAAGCGCTACGCCCACAACATCGAGCTGCCGGCCAGCCGCGGCCGCATCTACGACCGCAACGGCCTGCTGCTGGCCAGTTCGATCCCGGCGCCTTCGTTGTGGATCATCCCCAAGGACTTCCAAGCCGACAGCGAGCAGCGCAAGGCCTTGCACAAGCTCCTGGGCATCAAGCCCGAGGAGCTGGCCGACAAGCTCGAAGCCAACCCCAAGTTCGCCTGGCTGCGGCGCCAGGTCGACGACGACGTGGCCACGCAGGTGGCGGCGCTGAACATCAAGGGCCTGCACCGCGTGCAGGAATACAAACGCAAGTACCCCGAAGGCGAAGCGGCGGCGCATGTCGTGGGCTTCACCGACATCGACGACCACGGCAAGGAAGGCATCGAGCTCGGCTTCCAGAAAGACCTGCAAGGCCGCGACGGCTCGCGCTTCGTGGTCAAGGACCGCCTGGGCCGCGTGATCGAAGACATCGTCGACCAGACCGACCCGGTGCACGGCCGCGACATCGCCTTGTCGATCGACTCGAAGGTCCAGTTCTTCGCCTACCAGCGCCTGCGCGACGCCGTGGCCCAGCATGGCGCGAAGGCCGGCAGCGTGGTCGTGTTGGACGTGCTAACGGGCGAAGTACTGGCGCTGGCGAACTACCCCAGTTACAACCCATCCTCGCGCCAGAACCTGTCGGGCCAGCAGCTGCGCAACCGCGCCATGACCGACGTGTTCGAGCCCGGCTCGACCATGAAGCCCTTCACCGCCGCGCTGGCGATGGAACACCATGGTTTCACGCCGGCCTCGCGCATCCAGACGGCGCCGGGGCGCATCCAGATGGGCTCGCACACCATCTCCGATTCGCACCCGCATGGCGAGCTGAGTTTGGCTGAAGTGATCCAGAAGTCGAGCAACGTCGGCACGGTGAAGCTGGCGATGCAGATGCCGGCGCGCGAGATGTGGGAGACCTTCACGCAGGTGGGCTTCGGCCAGAAGCCGCAGATCGATTTCCCCGGCGCCGTCACCGGCCGGCTGCGCCCCTACAAGAGCTGGAAACCGATCGAACAGGCGACCATGAGCTACGGCTACGGCCTGTCGACGAGTCTCTTTCAGCTGGCCCGCGCCTACACCGTGTTTGCGCGCGACGGCGAAGTCATCCCGCTGACCATGCTCAAACACGACGCGACTGACGCCATGCCAGTGCCGGGCCAGCGTGTGCTCTCGGTCAAGACCGCGCGCGAGATTCGCCAGATGCTGCAGCTGGCCGCCGGCCCCGGTGGCACGGCGCCCAAGGCCATGGCCATCGGCTATTCGGTGGGTGGCAAGACCGGCACTGCGCGCAAGCAGGAAGGCCGCAGCTACACCCACAAGTACCGCGCCTGGTTCGTCGGCCTGGCGCCGGTGAGTAACCCGCGCATCGTGGTGGCGGTGATGGTCGACGAGCCGAGCAAGGGCGTGTTCTTCGGCGGTGACGTGGCCGCGCCGGTGTTCAGCCAGGTGGTGCAGCAGACGCTGCGCATGATGAACGTCCAGCCCGACATCGAGGTCAAGGCGCTCATCAGCAACAAGCCCGCGCCGCCGGCCGAGCAGGAGAGCTTTTAAGGTGGCGCCGACCCGGCTTTCCGATGCCACCGCCGCGGCGTCGTGGCTAACGTCACAGGTAAGCGGCACGCTGCGCTGCGACAGCCGGCTCTTGCAACCCGGCGACGGCTTCATCGCCTGGCCTGGCAACACGCACGACGCGCGCGCATTCGTCGCGCCGTCGCTGCAGGCCGGTGCGGCCGCCTGCCTGGTCGAGGCCGATGGCGTGGAGGCTTTTGGTTTCGACGACCCGCGCATTGCGGCGCTGGCCGACCTGAAGCGCGAGACCGGTGTCGTCGCGCATCAATTCTTCGGCCGGCCGAGTGAGCGCCTGAAGGTGCTGGCGGCCACCGGCACCAATGGCAAGACCTCGACGACCTGGTGGCTGGCCCAGGCGCTTTCTCTGTTGGGCCGGCGCTGCGGCGTGGTCGGCACGCTGGGTGTGGGCGAGCCGCCATTGGTGCAGGCCACGGGGCTGACCACGCCCGACCCGGCAACGCTGCACGCGGCCTTCCAGAGTTTTGCCGGGCACGGTTTTTATGCCTGCGCGATCGAGGCGTCGTCGATCGGCATCCATGAGCAGCGCCTGCAGGGCACGCACATCGACGTCGCGCTCTTTTGCAACTTCACGCAGGATCACCTCGACTACCACGGTTCGATGGTCGCGTATTGGGCGGCCAAACGCGCGCTCTTCGACTGGCCGGGGCTGCGTGCCGCGGTGGTGAACATCGACGATATGCAAGGCGCCCAACTGGCCGACGAATTGCAAGGCACAAGTCTGGCGCTGTGGACGGTGTCGCTGCAGCAGAGCGCGCGCCTGCGTGGAGAAGGCCTGCACTACCTCGACGGTGGCCTGGCCTTCGACGTGGTCGAAGGCCAGGAGCGCGTGGCGCTGCGCAGCCGCCTCGTCGGCGACTACAACGCCAGCAACCTGCTTGGCGTGATCGCGGCCTTGCGCACGCTGGGCGTGCCGCTGGCCGATGCGGTGGCCGCGGTGCCGCAACTCAGCGCCGTGCCGGGCCGCATGCAGCGCGTGCCGGCGCCGTCAACGCAGGCCGTGGCCGCGTTGCCGACGGTGATCGTCGACTACGCCCACACGCCGGATGCGCTCGAAAAGGTCTTGCACGCACTTCAACCGTTGGCACGGTCGCAAGGTGGCGCGCTCTGGTGCGTGTTCGGCTGCGGCGGCGACCGCGACCCCGGCAAGCGCCCTTTGATGGGGGCCATCGCCAACGCCGCGGCCGAGCATGTGGTCATCACCAGCGACAACCCGCGCAGCGAGTCACCAGCGTTGATCCTGGCGCAAGTGCTCGCCGGCGTGGCACGCCAGGACGGCGTGGACGTGATCGAAGACCGCGCTGAAGCCATCCGGCACGCGCTGACGCAGGCAGCGGCGAACGACCTCGTGCTCATCGCCGGCAAAGGCCACGAGGACTACCAGGAAGTGGCGGGTGTGCGCCGGCCTTTTTCTGACATGCAGGTGGCGCAAGACCTGCTGCGCGAGCGTGCGAGGGCCGCCGCATGATGACGCTGGCGCAAGCCCACGCGCTGCTGCCGGGCTCGGTGCTGGTGGGCGATGGCCGTGTCGAGTTGCAGCGTGTGCACAGCGACTCGCGCACGCTGCAAAGCGGCGACTTCTTCGTCGCCCTGCGTGGTGACCACTTCGACGGCCATGACTTCCTCGGCCCGGCGCGCAGCGCAGGTGCCGGCGCGGCGTTGGCGGAACATGGCCTCGTCGAACACGGCCTGCCGGGCCTGCAAGTCAAGAGCAGCCTGCTCGCGCTGCAGCAGCTCGCCGCCGCCTGGCGCCACCGCCTGCATCTGCCGTTGGCACTGGTCGCCGGCAGCAACGGCAAGACCACGGTCACGCAGATGGTGGCCAGCGTGCTGCACGCGTGGCTGGGGGACGCCGCGCTGGCGACGGTGGGCAACCTCAACAACCACATCGGCCTGCCGCTGACACTGTTGCGCCTGCGCCAAGACGATGCGCGCTGGCACCGCGTGGCGGTGCTCGAAGTCGGTATGAATCACCCGGGTGAGGTGGCGCTGTTGTCGCATCTGGCCGCACCCGCGGTGGCGCTGGTGAATAACGCCCAACGTGAGCACCAGGAGTTCATGCACAGTGTCGAGGCTGTGGCACGGGAGAACGGCGAGGTCATCAAGGCGCTGGGCGCCGGCGGCACGGTGGTGATTCCGGCCGACGATGCTTTCACGCCGCTGTGGCGCGAGCTGGCCGGCACGCGCCAGGTGATCGACTTCGCGCTTGACGTGCATGAAACACCCGCCGCCGTGCAAGCCAGCGCGCGCTGGGCTGTCGACCATTGGGCGATGCAGCTGCGCACGCCGTTGGGCGAAGCCGCGCTGGCCTTGCGCGTGCCCGGACGACATAACGCCAAGAATGCGCTGGCAGCCGCGGCTGTGGCGCTCGCGCTTGGCGCGCCGCTGGCGGCGGTCGTCACAGGCCTCGAAACCTTCACGCCGGTGCGCGGCCGCTCGGCCATGCGCAGCTTGCGCCGCGGCGGCCGCGCTGTCGCACTGGTCGACGACAGCTACAACGCCAACCCCGATTCGGTGGCCGCCGCCATCGAGGTGCTCGCGGCCATGCCCGCGCCGCGCTGGCTGGTGCTGGGTGACATGGGCGAGGTCGGCAGCGACGGCCCGCAGGTCCACTTCGACGCCGGTGCGCTGGCACGCCGGCATGGCATCGAACACCTGTGGTGCGCCGGCGCGCTGAGCGAGCACACGGCCCTGGCCTACGGCGCCGCGGCGCGCCACTTTGCCGATGCGCCCGCACTCATCGCCGCCTTGGCGCACCCGCCTGCGGCCGCGTCGGTGCTGGTCAAAGGCTCGCGCTTCATGGCGATGGAGCGTGTGGTGCAGGCCCTGACGAAAGAAGCCGATGCTGCTTAGCCTGTCGCAATGGTTGATGACGCTCGGCCCCGAGTTCGGTTTCCTGCGCGTCTTCCAGTACCTCACCTTCCGCGCAGTGATGGCGGCGATGACGGCGCTGTTGATCGGCCTGGCCTTCGGCCCCTGGGTCATCCGCAACCTGGCGTCGATGAAGATCGGCCAGCCCATCCGCGACTACGGCATGGTCTCGCACCTGGGCAAACGTGGCACGCCGACGATGGGGGGTGTGCTCGTGCTCATCGGCATCGGCGTGGCCACGCTGTTGTGGTTCGACTGGAGCAACCGCTTCGTCTGGGTGGTGATGCTCGTGACCTTCGGCTTCGGCGCCATTGGCTGGATCGACGACTGGCGCAAGGTCGTCAACAAAGACCCCGAAGGCATGCGCTCGCTGGAGAAGTTTTTCTGGCAGGGCTTGATCGGGTTGATCGCCGCGCTGTACCTGGCCTTCAGCGTGGCCGAGACCTCCAATTTGCGCGTGCTCGAGCTCTTCGTGCGTTGGGTCACCAGCGGTTTCTCGACCGACCTGCCGCCGCGCGCCGACCTGATGGTGCCGTTCTTCAAGACCGTGAGCTACCCGCTCGGTGTGTTCGGCTTCATCGCGCTCACCTGGTTCATCATCGTCGGCAGCAGCAACGCCGTGAATTTCACCGACGGCCTCGACGGCCTGGCCATCATGCCGGTGGTGATGGTCGGCTCGGCGCTCGGTGTCTTCGCCTACATCGTCGGCAACAGCGTGTTCTCGAAATACCTGCTGTTCCCCTATATCCCCGGTGCCGGCGAATTGCTGGTGTTCTGCTCGGCCATGGCCGGCGCCGGCCTGGCCTTCCTATGGTTCAACGCCAACCCGGCCCAGGTCTTCATGGGCGACGTGGGTGCGCTCGCACTCGGCGGCGCGCTCGGCACGGTGGCCGTCATCACGCGCCAGGAAATCGTGCTCGGCATCATGGGTGGCATCTTCGTCGCCGAGACGCTGTCGGTGATGGTCCAGGTGGGCTGGTTCAAGTACACCAAACGCAAGTACGGCGCGGGGCGGCGCATCTTCCTGATGGCGCCGCTGCACCACCACTTCGAGAAGAAGGGCTGGACCGAGACGCAGGTCGTCGTGCGCTTCTGGATCATCACCATGCTGCTGTGCCTGGTCGGGCTGGCGAGCTTGAAGCTGCGCTGACGATGAACTTCCTGCGCGACCTCGACGTGCTCGTGCTCGGCCTCGGCGAGTCGGGCCTGGCCATGGTGCGCTGGTGCTCACGCCATGGCGCCACGGTGCGTGTCTGGGACTCACGCGACGACCCACCCGGCGCGCGCGCGCTGGCCGAAGAACTGCCGGACGTGACGCGGCTCAGCGGCGTGCTAACGCCCGAAGCACTGGGCAGCGGATGGCTCGTGCTGAAGAGCCCCGGCCTTGCGCCGGCTGATGCACGCATCGCGCCGCTGCTGTCGGCCGCGCGTGCCGCCGGCATCAAAGTCTGGGCCGAACTCGACCTGTTCGCGCGCGCGCTGCAAGACCTTAAAACCGAACGCGCCTATGCACCCAAAGTGCTGGCCATCACCGGCACCAATGGCAAGACAACGACGACGGCGATGACCGCTTTGCTCATTGAGCGCAGCGGCCTACGCACGGTGGTCGCCGGCAACATCAGCCCGACGCTGCTGGACGTGTTGATGGCCACGCTGGACGGCGACATCGCCGAATGGCCCGAAGTCTGGGTGCTCGAACTCTCCAGTTTCCAGCTGCAGGATGCTGCGCCGTTCGCCGCCGATGCCGCCGTGGTGCTGAACATCACGCAAGACCATTTCGACTGGCACGGCAGCATGCAGGCCTACGTCGCCGCCAAGGCGCGGATCTTCGCCGCAGGTGGCGTGATGGTGCTCAACGCCGACGACGCCCTCGTCGCCGCCATGGCACCCGCCGCCGCGCCTGCGGGTCTGAGCAAGGCGGCGCGCGCCAAGCTGCCGCCACCACGCACGCTGCTGCGCTTCGGCCTGACGCTGCCGCAGCATCCGGGTGACTTCGGCCTGGTGGTTGAGAACGGCATGGCCTGGCTGGTGCGCGCACTGCCGCTGGACGAGACCTTGAAACGCGGAAAAACGGAAGTCGCCGAGATCCACCTGCAGCGCCTGATGCCGGCCGATGCGTTGCGGGTGCGTGGCCGGCATAACGCCGCCAATGCGTTGGCGGCACTGGCCCTGGCCACGGCCATAGTCCGGCCGCTGGCGCCGATGCTGCACGGCCTGCGCGAATACCGCGGCGAACCGCACCGCGTGCAGTGGGTCGGCGCCGTGGGCGACGTCGACGCCATCGACGACAGCAAGGGCACCAACGTCGGCGCCACCGTCGCCGCGCTCGAAGGCCTGGGTGCCGACAAGGCGCCGGCGCGTCTGGTGGTCATCCTCGGTGGCGACGGCAAAGGCCAGGACTTCGCGCCGCTGGGCGAACCCTTGCAGCGTTTCGCGCGTGCCGCGGCCTTGATCGGGCGCGACGCGCCGCAGCTCGCGACCGTGGTCGCGGCAGCTGGCGTGCCCAGCGCCACGCACGCCACGCTGCCCGAGGCGGTGGCCTGGTGCTTCACGCAGGCGCGAGCCGGCGACGCCGTGCTGCTCAGCCCGGCCTGCGCCAGCCTGGACATGTTCCGCGGCTATGCACATCGCGCCGAAGTCTTTGTCGACGCCGTGCGCGCACTGGCTCTGGACCGCGGCGAGGTGGTGGTTTGAACCTGGCGTCGGCACTGGGCTTTCGCGCGTGGCGCCAGCGCGTGGCGGCGCGCCGCGACCAGGTCGGCCCGCTGCCGGTGCGGGACCGTATCGACCTGCACGCCGACCGCCCGGCGCGTGTGGTGGCGTTCGACCAGCCGCTGGTGGCGGTGGTCATCGCGCTGCTGGCCTTCGGGCTGGTGATGGTCTATTCGGCCTCGGTGGCCATGCCCGACAACCCCAAGTTCGCCAACTACACGCAGGGCTATTTCCTGCAGCGCCACCTGCTCTCGCTGGCCATCGCGCTCATCACCGCGCTGGCCGTGGTGCAGGTGCCCATCAACTTCTGGGAGAAGACCGCGCCGCTGGTGTTTGTCATCTCACTGGCGCTGTTGGTCATCGTGCTGCTGCCCTTCGTGGGCAAGGTGGTGAACTTCTCGCGCCGCTGGATTCCGCTGGGTTTCATGAACTTCCAGCCGTCAGAGCTGGCCAAGCTGGCGATTGCGATGTACGCCGCCAGCTACATGGTGCGCAAGATGGACGTGAAAGAGAACTTTATCCGCGCGGTGTGGCCGATGGCGGTGTCGCTCACCATCGTCGCCGCGCTGCTGCTGCGCCAGCCCGACATGGGGGCCTTCATCGTCATCGCCACCATCGCCATGGGCATCCTGTTTCTGGGTGGCGTCAACGCGCGCATGTTCTTCCTGATTGCGGCCGTGATCATCGCCACCTTCGCGCTCATCATTGCCTTTGACGACCTGCGGCGTGAACGCATCCTGGCCTACCTGGACCCGTGGAACCCCAAGTACGCGCAGGGCAAGGGCTACCAGCTGACGCATTCGCTCATCGCAGTGGGGCGCGGCGAAATCTTCGGCCAGGGCCTGGGGTCTTCGGTGGAAAAGCTGCATTACCTGCCCGAAGCGCACACCGACTTTTTGCTCGCGGTCATCGGTGAAGAGCTGGGCTTCATCGGTGTGGCCACCGTCATCGTGCTGTACTTCTGGCTCACACGTCGCGTCTTCCACATCGGCCGCCAGGCCATCGCGCTGGACCGCGTCTTTGCGGGTCTGATGTGCCAGGGCATCGGCATCTGGATCGGCTTCCAGGCCTTCATCAACATGGGCGTCAACCTGGGCGTGCTGCCCACCAAGGGGCTGACGCTGCCGCTGATGAGTTATGGCGGCAGCGCGATCCTGATGAACCTGATCGCGATGGCACTGGTGCTGCGGGTGGACATTGAAAACAGGGCACTCATGCGCGGAGGGCGCACGTGATGCCGCACCTCGTCGTTATGGC
>JANLYV010000019.1:0-42080 GCA_031365825.1 Rubrivivax sp. | reverse complement strand
TGGCCGTAGATCGGCTTGCCGTCGATCTCTTTCACATCGTTGGTGAAGAAAGCGGCGATGTCTTCGTAGGCGCTCCAGTTCAGCGGCACGCCGAGGTCGTACCCGTACTTCTTCTTGAAACTTTCTTTCAGGTCGGCGCGTGCGAAGAGGTCGGCGCGGAACCAGTAGAGATTGGCGAACTGCTGATCGGGCAACTGGTACAGCTTGCCATCGGGCGCCGTGGTGAAGCTGGTGCCGATGAAGTCCTTCAGGTCCAGGCCCGGATTGGTCCACTCCTTGCCGGCGCCGGCCATGTAGTCCGTCAGATTCATGATCTTGCCGTAGCGGTAGTGCGTGCCGATGAGGTCACTGTCGCTGATCCAGCCGTCGTAGATGCTCTTGCCCGACTGCATCGAGGTCTGCAGCTTCTCGACCACATCGCCTTCCTGGATGATGTCGTGCTTGACCTTGATGCCGGTGATTTCCTCGAACGCCTTGGCCAGCGTCTTGCTCTCGTACTCGTGCGTCGTGATGGTCTCGGACACGACCGAAATCTCGGTCACGCCCTTGGCCTTGAGCTTGGCTGCGGCCTCGGCGAACCACTTCAGTTCGGCCGACTGCTGCTCCTTGCTGAGCGTGGAGGGCGTGAATTCGCTGTCGATCCACTTCTTCGCAGCATCACCTCCGGCCGTGGCGGCGGCAGACGCCGCCGCCGGCGCAGCCGGTTCTTCCTTCTTTCCGCAGCCCGAAACAGCCAGCACCATCGCGGCCGCGAGCAGGGTATAGCGCAACTTCATTTGCCGTCTCCTGATATGTCATGACGTTTCCCCGTTGAGCAGTTGGGTGGACCACGACCCAGGGGAAACGACGGGTCGGATTCACAAGCAAGAGTCGTTCAGCCGCGTCGCATGATGAGGGCCAACACGAACATCGACAACACGAAGCTGATCCACACGCTGGGCTCTTGCGCGAGTGAAAACCATTCGGCGAATTGTTTCGCCAGCCCGACAAATCCGAGGTTGATGTAGGCCGCCGTCAACAGGCCGATGAAAAGCCGGTCGCCGCGCGTGGTGGCCAGCGGCAGGAAGCCTTTGCGCAGGGTCGTGGGCTGCTTGATTTCCCACCAGGTCATGCCGGCCAGCATCAACGCGATGGCGCCGAAGAAGACGGCAACGGGTGTGGTCCAGACCATCCAGGCAAACATGTTCGGTGTCCTGAATTGAAGCGCTATCAGACGCGGCCCATCGCGAAACCCTTGGCGATGTAGTGGCGCACGAACCAGATGACGATGGCGCCGGGCACGATGGTCAGCACCCCGGCCGCCGCAAGCGTGGCCCAGTCCATGCCCGAGGCCGAGACGGTGCGCGTCATCGTCGCGACGATGGGTTTGGCGTTCACGCTGGTGAGTGTGCGCGCCAGTAGCAGCTCGACCCAGCTGAACATGAAACAGAAGAATGCCGTGACACCGACGCCGGACTTGATCAGCGGCAGGAAGATGGTGATGAAGAAACGCGGGAATGAATAACCGTCGATGTACGCGGTCTCGTCGATTTCGCGCGGAATGCCGCTCATGAAGCCTTCGAGGATCCACACTGCCAGCGGCACGTTGAAGACCAGGTGCGCCAGCGCCACCGCCAGGTGCGTGTCCATCAGCCCAACCGTGGTGTAGAGCTGGAAGAAAGGCAGCAGGAACACCGCCGGCGGCGTCATGCGATTCGTCAGCAGCCAGAAGAAGACATGCTTGTCGCCGAGGAAGCTGTAGCGCGAGAAGGCATAGGCCGCGGGCAAGGCCACGGTGATCGATATCACCATGTTGATGGCGACGAAGATGAGGCTGTTGATGTAGCCCGAATACCAGCTGCGGTCGGTGAAGATGGTGCGGTAGTTGTCGAACGTGAAATGCTGCGGAAAGATGGTGAAGCTCGACAGGATCTCGGCGTTGGTCTTGAAGCTCATGTTGACCATCCAATAGATGGGCAACAGCGCAAACACGATGTACAGCGCGAGGAAGAGGCTGCGCTTTTTCATGGCTGCGCCTTCTCGCCGGTGTCCGCCGCGGCGCCCACGCGCTGCATCCAGTTGTAGAGGATGAAGCACAGCAGCAGGATGATGAGGAAGTAGATCAGCGAGAACGCCGCGGCCGGGCCGAGGTCGAACTGGCCCACCGCCTTTTGCGTCAGGTACTGGCTGAGGAAGGTGGTGGCGTTGCCAGGCCCGCCGCCGGTGAGCACGAACGGCTCGGTGTAGATCATGAAGCTGTCCATGAAGCGCAGCAGCACGGCGATCATCAACACGCCGCGCATCTTGGGCAGCTGGATGTAGCGAAACACCGCGAACTTGCTGGCGCCGTCGATGCGCGCGGCCTGGTAGTAGGCATCGGGGATGGAGCGCAGCCCGGCGTAGCACAGCAGGGCCACCAGCGGTGTCCAGTGCCAGACATCCATCACCAGCACGGTGAGCCAGGCGTGGGTGGCATTGCCGGTGTAGCTGTAGTCGAAACCCAAACCTTTGAGCGCGGCACCGAGCAGGCCGATGTCGGCGCGACCGTAGATTTGCCAGATGGTGCCGACCACGTTCCACGGAATCAGCAGCGACAGCGCCACCACCACCAGCACCGCGCTCGCCTTCCAGCCTGTGGCCGGCATGGACAGCGCCAGCGCGATGCCCAGCGGGATCTCGATGGCCAGCACGGCGAATGAAAACTGCAGCTGGCGCCACAGCGCTGCGTGCAGGTCGCGGTCGCGCATGACGCTGGCGAACCACTCGGTGCCGACGAAGACGCGGCGCTCGGGCGAGATGATGTCCTGCACCGAGTAGTTCACCACCGTCATCAGCGGCAGGATGGCCGAGAAGGCGACGCAGATGAACACCGGCAGGATCAGCCACCAAGCGCGTTGGTTGACGGGTTTGACGGTGCTCATGGTGGCGTCACGCCAGCAACTGCTCGTGCCGGTAGAAGCAGGTATGCGTGCCCAGCACCTGCAGCCAGGCCGTGTCGCCACGTGCCGGCAGCAGCGTGTCGGGTGCCAGGCGTGCCTTGATCGTGCCGCCGTCGACACGGGCGCTGAGCATCATGTGCGTGCCGACGTCCTGCACCAGCGTCACCTGCGCCGGCAGTGCGCCACTGGTTTGCGCTAGGGCCAGGCTCACGTATTCGGGGCGCACGCCGAGCGTGAGGTCACCTTCAGGCAGCGTCAGCCCCGGCGGCAGCGGCAGGCGGTGGCCGCCGACCTGCAGCGTCGCCCCGCTGCGCTGCGCCGGCAGGAAGTTCATGCCGGGTGAACCGATGAAGTGGCCGACGAAGGTATGCGCCGGCCGCTCGAACAGCGCCTCGGCCGAGCCCACCTGCACCGCGCGGCCGCGCGTCATCACCACCACTTCTTCGGCGAAGGTCAAAGCTTCCACCTGGTCGTGGGTGACGTAGATCAGGGTCAGCTTGAGTTCACGATGGATCTGCTTGAGCTTGCGCCGCAGCTGCCACTTCAGGTGCGGGTCGATCACCGTCAGCGGCTCGTCGAACAGCACCGCCGAGACATCGGGTCGCACCAGGCCGCGGCCGAGCGAGATCTTCTGCTTCTGGTCGGCCGTCAGCCCCGCCGCGCGCTGGTCGAGCTGGTGGCTCATCTCCAGCATCTCGGCGATGGCGCCGACACGCTGCGCGATCTGTGCCGCCGGCACCTTGCGGTTCTTCAGCGGAAAGGCCAGGTTCTGCGCCACGGTCATGGTGTCGTAGATCACCGGGAACTGGAACACCTGGGCGATGTTGCGCTGTTGCGGTGTCGTGCGCGTGACGTCGCGGCCGTCGAAGCGCACCGTGCCTGTGGACGGCACCAGCAGCCCCGACATGATGTTGAGCATGGTCGTCTTGCCGCAGCCCGAAGGCCCGAGCAGCGCGTAGGCGCCGCCGTCGCGGAAGTCCATCGTCAGCGGCAGCAGCGCGTAGTCGTCGTCGCCCCGGGGATCGGGCTTGTACGAATGCGCCAGGTCGAGCTCGATGCGTGCCACGTCAGCTCCTGCGCGCCGGCGCGACCATCAGCGCGCCCTGCGCATCGAAGACATAGGCCTGAGCGGCGCTGAAGTGCAGCGTGATGCTCGCACCAAGGTCGAAGAAATGCACGCCGGTGAGTTGCGCCACGACCTCGCCGGCCTCGGTGTCGACGTGCACGAAGGTGTCGGAGCCGGAGATCTCGGCCAGCGCCACCGTGCCGGCCAGCGCCACGTCGCCGGCGCGCGGCGCCAGGCGCAGCGCGTTGGCGCGCAGCCCGACGGTGAGCTCCCGGTCGGCCACGCCCGGCAAGGCCAGCGCCAACGTCAACGTTTGGCCGGCCTTCAGCGTCACGCCGGTGGCATGCGCCGTGCCTGCCAGCAGGTTCATCGGCGGGTCACTGAAGGCACGCGCCACGCGCAGCGACTTCGGTGTGTGGAAGACCTCGGCCGTGGGCCCGTACTGCAGCAGCTCGCCGGCATCCAGCACCGCCGTGTGGCCGCCCAGCAGCAACGCTTCGCCGGGCTCGGTGGTGGCGTAGATGACGGTGGCGTCACCGCTGGCAAAGAGCTGCGTCAGCTCTTCGCGCAACTCTTCGCGCAGCTTGTAATCCAGGTTCACCAGCGGCTCGTCCAGCAACAGCAGCGGCGCGCCTTTGGCCAGCGCGCGTGCCAGCGCCACGCGCTGCTGCTGCCCACCCGAAAGTGCGGCCGGCAGCCGGTCGAGGAAGGGCTCGATGTGCAGCCGCTCGGCCAGCTCACGCACACGCTGCTCGATCTTCGCCTCGCCACGCAACTTCAGCGGCGAGGCAATGTTCTGTGCCACCGTCATCGACGGGTAGTTGATGAACTGCTGGTAGACCATGGCCACGTTGCGCTCGCGCACACCGACGCCAGTGACGTCCATGCCGTCCACCAGCACCTGGCCGCTGCTGGGTTTGTCGAGCCCGGCCATGACGCGCATCAGGCTGGTCTTGCCGGCCTGCGTCGCGCCCAGCAACACCGTCACCGCGCCCGGCTGCGGCGACAGGCTCATGTCGTGCAGCCACGCCTGCGCCGCCACGCTCTTGGTGATGCGCGACAACGTCAACTGCATGCTCGGCTCTTCAACGTCACAGGCTCCTGTGTGCCGCGGGCTGGTGGGCCACGGCACTTCGCTTGAATCGCATTCTTGTTCGCATGCTTTCCTTTTCACTCCATGCTTACCCTGAACCTGATTCGGATCGGTTCGTTTAGGCTGATCGCCATGGAGCCGAACCCGCGCCAGGCCGAGTTGCTGCACGAGGTGCAGCGCCTGGGTTCGGCCTCGGTGGAAGCGCTGTCGCTGCGCTTCGGCGTGACGCTGCAGACGGTGCGGCGCGACGTCAAGCGGCTCACCGAAGCCGGGCTGCTGGCGCGCTTTCATGGTGGCGCGCGCGTGCCGCGCTCGACCACCGAAAACATCGCCTACCGCCAGCGCCAGCAGATGAACCAGGCAGCCAAAGGCGCGATCGCGCGTGCCGTGGCCGCGGCCGTGCCGGCGGGCTGTTCGCTGATGCTCAACATCGGCACCACCACCGAGTCGGTGGCGCAGGCACTGCTGAGTCACAAGGGGCTGCGCGTCATCACCAACAATCTGAACGTGGCCACCATCCTGTCGCACAACGCCGACTGCGAAGTCATCGTCGCCGGCGGCGTGGTGCGCGCGCGCGACCGCGGCATCGTCGGCGAGGCCACGGTCGACTTCATGCGCCAGTTCCGTGTCGACATCGGCATCATCGGCATCTCGGGCATCGAAGCTGACGGCTCGCTGCGCGACTTCGACTTTCGCGAAGTCAAGGTGACGCAGGCCATCCTCGGCCAGTCGCGCGAGGTCTGGCTCGCCGCCGACCACGCCAAGTTCAACCGCCCGGCGATGGTGGAGGTGGCGGGCCTGGCGCAGCTCGATCGGTTGTTTACCGACCGGGCGCCTCCGGCGCCGTTTGATGACTTGCTGGCCCAGGCCGGCGTGGTGTGCAACGTGGCGGGAGTGCTGGTATGAAGTACCTGTTGGCCCTGGACCAGGGCACCTCGAGTTCGCGCAGCAGCGTGTTCGACGCCGCAGGCCGCATCGTGGCCTTGGCGCAGCGCGAATTCCGCCAGATCTTCCCGCAGCCGGGCTGGGTGGAACACGACCCGGAGGAGATCTGGGCGAGTCAGCTGGCCACCGCACGTGAAGCGTTAGCACGCGCCAGCCTGACGGCCAAGGACATTGCCGCCATAGCCATCACCAACCAGCGCGAGACGACCGTGGTGTGGAATCGGCGCACCGGGCAGGCCATCCACCACGCCATCGTCTGGCAAGACCGGCGCGGCGAGCCGCTGTGCGCGCAGCTGCGCGAGCGCGGCCACAGCGAGACGGTGCGACAGAGCACGGGTCTCGTGATCGACGCCTATTTTTCGGCGACGAAGCTGCGCTGGATCCTCGACCACGTGAACGGCGCGCACATCGCCGCCGCGCAAGGCGACCTGGCCTTCGGCACCATCGACAGCTGGCTCATGCACAAGCTCACCGGTGGCCGCGTGCACGCCACCGACGTGAGCAATGCATCGCGCACGATGCTCTTCGACATCCGCCACAACCGCTGGGACCCTGAGCTGTTGAAGCTGCTGCATGTGCCGCATAGCTTGCTGCCCAGCGTGCACGCATCGAGCCATCTCTACGGCGAGACCGACGCGGCGCTGTTCGGCGCGCCCATCCTCATCGCCGGCGTGGCCGGTGACCAGCAGGCCGCCCTCTTCGGCCAGGCCTGCTTCAAAGCCGGGCTGGCGAAGAACACCTACGGCACCGGCTGCTTCATGCTGATGCACACCGGCGACCACTTCCACCGCAGCCAGCACGGCCTCATCACCACGGCCGCGGCGCAGGCCACGGCCACGCCCGAGTACGCGCTCGAAGGCAGCGTCTTCATCGGCGGCGCGGTGGTGCAGTGGCTGCGCGACGGGCTCAACGCCATCCTCAGCAGCAGCGAAGTCCAGGCCTTGGCCGAGAGCGTGCCCGACAGCGGCGGCGTGATGTTCGTGCCGGCCTTCACCGGCCTGGGCGCGCCGTACTGGAAGGCCGACGCGCGCGGCACCATCGTCGGCCTCACGCGCGGCAGCAACGCCGCGCACATCGCGCGCGCCGCGCTGGAAAGCATCGCCTTCCAGAGTGCGGCGCTGTTGCAGGCGATGTGTGCCGACACGCAGCCGGTGGCCGAGCTGCGCGTCGACGGCGGCGCCAGCGTCAACGACTTGTTGATGCAGTTCCAGGCCGACCTGCTGGGCATCCCGGTGGTGCGCCCGGCTGTGACTGAAACCACGGCGTTAGGCGCGGCCTACCTCGCAGGCCTGGCCACCGGTGTCTACAGCGGCCTGGACGAGCTGGCCGCCCAGTGGCGCGTCGAGCGCCGCTTCGAGCCGGCCATGCCACGCGCACAAGCCGACGAGCTGACGGCGCGCTGGAACCACGCGGTGCGGCAGGCGGTGGCGCCATGAAGACCGCATGAGTGCGACATGAGTGCGGCAGGCTGCTGACACCACGTTGTCAGCAGCCCCCGCGCACCATGGCGCTTCCTTCAACGCAGCTCAGGAGAGCACCATGCAAGCCACCGCACCCCAGCACTCGATCACCTGGTTCGAGATCCCCGTCACCGACCTCGCCCGCGCACAGACGTTCTACGAAGCGCTGCTCGGCGCGCCGCTGCGCCGCGAAATCTTGGGGCCGGAAGAGCTGGCCGTGTTCCCGACCTCGGGCGGCGAGGCCAGCATCAAGGGCTGCCTGCATTTGAGCAGCGAGCGCACGGCGCCGAGCAGCCAGGGCACGCGCGTCTACCTCGACGTTTCGCCTTCGATGGATGCGGCGCTTTCGCGTGCCGTCGCCGCCGGTGGCCGCATCACCACGCCCAAGGTGGCGTTGCCGCCGGGCATGGGTTTCTTTGCGCGCATCCATGACTGCGAAGGCAACGTCGTGGGCTTGCACGCGATGGGCTAAGGCACGGCGGCACGGCGGCACGGCGAACCCATGCGCAGAGCCGAGCGCCTCTTCCAGATCGTGCAGTGGGTGCGCGGCCGGCGCCTGACCACGGCCGAGTGGCTGGCGCAGCGGCTCGAGGTCTCGCCGCGCACGGTCTACCGCGATGTCGCCGACCTGCAGGCGCAGGGCGTACCCATAGACGGCGAAGCCGGTGTCGGCTACCGCATGCGTGCCGGCTTCGAACTGCCACCCTTGATGTTCAGCACCGATGAAGCCAAGGCCCTGGTCGCCAGCGTGCGGCTGGCGCAGCCGCGGCTGGACACCAGCCTGGCGCAGGCAGCCGACAGCGCCATGGCCAAGATCCTTTCGGTCCTGCCCGTGGCTGCACGCGCCGCGGCCGAAAGCATGGCCGTGTACGCACTCGTCGGTGGCCCCGACGAAGCCACGCGGGCACGGCTGACGACGCTGCGCGAGGCCATCGAATCACGCCGTGTGTTGAGCATCGACTACCGCGACTTGAAGGGCCAGAGCTCGCAACGGCGGCTGCGCCCGCTAGGCGTTTTTTACTGGGACGCGGTCTGGACGCTGGCCGCCTGGTGCGAATGGCGCCAGGACTTCCGCAGCTTTCGCGTCGACCGCATCGAGCGCGTCCACGCACTTGACGAAGTCTTCCGCGACGAGCCCGGCAAGACCCTGGCCGAGCTGTTTCGCCGCGTCAACGCTGCAGCGTCGCTCTCTCGAGGTCGAGCTCGGCCAGCGTGATGCGCCTGGCGTCGGTGCCCAATGCCGCTGCCGCTGCCGCAGCGGCACTGGCGTCCATGCAGACCACCGTGCGCATCGATGCGGCCGACCAGTGACGTTCGGCAAAGGCGCGCACCTGCTCGGGTGTGACGGCCATGACCTCATCGACATAACGCGCCAGCGCATCGAGTGGCCGCCCCAGAAACCAGATGCCGGCCAGTTGCGCCGCCACGCCGGCGGTGGTGCCCAGGCGGCGCGCGAAGCCACCGACGAGCGTGGCCTGGCGCGCGCGCAATTCGTCCAGCGGCGCCGCCTCGCGGCCCAGCGCCAGCAATTGCTCGCGCATGAGTTGCGCCACCAGCGCCGCGTTTGGGTGGTCGGTCTGCGCCTGCGCGCTGAACATGCCGCCGCTGCGCTGCGACTCGCCACTGCCGAAGGCGCCGTAACTCAGGCCGCGGCGGATGCGGATCTCCTGGTTCAGCCGCGCCGAATAATCGCCGCCGACGACGGCGGTGGCAACTTCGGCGATGACGCGGTCGCTCGCATCGATGGCAGCAAACGGCGCCACCACCACCACGCTGCTCTGGCCGCTGCCGGGCATGTCGATCAACACCGTGGCGGCGTCGAGGCTGCGCGCCGGCGCGGGCGGCGGCAAGGGTGCGGCCGTGCCGGGCCAGAGCCCGAAGTGGCGCGTGGCCAGCGCCGACGCGGCCTGCGGCGTGATGTCGCCGGCCAGCACGAGCACGGCTTCCGTCGGGCCGAAACGTTCACGATGGAAGCGCTGCACGTCTTCGCGCGTGATGCGCGCCAGGCTCGCCGGCGTGGCCGAAGCACCGCAGGCGCTGTCGCCCCAGTAGGCGCGGCGCGCGGCTGCCGCGGCCACCTCACCCGGGCTGGCCAGCGTGACGCGCAGCGCGTCGAGCATCTGCGTGCGCTGACGCTCGAGCTCAGTCGCTTCCAACAGCGGCGCGCGTGCCACTTCGGCCATCAAGGCCAGCGCCGCGTCGAGTCTGGGCGTGGTCACCGTCATCGTCAGGCTGGCCACGCGCCAGCCGGCGCCCACATCCAGCGCGCCGCCCAAAGCTTCGGCCTCTTGTGCTAACTGCGTGGCGGAGTGGGGCCGATTTCCCCGCAGGCTGCCTTTGGGCAACAAGGCTGCCGTGAGTGATGCCAGGCCGGACTGCCGGGCAGGGTCGGCCTCACGGCCGGCGTGCTGGTACAGCGCGGCCGTGACCAAAGGCAAGTGCGCGCGCGTCGCCACCAGCAACTGCACGCCGTTGGCGAGGGCTTCGGTGTGCATCGGCGGCAGCCGTAGCGGCCGCGGCGGGCCGGGGTCGGGCGGCGCGTCCACACCCGGCGTGGCAGCACGCAAAGCGGCAGGCGCCACCAGGCCGAGGGCGCCGCCACGGAGCCAGTCACGGCGCTTCATGTCTCAGGCCTCGCTCACGTAGTTCACGCTGACGCGCCGCCGCGTCAGCACGTAACGCTGAAGCACGCGGCGCACGTCGGCGGCGGTGACGGCCCATAGCTGCGGCAGTTCGCGGTCGGCCTGGCGCACGTCGCCATGCAGCATCAGCGCCTGGCCCACGGCGGCGGCCAGGCCGGCGGGCGTCTGGCGGCGCACCAGCGCCGAGGTCAGCAGCTGGCTGCGCACCTTGTCGATCTCGGTCGCAGGGATGACGCCACGCGCCAGCGCCTGGATCTGCGCCAGCAGCGCACCCTCGATCGTTTCCAGCGAGGCGCCGGCCGCACTCACGGCGTAGGCCGTGAGCATGCCGGCCTCGGCGCTGAGGTCGGCCGAGAAGCCGGCCTGCTGCGCCAGTTGCCGGCGGTACACCAGCGCTTCGTTCAAACGCGACGACTCGCCGGCGGACAACAGCGCCGCGGCCACGCGCAGGGCCGCGCCATCGGGGTGCGTCAGCGCCGGCCCTTGCCATAGCAGCGCCAGCGCCGGCAAAGGCACGTTCGGCGCACGCAGCGTCACGCGCTTGTCGGCGCGGCGCGGCGGCTCGACCACGCGCACGCGCGGCAAGGCTTCAAGCGGCCTGGCGAGACCCGCGAAATAACGCTCAACCCACACGTCAAGTTGCGCCATCTCGAAAGCGCCGGCGACCACCAGCAAGGCGTTGTCGGGGCGGTACCAGGTGCGGTGGAAGGCCCGCACTTCGGCCAATGTGGCGAGATTGAGCTCGTCGATGTTGCCAATCACCGGCCGGCGATAAGGGTGGCGTTCGTAATTCAGCGTGACCAGGGAATGAAACAGGCGGCCATAAGGATCGGCCAGCACGCCCTGGCGATATTCTTCCTTCACCACCGAACGCTCGCTGTCGAAATGCACCTGCTCGACTTGCAGGTTCGACAAACGTTCGGCCTCGGCCCACAGCAGCCGCTCGAGGTGATGCGACGGCACCTCGTTCTGATAGACGGTGAGGTCTTCCGAGGTGTAGGCGTTGTTCTGGCCGCCCACGTCTTCGGTCAGACGGTCGAAGGTTTCGCTGGCCATGTAGCGAGTGCTCTTGAACATCATGTGTTCGAAGAGATGCGCAAAACCCGAGCGCCCCGGCGGGTCGTTCTTGGCGCCGACGCGGTACCACATCTGCACTGCCACGGCGCCAGCGGTGGTGTCGGGCACCACCAGCACTTGCAGGCCATTGGCCAGCCGTTGCCGGCGCCAGAGCAGGGGCGCCAGGCGGCTTGGTGGCAAGGTCAGACCACGACTCAGACGGCGAAATCTTTCAGCGTCTTGCCGGCCGCCAGCGCATCACGCAGCCACTGCGGGCGTGGGCCACGGCCAACCCAGCCATTGCCGTTGGCGTCGCGAAACTTGACGCTGCGCACGGCCTTGCCAAACGGCGACAACGCCTTCTTAGCGCCGGGCTTGGGGCCGGGCTTCTTGCCGCTGCCGACCGGGCGGCCGGGCTTGCGGCCGGGCTTGGCGCCAAGGCCGAGATCGGACGCCGTCAAGCCGTAGGCGGCAATCGCTTCCTTGATGCGGGCGACGACGCCATTGATTTCGGCGTTTTTCATCCGCTCGGCCTCGGCCTTGAGGGTTTCGATCTGCTTGACGATATCGGCGTAGGTTTTGCTCATGGTGTTCTCGGTGCCAGCGTCTGCCTCCGGCCTGCTCTGATGGGGAAATGGCAGGCTCC
This sequence comes from Rubrivivax sp., assembly GCA_031365825.1. Classification (GTDB taxonomy): domain Bacteria; phylum Pseudomonadota; class Gammaproteobacteria; order Burkholderiales; family Burkholderiaceae_C; genus Rubrivivax. Next base: position 30,254 of record JANLYV010000019.1, on the reverse strand, counting down.
AGACACCAGAATTAACAATTGAAAGGTAAATGCCCGAATTGGCAGGGTGGGACCATACCACAGGATTTGCGCAATGAATTGAACCACGTTATTTCATGAATTGGCAATTGCACCGGCGTTGCGCCCTTGTGTCAATGCATCGCATTTGGGCAATTGGCCTCGCGCTCTCGGTACACTCGCGGTTGTGGAAACCAAGTGGCTGGAAGATTTCGTCAGCCTCGCGGAAACGCGAAGCTTCTCGCGTTCGGCGCAGTTGCGCCATGTCACGCAGCCGGCGTTCTCGCGCCGCATCCAGGCACTGGAGGCATGGGCCGGCATCGACCTCGTCGACCGCTCTTCGTACCCGACGCGGCTCACACCCGCCGGTGAAACGCTGCACGGCCAGGCGCTGGAGATCCTGGGCGCGCTGCAGGCCACGCGCAACATGATGCGCAGCCACCAGGCCACGAGCCAGGACATGATCGAGTTCGCCGTGCCGCATACGCTGGCCTTCACCTTCTTCCCACATTGGCTGATGTCGCTGCGGCCGCAATTCGGCGCACTGAAAAGCCGGCTCACCGCGCTGAACGTGCACGACGCGGTATTGCGATTGACCGAAGGCGGCTGCGATCTGCTCATCGCCTACCACCACGCCTCGCAGCCACTGCCGCTGTCGACCGAACGGTACGAGATGCTCAGCCTGGGCAGTGAAACGCTGGCACCGTATGCGCGGCCCGACACCAGAGGCCGGCCGCAATTCAGGCTGGGCAACGCTGCCGTAGCGCCGGGTGGCAAGCGTGTGCCGCTGCTGAGCTACGCCTCGGGCGCCTACATGGCGCGGCTGGTGGAGCTGATCCTCAAAGACGCCGCCGCGCCGGCGCAGCTGGAGCCGATCTACGAGACCGACATGGCCGAAGGGCTGAAAGCGATGGCGCTCGAAGGCCACGGCCTGGCCTTCCTGCCGGCGAGCTCGGTGCGCAAGGAGCTCGAGTCCATGCACCTGGTGCGCGCCGCCGATGCCGGCCAATTCGAGCTAACGATGGAAATACGCGCGTATCGCGAGCGGCCTGAGGCGGCGCGGCACACCAAGCCGATGGCGCAGGCACTGTGGGAATTCCTGGCCGCGCGTTAGCGCCCGTCAACGCCATGCGTAAGGTCACGCCGAGACGCAGGTCGGCCTGCCGTGACCACCGCCTTGAGCGTGCTTGGGCACGCTCTTCACCCCGGCGGGCGCAGGTGGATCTGGTGCCGCGTTGGGGTGGGTTCGTCGCCGGTGAAGCGTCAGGCGCCTGGTTGCTTTGGCGTCGCGTAACCCGGGCGCAATCGCAGCTTCGTCGCCAGCCCGTTGGGATCGAACAGCAGCACCAGTTCGGTGGCGGCGCGCGTCGTCTTGTCGGCGCCGCGCCATCGATAGACCCACACCTCAAAACCGCTGTCAAACGCGATGACGATGGCGCTTCCGAGTGCGGCGGCGACATCGGCCTTGGTGCTCTTGCCAAGGACGACCAGGTTCATCGCGGTCTGTGGCGTTGGCGACTCGCCCGCCGGGGTGCGGGCCGACCCGGGGCCATCGGGCGCGGGGTCGAGCGTGCCGGTGGCGACACAGCCCGTCGCGGCCAGGCAGACCGCGAAGGCGGCGATGCAGCGTCCGGCCCGAGCAGCCGTGTTCGTCATGGTCGGTCGTCCATGTAGTCGAACTCGACCCGCGTGTCGTCAGGCCAGCTGTGGTCGCCCAGCGGCAGGAAGTAGGTGCGGTCGACCAGCATCTCGCAGTCGCAGTAGGGCAGGTCCTCCTTCAGGCCTGGGTCGTCGCTGGCCATCGCGTAAAGCCGATCGATGGGCAGAATTTCTCGCCGCTCGCCGGCGACCAGCGTCACGCTGAAAATGGGTCGCTCGGCAAAGTTCAAGTACCTCGTGTCCTGGCGATCGCAATAAGCTTTGCTGTCGGTGAAAAGGTCGTAAATCCTGCCGATGAGGCTGCTGTTGGAAACCAGGCCAGCTTCAAGACCGACTTCGCATTCCAGGCGAAGGTCACCCAGCCTTCGGATGTGGGCAGGCAGCCCTGGCGTTCGGATCTCGGTGCGCCAGGTCATGCTGAGCCTGTTGCGATTGGTCAAGACGACGGCGTCCTCCGCCATGGCCTTGACGTCGCGCTCCAGCACGAAGGTGTGATCGGGAGCAATGGGCACGGCATGGTCGAAGGTGGTCCCGATGACTTCGAGCGCGATGTGGTCCATGTCGGTGTCAGGCTTTCGCGGCAGCAGCTTGAAGCGCAGCGATGCGTAGGGCGCGATGGCCGCCCGCGCCCTTTCGAAGTAGTCCATGCCCTGGACCATCTTTCGATACGACTTTTCGACGACCTGCCGCGATGTCGCGGTGATGGTGATTTGCTGCGGCGCTGGCTTGGGCCTTTCCTGCGCTGACAACGCAGCGCAGGCCATGGCCAGCGCCAGCTGCACCACCGGGCGAAGGATGCGCGAATGAAGCCCGCGACCTGACTTGCCTGGCTGTCGAAGCCGAGATGGATAGGTCGCCGCAAGGGCTGCGCCCGCCAACTCTGCCCTGGCTGGCCAAGGCGATGATCGCGGTGACGACCTGCCTTGGAACCGCGGGCAAGCTGGCGCCGGCGTGCCAGCAGCGCAGCCAAACGCTGCATCAGCGTTGGTGGCGACATGACGCTCAGACGCTGTCATTTCGGCGCGTGTCGTCTTCAGCCTCTTCCGCCGCGTCCCACGCTTGCACGAGTGCGATCTCCGACCGCAGCGACGTGGCCGCCGGCACGGCCGACGCATCGGGATCGAGGCAGGCCAGGTCCCAGATCTCGCCCTGGTAGCCCTTTTGCCGCACATACCAGCGCCCCCGCCCGTCCATCGCCAGTGGAAATGCGGAGCAGATCGCGGGCTTGTAGCGAAAGGGGTCGCCCTGTGCTTGGCCCAGACGATGCAAGACGCAGCCACGATTGAAGAACACACACCACCCGTCGGCCACGCGGGCCATCGGCTGGCCGGCCTTGCGTCGGCCGCTGAGGTAGCCTACGCGGCCCACGACATCGCGCGCCGGCGGCCGCAGCAGCGGCAGGATGCGATCCATGCACTGATCGATGCGTGCGGCTTCTTCGGCGTAGACCGGCGGCCGCCCGTTGCGGCAGCACACACCCTCGCAGCCACGGCCGAAGGTGCAGTCAAAGCGGGCGCTGTCGAGGTTGAGAACTTCCAGGCTCATGGGGAACCCCCCAATGTCTTGACGTAGATGATGCAGTCGTCGCCGCGCTCGTAGAAGTCGGAAATTCGTCCCCGCACCTCGAAGCCGGCGCGTGCGTAAAAGCGGCGCGAGCGCTCGTACGGTGCGCGGCCGCTGGTTTCAAGCACCAGGCGTTCGCCGCCGCTTTCGCGCACGAAGTCTTCGGCCTTGCGTTGCAGCAGCTGCGCGACGCCGCAGCCATGGAAGGCCGGGTGCACGCAGATCCAGTAGAGGTACCAGCTGCCCTGCGTGAGCCAGGCCTTGCCGATGCACACATAGCCGCGCAGCACGCCCTCGACGTCGACACCCATGAGCGAATAGTCACCCGCGAGGCCGTCGTCGAACATCTCGATCGCGACGCGGACTTCTTCTGAGGTGAACGCGCCGCAGCCATTCAGCGCTTCGAGCACCGCCACACGATCCGCGGCCACCGGGGCCCTAGCGATCACGCGCAGACTCCAGCTGCATCCGCACGAAGTCGGCCCAGTCCCAACCGGCTTCCTCGATCGAACGGCAGATGCCGATGCCGGCACCGATCGCCGGATTGGGATTCACGTCCAGTACGCAAGGAAGGCCCAGCGCGTTGCAGCGCAGGTCCACGCGCAGGTAACCGTGGGCGTTCGCGGCTTGCCACGCGCCGCGTGCGGCCGCCACGAGCTGGTCGCGCAGGGCTGCATCGATCTCGGTGCGGTAGTCCAGCGGCGAATCGGCGTACTCGGCGCTCTGCGTGTCCCACTTGGCCGCGTAGGTGTTGAGCTTGAGATCACCGCGGAACACGGTTTCGCCGATAGACACATGCGCGGGCCCGCGCCGGCCCCACAGCGACACCACGAATTCGCGGCCCGGCAAAAATTCCTGCACCAGCACCGCGCCCGGCCAGCGCGCGCGGGCACCTTGCACCGCGTCGGCGTCGGCGCAGATCGAGTCGATGTGGATGCCGGCCGAGCCGTCCTGATCCGCAGGTTTGACGATCGCCGGGAAGACGCCCTCACGCGGCACGGCGATCCCCTGCGCCGCCAGCACCGCGTTCATGCGCGGCTTGTGCCGGCAAAGCGCCAGCGTCTCGCTGCCCGAACCTGTGAACGGCACACCCAGCCACTCGAACAGCGCCGCCGCATGCGGCTCGAGATCGGGTCGGGCCAATGGCGCTTCGCAGAGGTTGAAGATCACATCCGGCCGGTGCGCGTCCAGCAGGCCCAGGATTTCGAGCGCATCGCCGCGCACGCCGGTGACCACCGCGTCGGCGAGCACCGAAGCGACATGCGCGGCGCCTTCGTCGAGTTCGAACTCCTCGCGCCAGCGTTCGGCGCCAGCGTCAGCGGGCGGCAGCGTGTGCAGAACGAGGGTCTTCAATGGGGTGGGCTCAGTCCGTGACGCAAGGCCGCGTCGTGCAGGATGCCTTGTACGAGGCTGCGATACGCCGCCGCAGGATCCGCCGATGCGGCACGGGCCAGGATGACGATGTCGCCCGACTCGGGGTTGAGACCCGGCAGCGGATTGCACTCGAGGAAATGGGGCGTGCCGGCAGCGTCCAGGCGAAAGTCGATGCGCGCGATGTCGCGGCAGCCAAGCAGGCGATAGGCCATGAGCGCCAGCGACGCGATGCGCTCTTGCTGCGACGGCGCCAGGCGCGGCGGCACGTGGTAGCACACCTGGCGCCGAAAGTCGCGCTTCGCTTCGAGGCCGTAGATGAAGTCCTCGCCGCGACCGTCGGCGGGGGCGATCTCCATCAAGCCCATGACTGTGGCGGCAGCGCCATGGCCCCTGACTGCCGCCGTGACCTCCATGCCCGGCAGGAATGCCTCGACCAGGACAGGGCAGCCATGGCGCCGGCGCAGCCAGCGGCAGCGCTCGGCAGCGGCAACGGCATCGCCGCAGCGCGACTCGGTGCGGATGCCGATGCTCGAGCCCTCGTCGTTGGGTTTGACGATCACCGGGTAGCGCAGGGCGGCAAGTGCGACCTCGTCGTCCGGGCCCTGCACCAGTGCCGCGCTGGCCACCGTGACCTCGGGCGAAACCACGCGCCGCGCCATCCACTTGTCCAGCGTCACGGCCAGCGTCAGCGGGTCCGAGCCGGTGTAGGGCAGGCCGAGGAATTCACAGATCGCGGCGGGCACGGCCTCGCGGCAACGCCGCCCCACCCCTTCGGCGATGTTGAACACGACATCGAAGCCGCCGCGCGCGAGTGCCGAAGGGAAGGCCCCATCCGCCGGCACCGGCCGTGCCTTCACTCCTATGGCCGCCAGCGCGTCGGCCATGGCGGCAAGGGTCTCGGGCCCGTCATACTCTTCGAACGCGTCGTCGTCGGCGCCTGCGTCTCGTGTCGGCCGCGGGTTGTGCAAAATCGCCACGTTCATGGCGGAACACTCTAGTGCATCGAGGAGGAGAACAGCATGCTGTTGCAACCCCGGTCACGTGCGGCGTTTCCTGCCTGGGCCGACGCCACCGACGAGGATTGGGGCGACTGGAAATGGCAGTTCCGCAACCGCATTGCCACGCCCGAGCAACTCGAGCAAGCCTTTGATCTGAGCACCAGCGAGCGTGACGCCGCAAGGCGCTCGCGGCACCTGTTTCGACTGGGCATCACGCCGCATTGGGCGACCTTGATCGACCCCGACGACGAACACTGCCCGATGCGGCTGCAGGCGATTCCACGCCTGGACGAGGTCGTCACCGGCGCATTGGAGAGCGCCGACTCGCTGCGCGAAGACAGCCATTCACCGGTGCCCGGCCTTGTGCACCGCTACCCCGACCGCGTGCTGCTGCTGGTGACGCACGAGTGCCCGCTGTACTGCCGCTACTGCACGCGGCGGCGCATCGTCGGCGACGGTGATGGCAACCACAGCGAGACGCTGCACGCTGCGGTCGACTACAGCGCCGCCACGCCGGCGGTGCGCGACGTGCTGATCTCGGGCGGTGAACCGCTGGGCCTGTCGGACCGGCGGCTCGAGCAGATCCTGACGCTGCTGCGGGCGATCCCGCATGTCGAGATCATCCGCATCGGCACGCGCACTCCGGTGGTCATGCCCCAGCGCATCACGCCTGAACTGGTGGCGATGCTGCGACGCTTTCACCCACTGTGGCTGAACACGCATTTCAACCATCCGCTGGAGCTGTCGCCACCGGCCACCAGGCAGGCGATGGAGCGCATCGCCGACGCCGGTATTCCCACCGGCAACCAGACCGTGCTGCTGCGCGGCGTGAACGATTGCCCGGTGACGATGAAGCGGCTCATGCACGAACTGGTGAAGCTGCGCTGCCGCCCGTACTACCTGTACAGCTGCGATCAATCGCAAGGACTGGGGCACTTTCGCGTGCCCGTGCAGACCGGGCTGGACATCCTGGAATCCCTGTGGGGCCACACCTCGGGCTTCGCGATCCCGGTGTTCGTCGTCGACGCGCCCGGTGGTGGCGGCAAGATCCCCCTGCTGCCCGACTATCGGGCAGGCAAGGGCGTGCTGCGCAATTTCGAGGGACGACGATTCCCCTATGGCGATGCAGCAGCGCCAGGCCAACGCGACGCAGGCCCTTGCCGGCTGTGCGGAACCGATCACGCTGCACCTGCGCACCCGGCCAAGCAGGCACCGAGCACGGCCATGCCGAAGTGAGGCGGGCCATGTCTCGCGGCAAGCGTCAAGACGCTTGCTGGTTACCGGCTGCGAGCCGTGGCTGATGGCCGTCCATCTGAGTTTGATTGGCAATGAAACCGACCTCGCCCCACGCCGCCAGGTGCCAGGTGCCGGCACTTCGAGCGCAGCCCACCTGCGTCGTGAGTTGAACAGGCGCCGTCGCCAACCCGCGGCAGCGGGCGCGGTCAACGCGGCCGTGCCGCGATCTCGGCTTCGTACTTGCGCCGATCACGCCGCGCCAGCGCGCTGAACCAGGCCGACGCGCGCGTGGGCAGCAGCCGGTAGACGAAGTCGGCCAGGCGTGCATCGCTGCCTATCAGCAGCCGCGTGCGGCCGGCCTGCATGGCGTGCACGATGGCGTCGGCGGCGCTGGCCGCGCTGGTCGGCGCGAGGCGGTCGAATTGTTCGGCCAGTGCCTGGGGGCTGCCGGCCATCATGGCGATGTCGCCCTGGCGTGAGCGGCGCGCGATGTCGGTGCGCACACCGCCCGGATGCACACACAGCACGCGCACGGGTGTCTGCGCCAATTCAAGCCGCAATGCATCGCTGAAAGCGCGCACCGCCGCCTTGCTGGCGTTGTAGATCGACTGCGTCGGGATCGAGATCATCGCGAAGATGCTCGACACATTGACGATCAAGGCTTCGGGTCGCGTGCGCAATTGCGGCAGGAAGGCGCGGCAGCCAAACCACACGCCCCAGAAGTTGATTTCCATCAGCCAACGCGCGTCGGCTTCGAGCACTGTCTCGGCCGGGGCCACGACAGCCACGCCGGCGTTGTTGACGAGCACGTCGGCACCGCCCCACAGCGCCGTGGCGCGCGCGGCGAGTTGTTGCCAATGTGCCGGCTGCGCCACATCGGCCACCTGCCATTCGCAAGCGCAGCCTGTGTCCCGCAGCGTGGCCACCACGGCTTGCACACGCGCCTCGTCGACGTCGCACAACAGCAGCCTGGCGCCACGCGCCGCCAGCACCGTGGCCAGTGCTGCGCCAATGCCCGATGCGGCACCGGTGATGACCACGCCCTTGCCCTGCAGCATCTTCATGCGGCGCCATTCTTCACCGCGCGATGCAGCCAGTGGTGCTCGCTAACCCGGCCGCAGCGTGCCAGGCCTTCGCACCCCCGATGCGACAATGAATCGATGGCCGCACCGCAACGAAGTCTGACGCTGACCCGCCCCGACGACTGGCACCTGCACCTGCGCGACGGTGCCGCGATGGCGGCCGTGTTGCCGCACACGGCGAAGCAGTTCGCACGCGCCATCGTCATGCCCAACCTGCGCCCGCCCGTCACCACCACGGCCATGGCGCTGGCCTACAAGCAACGCATCCTGGCCGCGCTGCCGCAAGGCATGGACTTCACGCCCTTGATGACGCTGTACCTGACCGACCTCACGCCGGCCGACGAGATACGCCGCGCCAAGCAGGCCGGCGTGGTGGCGCTCAAGCTCTACCCGGCCGGCGCGACGACGAACAGCGACGCCGGCGTGACCGACATCCGCAAGACGCACGCCACGCTCGAAGCGATGCAGCGCGAAGGCCTGCTGCTGCTGGTGCACGGCGAGGTCACCGATGCCGACATCGACCTGTTCGACCGCGAAGCGGTGTTCATCGAACGCGTGATGCAACCGCTGCGGCGCGACTTCCCGGCGTTGAAGGTGGTGTTCGAACACATCACCACGCGTGAAGCCGCGCAGTACGTGGCCGAGGCCGGCGTGCACACCACCGCCACCATCACCGCGCACCACCTGCTCTACAACCGCAACGCGCTCTTCATCGGCGGCATGCGCCCGCACTACTACTGCCTGCCGGTGCTCAAGCGCGAAGCGCATAGGCTGGCGCTGGTGCAGGCTGCGACCTCGGGCAGCGCCAGGTTCTTCCTCGGCACCGACAGCGCACCACATGCCGCGGCGCTGAAGGAACAGTCGGTCTGCGGTGCCGGATGTTTCACCGCGCCGGTGGCGCTGGAGCTTTACGCCGAAGCCTTCGACAGCGTCGGCGCGCTCGCACAACTCGAAGGCTTCGCCAGCTTTCATGGTGCCGATTTCTACGGCCTGCCGCGCAATGGCGGCAGCGTCACCTTGCGACGCGAACCGCGCGTCGTGCCCGAGACGCTGCCCTTTGGCGACACCGTCATCAAACCGCTGCGTGGCGGCGAAACTTTGAACTGGAGCCTTGCATGACCGTCGAACGCGTGATGTTGTTGATCGACGCTGACAACGTTTCCGTTGACGTGATCGAACAGGCGGTGCAGCGCCTGCTCGACGAGCATGGCGCCTTGCACGTGCGCCGCGCCTATTGCACCGCCGAGAGCGCGCTCAAGCACCAGCAGGTGTTCAAGCGGCTGTCGATCAAGCCGATGGTGAACCTGGCCGCGGGCAAGAACTCGACCGACATTGCGCTCGCTGTCGACGCGCTCGACCTGGTGCTGGCCGAACGCCCCGACGTGGTGGCCATCGCTTCGAGCGATTCCGACTTCGCGCCGCTGGTGAGCCGGCTGCGCGAAAAGGGCTGTCGCGTGCGCGGCTTCGGCCAGCAGGGCAAGACCGGCGACGAGACGCTGTCGGTCTACGACGACTACACCGTGCTCGAACATCACCGCGCCACGCCCGAGCGCGCGGCCGGCAGCACACGCGGCCGCGCCACGCGCAAAACCGCGGTGGACAAAGAGCCTGCGGCGGCGAAGACGAGCCGGCGGTCGCCCCGGGCTCGCGATGCCGCAACTGGCGCGGCCGCGACATCGCCACCCCCACCGCCGCCCACGCCTTCAACGCTGCCCGCGCACATCGTCGCCATCCTGGCCGCCTTGCCTGAGCTGGCACGCGGCCAACAGGTCGAACTGCGCGTGGCCACAGAGCGGCTGCGCGACGCCGGCCTGATGGGCCCGCGCGCGTCGTCGACCAAGTTCTTTGCGCCGCATCGCGAGCGCTTCGAGCTGCTGCCGCACGACCAGCCGAACAAGGTGCGCTTTCGCGGCTGAGCCGCACTGTTGGCGCCGGCCATGCACGTCGACTGGCAGCAGCCCTGGCTGGCACCGCTGCGCGTGCTCGGCATGACGGTGATGGCACGGCAGCAGGCGGGCATGACCTTGCCCGAAGCCTTGAACCTCGACGGCGCACCGCGCCACTTCGTGCCACAGGCGCTGTTGCCCGAGGGCGAGCCCTACGAGACCTTCATCGCACGCCGTGGCCAGGTACCCACGCGCGAAAACCTGCACGACCTTTTCAACGGCCTGGTCTGGCACACCGAGCCCGCGCTCAAGCTGCGACTCAATCAATTGCAGGCGCAAGCCGTCGCGCGCGACGGCATTGGCCCGCGGCGTGGTGCCCTGCGTGACGCGCTGACACTGTTCGACGAAAACGGCGCGCTGCTCGATGGCCCCGAGGCCTTGCTGCAGGCGCTGCGCCAGCGCGACTGGAAACAGCTCTTCGTGCACCGGCGTGCGCTGTGGCGCCAGGCACGGCTGCGCATCGTCGGCCACGCGCTGCTTGAACAGCTGACGGTGGCGCCACGCAAGGGGCTGACGGCCCACGTGTGGCTGGGCGAGACACTCGGCGCCAGCGCCGAGACATGGCAGGCCAAGCCTTTCCTGCCGCTGCCGGTGCTGGGCGTGCCCGGCTGGTGGCCGGCGAATCAAGACCCGGCCTTCTATGACGACACCGCCGTGTTCCGGCCGCAGCGCGAGAAAACCTTGGCCCCGGCCGATTCGGGGGCTTGGGCCGGCCCCGGCCATTGAAAGCCGCGGCGCCGCCCTAACATCCGCGCCTTCAGCCACCCAAGCCGCCCCGTTGCGGCCCCAAGCCATGAAGCGAATCCTGCTTTTTGTCGTCACCAACCTGGCCGTGATGCTGGTGCTGGGCATCGCCGCGAGCCTGCTCGGCGTGAATCGCTACCTCACCGCCAACGGCTTGAACCTGGGTATGTTGCTAGGTTTCGCCGCGGTGATGGGGTTCGGTGGCGCCATCATTTCGCTGCTCATCAGCAAGCCCATGGCGAAGTGGAGCACGGGTGCGCAGATCATCAACGACTCGCCCGACAACACCCACCGCTGGCTTGTTAGCACGGTTCAGGCTTTCGCGCAGAAAGCGCAGATCGGCATGCCCGAAGTGGCCATCTTCGAAGGCGAGCCGAATGCTTTCGCCACGGGTGCGTTCAAGAATTCCGCGCTGGTGGCGGTGTCCACCGGCCTCCTGCAGAGCATGACGCGCGAAGAGGTCGAGGCCGTCATCGGCCACGAAGTCGCGCACGTGGCCAACGGCGACATGGTGACCATGACCTTGATTCAAGGCGTCATGAACACCTTCGTCGTGTTCCTGTCGCGCGTCATCGGCTACTTCGTCGACAAGGTGATCCTGCGCAACGAGCGCGGCGTGGGCATCGGCTACTACATCACCACCATCGTGCTCGACATCGTGCTGGGCATCGCCGCGGCAGTCGTCGTCGCCTGGTTCTCGCGCCAGCGCGAATACCGCGCCGACGCCGGCTCGGCCGCGCTGATGGGCCGCAAGCAGCCGATGATCAACGCCCTGGCGCGCCTGGGCGGGCAGGACCCGGGCGCGTTGCCGCAGTCGATGGCGGCGATGGGCATCAGCGCCCGGCCCAGCGGGCTGATGGCGCTGTTCTCGAGCCACCCGCCGATCGAGGACCGCATTCGCGCGCTGCAGCAGGCGCAGTGAATGCACCCCTTCCCCTGGCAGGGGGAGGGGGTCAACGCAAGACCCTTCGCCGCGCCGCGCGCGCGTGCGGCACCCAGCCCAGGCGCGCCCAGCGCCGCCACATCAAGAGCCCGCGGATCCACTCGTCGGCGGCGTAAGCGAGCCAGACGCCGACGAGTCCCAGGCCCAGCACCTGGCCCAGGAACCAGCTGCCGCCGGCGAGCACGATGACGAACGACGCGGCGCCGGCCATGACGGGATAGCGCGCGTCACCCGCAGCACGCAGTGCGTTGACCACCACCAGGTTGAAGGTGCGCCCGGGTTCGATCAACACCGTGCACCACAGGAGCGTGGCGCCGAGCATGATGATCTGCGCGTCGGCGGTGAAGAGCGCCATCAAGTGCGGGCCCGCCAGCGCCGCCGTGGCGCTGACCACGACGCTGATCACCAGGCCACGCCGCAGCGCGCGGCGCACCAGCGCACGCGCCTCGCGCAGCTGCCCGGCGCCGACCATGTGGCCGACGAGAATCTCCACCGCGAAGCCCGTGGCCAGGCCGAAAACGATGCCGACGTAGGTGACTTGCGAGGCATAGGCCTGTGTCGCCAACGCCTGCGCGCCAAACAGCGCCACGACGGCGATGCTGGCGGTGTGGCTCAGCCGGTAGGCGATGTTCTCGGCCGCCCCGGGCAGCCCGATGTGCAGCATGGCGGCGAGCTCGGCGCGCGGCAGCCGCCAGGCATCGCGCCACTGCGGCACGAGCGACAAGCGCAGCCGCCACAGCCACAGGTGCAGCAGCACGCCAAGCACGCGGCTGGCGACCATCGCCCAGGCGAAGCCGGGCAGGCCCAAGCGCGCCATCAAGGGCCAGGCCAGTGCCAGATGCGTGAGGTGCACGAGCACGATCACCAGCAGCGTGTCGCGGCCGCGCAGGTGCGCGCGCATGACGCCGGCCATCGAGGCGTTCCAGGCGTCGAGCAGCAAGGCTGGCGCCAGCGCCTGCAGCAAGGGCAGCGCCAGCGGCAGCACCTCGGCCGGTGTGTTCAGCAATCGCAACAGCGCCGCGCCGCCAGCTAACGCCGCAGTGGCGCAGACAGCGCCGATCCAGCTGCTGGCGCCCAAGGCGGCGCGCGCCAGCACGTCGGCCTGGTCGCGCCGGCCCGCGCCCAGGCATTGCGTCACGACCACGCCGATGCCCGCGCCGATGATGCGAAAAAAGATGAAGAGCGTGGCCACGACCTGGTTGGCCATCGCAAATCCGGCGCCCGCGGTGTCGGACAAACGTGCCGCCAGTGCCGTGCCGGCGATGCCCACCGCAATGCCGAGCAAGAGCTCGACGAAGAGCGGCCAGGCCAGGCTGAGCAGGCGTGGTCTGATCATGGAAGCGCGATGCTACGGGCGGCTGCCGGCGGGCATACTCGCAGCAGGCATCGCCTGGGAGTCTTCGATGAAATGGGTCGCCGCTTGTTTGCTGTGGTTGTGCGCCTTGCCCGCCAATGCCTTCGATCTGCAAGGCCACCGCGGCGCGCGCGCGCTGGCGCCCGAGAACACGCTGCCGGCGTTTGCGCTGGCATTGAGCATCGGTGTGACGACGCTGGAGACCGACATCGCCATCACGCGCGATGGCGTGCTCGTGATCTCGCATGACCCGGTGCTCAACCCCGACCTGACGCGCGGCCCCGACGGCCAGTACATCGCCGCACGCGGGCCGGTGATCGCGCAGACGAGCCTGGAAGAACTGCGCCGCTACGATGTCGGCCGCCTCAAGCCGGGCACACGCTACGCCGGCCTGTACCCGCTGCAGAAGGCGATGGACGGCACCCGCATCCCGACACTTTCAGAGTTATTCGCGCTGGTGAAAAAGTCGGGCAATGCGCAGGTGCGCCTGGCGCTGGAAACCAAGATCACGCCGACCGCGCCGCACGAGACGCTGGCGCCCGAGCCCTTTGCGCGCGCCTTGATCAAGGCCGTGCGCGACGCCGGCCTGGCCGGGCGCACCAGCATTCTTTCCTTCGACTGGCGCAGCCTGCAGGTGGTGCAGCAAGAGGCGCCCGAGATCGCCACCGTGTACTTGAGCGCGCAGCAGAAATTCCTCGACAACATCGGTGCCGACAAGCCCGAGCCTTCGGCCTGGACCGCCGGCTTTCAGTTCAAAGACCACGGCTCGGTGCCGAAGATGATCAAGGCTGCGGGCGGTCGTATCTGGTCGGCGTATTACGGCGACCTCGACGCGGCCAAGGTGCGCGAAGCCCAGGCGCTCGGGATCACCGTGCTGGCCTGGACCATCAACGAACCGGCGCAGATGGCGCGGCTGATGGACATGGGCGTCGACGGCATCATCAGCGACCGCCCCGACCTGCTGCGCGAAGAGATGCAGCGGCGAGGGCTGGCCTTGCCGCCGGCCACGCCGGTGACGCCGTAGCATGGATTCACGTCCAGCCAAACCCGTTCGGGCTGATCCTTCGACCAGCTCAGGACTGAAGGCAATTCGAAGCCCTTCGACAAGCCCAGGGCGAACGGAATGGGGAGCTCAGGGCGAGCGGCATGCGAGGCAATTGCGGGGCTTGCGCGCCCCTGTTCCGGCCGCCGCGCGGGCCCGCGACTTGCTTCAATCGAGTAGCCTTCATCAACGTCACAGGAGTGGTGCATGAGCGCAACGAGTGATCTGGTACCCATGTCGCGCGGCGGCATGCCGATCGCCAGCATGCGCAACCTGTTCCGCCCGGCCGACGTCGAAAAGCGCCTGGACAAACTGCCGCCCAAAGAGCACGAAAGCCTGCGCAGCACCTACGAGCGCATGCTCGAAAAGGGCCCGCAGCGTTTTCAGGTCAAGCCCTCGGGCCTGCCGGCGATGAGCTACCTCTACGACGAGCTGCCCAACTTCACCGAGGTGCTCGACGACGTGCGCCGCCAGCTCGCCCTGTGCCAGGACAGCCGCGATGCGCTGGAGATTGCGCCCATGCTTTTGCTCGGCCCGCCGGGCATAGGCAAGACGCATTTCGCGCGCGAGATCGCGCAGCTGCTGGGCACCGGCATGGGCTTCATCTCGATGAGCTCGCTCACCGCAGGCTGGGTGCTCAGTGGCGCCTCGTCGCAATGGAAAGGTGCGCGGCCGGGCAAGGTGTTCGAAACGCTGGTCGACGGCGCCTACGCCAACCCGGTGATGGTCGTCGACGAGATTGACAAGGCCCGCGGCGAACATGCGTACGACCCGCTCGGGGCGCTGTACAGCCTGCTCGAACACGACACCGCGTTGCAGTTCACCGACGAGTTCGCCGAAGTCGCCATCGACGCCAGCCAGCTCATCTGGGTGGCCACCGCCAACGACGAACGCGCCATCCCCGAGCCCATCTTGAACCGCATGAACGTCTACGAGGTGCGCTCACCCGACCGCGACGCCGCACGCGCCATCGCCACGCGCCTGTACGCCAGCATCCGCAGCGAACACGATTGGGGCCGGCGCTTCGATGAAGCCCCGGGCGAGGCCGTGCTCGAGCGGCTGGCGCAACTGGCGCCGCGCGAGATGCGTCGTGCCTGGATGACGGGCTTCGGCAACGCGCGCCTGGCCGGCCGCGACCGGGTCGAGGCGTGTGACCTGCCCGAGGCCGGCTCGCGCAAGTCGCCGCTAGGGTTCACGCAGTAGCGTGCATACCGTCGACGCCGCCATGAAACTGCTGCCAACGATCGTCTGGGCCTTGGTCGTGCAACTCGGCGCGCCGGCGCATGCCCAGACCGCGCCGAGCAACGACGACGACCTCATCAATGCCGACCGCCCCGGTTTTGCCGACGGCAGCAACGTCATCGGCGCCGGCCGCGTGCAAGTCGAAGCCGGCGTGCAGCAGGAAGATAGGCGTGGCGCCGGCAGCGCCGCGCGCACGCGCTTCATACCGACCCTGCTGCGCATCGGTATCGACAAGAACCTGGAGCTGCGCGTCGAGGGCAATACCTACACCTGGACGAAGACCAGCGACGCTGCCCTTGGCACGACGCGCAGCGAGGGCATCGCGCCGACATCGATCGGGCTCAAGGCCCACTTCGCTGACGCCGTCGGTTCGCAGCAGCCCTCGCTGGGCGCCATCGTTCGTTTCTTCCCGCGCACGGGTACGGGCGGCTTGCGGCCTGGGCACGCCAGCGCCGATGTTCGACTTGCCGCAGACTGGGACATCGCACCGAAGTGGTCGCTCAATCCGAACATCGGCGCCGCCATCTACGAGGATGACGAACAGCGCCCCTACCGCGCAGCGTTGCTCGCTGCCACGCTGAGCTACAACGTCAGCGACGCGTTCAGCGTCTTCATCGACGCGGCCGTGCAATCGCCTGAACGAAAGCGCGGCCGCAGCGCCAGCGTGTTGGATGTCGGCGCCGCGTACCTCATCGGCCGCAACCTGCAGCTCGACGTCAGCGCCGGCGCGAAAGTCAGCGGCACCACGCCGCCGCGGCGCTTCTGGTCGGCCGGCATCAGCCGCCGGTTTTGACGGGCACGCGTCCGCGCCACGCCTTGCGTATCGGCAGGCACGGGCGGAAGATCGCTATCGCGGCGCAGGGCGGACTCCAGGCAGGGCATTGCCCCTGGCGTTCCAGTGCCGCCAGTCCATCCAGGAAAGGCGGGCGATATGTCAGAACAAACCGACCAGTGGCTTCAAGGCATAGGCATCGATGTCGACAGCTTCGTGACGTCGCTGCCGGACACTGCCGCGGTGAGCGGGACCGGGTTCAGGGCGACCACCGCGGAAGGCGACGAGGCGGTGCTGCTTTCAGGCGAAGGCGAGGTCCGCCGCAATGGCAGCGTGAAGGGCAAGGGCGCCGTCTTGAGGGCCAAGCAAGGCGACGACGAGGGCGAGTTGCTGTCGGGCGAGTTCGAGTCCGGCGAGAACGGGACTTCGGCCAAGGGTGCGATCGCGAAAGTGCGCCGGCAGGACGGCGCCATCGTCGACACCGTCGGCGAGGTCGAGGTCTCACCGCAGAAGGCGGCGGTGACCGGCATCAAACGCGAAGTCGACATCAACAAGGCGTCCGGCGGCCTGCTGCCCGACAACATCGTGGCCAAGGGCGATGCCGCAGCCGGCACCGCCAGCGCCGAAGCCTCGGCCAACGACGACAGCATTTCGGTCGGCGCACAAGCCAACGTCGGCGAAGGCTCGTTGACGCTGGGCACCTCAGGGACGAAGAACGACGACGGCAGCGACAGCGACCTCGACCAGTCGTTCCGCTTCGGCCTCAGTGCCGGCGGCGGCCTGGCCGGGCGCGTCCACTTCGGCGACGCCGACAAGGACGGCAACCCCGAGATCGGTGTCGGCGCCGACTTCGGTTTTGTCTCGTTCGACGTCAAGTCCGAAGATCCGGTGCGCACGGGCATCGGGTTGATGACGGCAGCGCAAGGCCCCCTCGCTCTCTTGCCGGCCACCTTCGGCCCGGGCGGCACGACCGATGACGAGAACCTGACGAAGAAGTTCGTCGATCCCAAAGAGGGCGTCGATGCCGGCCGCGGCCTCGCCGGCGATGCGAAGGAAGTTGTCAGTGAGAACCTGGAGGCCGCAAAAGGCCTGCTCGGCGAATTGCCGGGCCTGCTCTCGGGCGACGAAGACTAGGGCCGCGCCGCCGCGTCAACCATCAGACGGCGGGCAGCTTGTAGTCCTTGAACTGCTCGCGCAGCTTGATCTTCTGCATCTTGCCGGTGGCGCCCAGCGGAATGGCGTCGACGAAGACCACGTCGTCGGGCGTCCACCACTTGGCGATCTTGCCGTCGTAAAACGCCAGCAGTTCCTCGCGCGTGAGCGCCGCACCGGGCTTCTTCACCACCACCAGCAGCGGCCGCTCGTCCCACTTCGGATGGTAGGCCGCGATGCACGCGGCCATGGCCACGGCCGGGTGCGCCATGGCGATGTTCTCGAGGTCGATCGAGCCTATCCATTCACCGCCGGACTTGATCACGTCCTTGCTGCGGTCGGTGATGATCATGTAGCCCTCGGGGCTGAACTTGGCCACGTCGCCGGTGGGGAACCAGCCGTTCTTCAGCGGGTCGCCGCCTTCACCCTTGAAGTAGGTCGACAGGATCCACGGCCCGCGCACATGCACGTCGCCGGTGGCATTGCCGTCCCAGGGTAGCTCGGCGCCGTCTTCGCCCACGATCTTCATGTCCACGCCGTAGACCGCGCGGCCTTGCGTGGCCATCACCGCCAGGCGCTCTTCGGGCGTCTGCCCCATGTGCGCCGCCTTGAATGCGGCGACCGTGCCGATCGGGCTCATCTCGGTCATGCCCCAGGCGTGGACCACCTGCACGTTGTAGTCGTCGGGGAACGTCTTGATCATCGCCGGCGGGCAGGCCGAGCCGCCGATGGCGCTGCGGCGCATGCTGCTGAACTTCAGGCCGTTGGTTTCGACATAGGCCAGCAGCCCCTGCCATACCGTGGGCACGCCGGCCGAGAGCGTCACCTGCTCGGCTTCGAAGAGTTCGTACAGCGACTTGCCGTCCAGCCCCGGGCCGGGGAAGACGAGCTTGGCGCCTGTCATCGGTGCCACGTACACCAGGCCCCAGGCGTTGACGTGGAACATCGGCACCACCGGCAGGATGCTGTCCTTGGCCGAGGCGTTGAGCACGTCGGGCGTGGCGCCGACCATGGCGTGCAGCACGGTGCTGCGGTGGCTGTAGAGCACGCCCTTGGGGTTGCCCGTGGTGCCCGAGGTGTAGCACAGGCAGGCGGCGGTGTTCTCGTCGAAGCTGGGCCAGTCATAACGTTCGTCTTGAGCTGCCAGCAGGTCTTCATAGCACATCAGCCCGGGCACCTTGGCGGCGTCGGCCGGCAGGTGTTCACGGTCGGTCATGGCGACGAAATGTTTGATGGTCTTGACGCGTGAAGCCACGGCCTGGATCAACGGCCAGAAGCTCATGTCGAAGAACAGCACCTGGTCTTCGGCGTGGTCGGCGATGTAGACGATCTGGTCCGGGTGCAGACGCGGGTTGAGCGTGTGCAGCACCGCACCTGAGCCGCTCACGCCGTAGTACAGCTCCATGTGGCGGTAGCCGTTCCAGGCCAGCGTGGCGACGCGGTCACCCATCTTCACCCCCAGCGCCGCCAGCGACTTGGCTGCGCGGCGCGAGCGTGCGGCGATGGTCTTGTAGTTGCTGCGATGAATGTCGCCTTCGACCCTTCGCGACACCACTTCGCGGTCGCCGTGGTGGCGCTCGGCATGCACGATGAGCGAGGAAATCAACAGCGGCTGCTGCATCATCTGGCCGAGCATGGGTGTCTCCTGTGGCGCGTCATAGGCCCGCCATTTTGCTGCATCCACTTGCAGCCCAGGGTGCAAACCCACCCGCCGCCCGGCCGCTCAAGCCTGCCGCGACTGCCGCGCCGCACGGTCGATGGCCCGAGCCAGCAGTTGCACGTCGATCGGCTTGGGCACGTAGTCGTCCATGCCGGCGGCGACGCAGGCGTTGCGATCCTCGGCCATGGCGTTGGCCGTCATCGCCACGATGGCCACGCGGCTACGGCCTTCGCTGGCTTCGAGGCGGCGGATCTCGCGCGTGGCCGCCAGTCCGTCCATCTCGGGCATCTGCATGTCCATCAGCACCACGTCGTACTGCGCGCTCTGAACCTGGCGCACGGCTTCGATGCCGTCGGCCACGACGTCGCAGAAGTGGCCCATGCGGTCGAGGATGGCGCTGATGAGGATCTGGTTCACGGCGTTGTCTTCGGCGACGAGGATGCGCAGCTCGCGCGCCAGCGGGCCGGTGCGGTCGACGTCTTCGCGGCCGGGCAGCGTGGGCTCCTCGTCCATGGCCGGGGCCGCCACCACCACCGTGTCTTCGAGTTCGACATCACCGAGAGCGATGTCCACCTGCAGCACCGGCGCGGCGACGTGGCGCTCGAAAGGAATGCTGAACTCGAAACGGCTGCCGCTGCCGGGCAGGCTGCGGGCCTCGATGCGCCCGCCCATCAGCTGCACGATCTCGCGGCTGATGGCCAGACCCAGGCCGCTGCCGCCGTAGCGCCGCGCCGTCGAGCTGTCGGCCTGCGTGAAGCGGTCGAAGATGCGGGGCAACACCTCGGCCGGAATGCCGATGCCGGTGTCCTGCACGCTCACGTGCAACTCGATGCGCTGCGCATCCAGGCCGCTGCCCGTCATCTGCACCGACACGCCGCCCTTTTCGGTGAACTTCAGCGCATTGCCGATGAGGTTGAACAGCACCTGGCGCAGCCGGCTCGGGTCGCCGCGCACCATCAGCGGCAGGCCTGGCGCGATCTCCAGCTGCAGCCTCAGGCCCTTGGCCTGGGCGCGCACTTCGAGCAGGCGGATGACTTCGAGCACGGTGAGCTCGGGGTCGAAGCTGACGATCTCGAGCTGCATCTTGCCGGCTTCGATCTTCGACACGTCGAGCACGTCGTTGATGACGGCCAGCAGCATCTGGCCCGAGCTGCGCATCAGCTCGACATAACGCCGCTGTTCCGCTGACAGCGCCGTGCCCATCAGCAGGCCGTTCATGCCCAGCACGGCGTTCAGCGGCGTGCGGATCTCGTGGCTCATGGCCGCCAGGAATTGCGACTTCGCGTCGTTCGCAGCCTCGGCCGCGGCCTTGGCCTGCGCCAGCCGGCGCTCGGCCGACGTGACATCGCGGTAGACGCCGACCACGCCACCGTCGGGCGTGCGCCGTTCGATGGCATGCACCATCACGCCGTTGCCCAGGTCCTGCTCCCAGATGCGGTCGGCGGCGCGATGGCGCTCCACGCGCAGCCGCACCCATTCACTGCGGCCGGCGACGTCTTTGATGAGCGCACCTGCCGCCGCCTGCGCCAGGCGCTCGAACGGCACGCCGGCGCCAACCACACCGTCGAGCCAGGGAAAGAGCTCGACGTAGCGCGCATTCCAGCGCACCACGCGGTCGCTGGCGTCGCACAGCACGAAGCCGTCGGCCATCGAGGCCAGCGCCTGGTCCAGTGTCTGCTGCGAGCGAGCCAGTTCCTGTCGCGCGCGCAGCAGGCGGCCGAGGTAGCCGTGGGCCATGACGCCCACCAGCAGCGTGAAGCCGATGATGCTTGCGGCCCCGGCGATGACCCGACGGCGTTCGCTTTCCCACGGCGCCAGCGCACGTGCCAGCGGCATGCTGCTGGCGACCACGAGGTTGCGCGAGACCGTGCGTCGCGAGACCACGATCGCCGGTTCACCGCTGAGCCGGTCGTCATCCGCGCGCGGCCGGCTCGCCGCCCCGGGCTCGACCTTGGGCCAGACACGCTGACGGCCGATGGCGGCGTCAGGGGCCGGCACGCTGGCCAGCAGCCGGCCATCGTCGAGCTCCAGCGTGGCATGCATGCCGGCAATCTCGGCGCTGGTGGCCATCACGCTGACCAGCACCGAAGGCCGCACCTCCGCCACGGCGATGACGCGGCGGCCGTCTTGCAGCGCCACCGCACGCGCCAGGTACAAGGCGCGCTCGCCGCCTTCGGCGCCGGGTGCCGCGACAACCACCTGCAGCGACGGCGCGGTTTGTTCGGCCACCTCCGCAGCCAGCGTGGGCGGCAGCCGCCGCGCCATGTCGGCCGCGCCCGGCGTGCTGGCGGCGAGCACCTTGCCATCGGGCTCCAGCAGCGCCACGTCGCTGATCATCGGGTTGCGCTCGTTCAGCGCCACGAGCAACCGCCGCGCTTCGAGCGTGTCGAAGCTGCCGTCGGCGCTGAAGGCCGGGTGCAGCAGCTCGGCCATGCCGCTCAACATGAGGTCGACCCCGTGCAGCGTGCGGTTCAAGGTTTCCTGCGCGCCTTCGACCACACGCGTGACACGCGCTTCGGCCTCGACCAGCGTGTCGTTCTCGCCACCACGCAACAGCGTCCACGCAGCGAAGGCTTGCGCCAGCGCGAAGGCTGTCACCACACCCCAGAGGAAGGAACGGTTGCGCCGTGGCAGTGCCATCGTGTCCTTGTCATGCGCGCGAAAGGCGTCGGCGCAACTGTGCATCAAAGCACAGAGAAGTGTAGGCAAGACTCCGCGCGCGCGCCGGACTTGTGCGACGCGGTGCACAGGCTAGGCCGACGCGGCGCTAACGGGCCGTGGCCCCGGCGTCATACCAACGCTTGATCAGGCCGCGTTCGGCCTCGGTCATCTGCGTCGCGTTGTTCATCGGCATCAGCTTTTGCACCACCACCTGCTGGTAAAGCGCCAGCGCGTGTTGCTGGATCAGCGCTGGCGTGTGCAGCGCCACGCCCTTCTGCTGGACTTGGGCGTTATGACAAAGCGCGCAGCGCTGCTCGACCACGGCCTGCACCTGCGCCATCGTCACCGCGTCCGTCGCGCCGGACGATGCCGCCTGCGGCGCCGGCGCCAGCGCGACGGCCAGCCCCAGCAGCAGCGCCGTGCCGGCTGCGGCGTAGCCCCAGGGCACGGCGCGGCCTTGCACCAGTGCCTTGTGCCGCGCCACGAAACTGTGGCGGATGAGGGCGCCGGCTAACATCAAAAGTACGAGCACCAGCCAGTTGTGCCGGCCCTGGTAGAGCCAGCCATAGTGATTGCTCAGCATCGCCACCAGCACCGGCAGCGTGAAGTAGGTGTTGTGCACGCTGCGCTGCTTGGCGCGCTGGCCGTGGATGGCGCTGACCGGCTCGCCCGCTTTCATCTGCGCGATGACCTTGCGCTGGCCCGGGATGATCCAGACGAAGACGTTGGCGCTCATCGCCGTGGCGATCATCGCGCCCACCAGCAGGAAGGCGGCGCGGCCGGCGAAGAGCTGGCAGGCCAGCCACGAGGCGCCGACGATGAACAGCAACACCAGCGCGCCGACCTTGGCATCAAAGCCGACGGCACCGCCGCGTTCACCGACCAGCCGGCAGATGAGGTCGTAGAAGAGCCAGAACGCGGCGAGGAAACCCAGCGCAGCCGCAATGGCCACGCCGCTGGACCACTGATGCACGCTCTTGTCGATCAGGAAAGTGCCGGCGTTGAACAGGTACATCACCGTGAACAGCGCAAAGCCGGTGAGCCAGGTGCTGTAACTTTCCCAATAGAACCAGTGCAGGTTTGGCGGCAACGCAGGCGGCGCCACGAGGTACTTCTGCGGGTGATAGAAGCCGCCGCCGTGCACGGCCCAGAGTTCGCCGTCGACACCTTTGGCCTTCAGCGCCGGGTCGGCGGGTGATGTCAGGCTGCTGTCGAGGAAGACGAAGTAGAACGACGAGCCGATCCAGGCAATGGCCACGACGACATGGGCCCAGCGCAGCAGCAGGTTGGCCCAGTCGAGCAGGTAGGCTTCCATCGGCGATGTGTCGCGCGCGTGGTCGTGCCGCTTCAGTTCTTCACGTCGGCGGCCTTGATGGCCGGCGCCCAGTCCTGTACCTGACGCGTGACGAAGGCGCTGAAATCGGCGCTGTTCATGCGCACCGGTGTGATGCCGAGCTCTTCGAAGCGCTTGACGATGGCCGGGTCGGCGACGATGGCGGCCAGCGCCGCGCCGAGCTTGTCGACCACGTCTTTGGGCAAGCCCGCCGGGCCGGAGACGCCGAAGTAGTTCTCCGCCAGCAGCTGCGGCAGGCCGAGCTCGACCACCGTGGGCACGTCGGGCAGCAGCGGCGAGCGGCTGTGCGTGGTCACGGCCAGCGCGCGGATCTGCCCCGCCTTGACCATCGGCACGAAGGCGGTGATGACGTCGATGCCGAGCACGATCTGGCCCGAGATCAGGTCGGTGGTCATCGGCGCGCCGCCGCGGTAGGGCACGTGCGTCATCTGGATGTTCATCGCCGCCTTGGTCATCTCGCCGACGATGTGGCCGATCGAGCCCGGCCCGCCGCTGCCGAAGGTGTAGCCCGGCGCGGCCGCGGCCTTGGGCAGGTCTTTCAGGCTCGCCGGACCGGTCTTGGGGTTGGCCATGAACAGCACCGGCGCGACGCCAAGCATGGCGACATGGGTGAACTGCTTCACCGGGTCGTAGGGCTGCTTGGGCACGGTGAAAGGGCCGATCGAGGTCGGCGTCGAATTCGACAGCATCAGCGTGTAGCCGTCGGCTGCGGCGCGCACCACGTCCATGCCGCCGAGCGTGCCGCCGGCGCCGGGTTTGTTGTCCACCACCACCGGCTGCCCCAGCGCTTTGGCCAACGGCTCGGCGATGGTGCGCGCGACGATGTCGCTGGCACCGCCGGCGGCGAAGGTGACGACGATGCGCACCGGCTTTTCGGGCCAGGCCGCCAGGGCGGCGGCACTGCAGGCCAGGGCAGCGGTGAACACGGCGAGGGTGCGGCGGCGGGACATGGGCTTACTCCGAAGGGTGTGGGGACGAGGTGCTCGATGCAAGCACCGTGCCGCAGCGTCACGAACCGCGGTAGGTGCTGTAGCTCCAGGGGCTGACGAGCAGCGGCACATGGTAGTGGCCGGCGGCGTCGGCGATGCCGAAGTCGAGCTGCACGGTGTCGATGAAGGGTGGCTCGGGCAGCACCACGCCGCGGGCGCGGAAGTACGGCGCCACTTCGAACAGCAGCCGGTAGCGGCCCACGGCCATGCCGGCGGCGTCGAGCAATGGGGCGTCGGCGCGGCCGTCGGCGTTGAGTTTGAACTGACTGACCGTCACGTAAGCGTCGCCCGACGCGCGCTGCAGCGTGACGGCCATGCCCGCGGCCGGGCAGCCATGGGCGGTGTCGAGAACGTGGGTGCTGAGGTGTCCCATAGGGTGATCCAGGGTGATCATGCGCGAAGGCTTGTGAAGGCCAGCAAAGTGTATACACTTGAGCATACACGTCAAGCGACTCCAACCAGCGAGTGAAGCGCCCCATGGCCCGCACCCACGTCAACCTCAAGGCCATCCGCCCGGCACCGCGGCCGGCACCGCGCCTTTCAGCAGGGGCCGCGCGCCGCTCACCGGCGACCGAGGTCACCGCCACCAGCACGCACCGCATCGTCGAGTCGATCACCACGGCCATCGTCGAGCGGCGCCTGATGCCCGGCACCAAGCTCACCGAGACGCAGATCGGCGGCATCTTCAAGGTCTCGCGCACCGTCGTGCGCCAGGCACTGAACCAGCTCAGCCGCGACCACCTCGTGCGGCTCGAACCCGCGCGCGGCGCCTTCGTGGCGCAGCCCAGCGTCGAAGAAGCGCGGCAGGTGTTCGAGGCGCGCAAGCTGATCGAAGCGGCCCTGATGCGCGAGCTGTGCGCGGCCATCACGCCGGCGCAGTTGGCCGAGCTGCGCCGCCATGTGCGTGACGAAGACGAGGCCATCCGCCGCACCGACGTGGCCGGACGCACACGGCTGCTGGCCGACTTTCACGTGGTGCTGGCGCGGCTGCTGGGCAACGAGGTGCTGGCGCAACTGATGGCCGACCTGCTCTCGCGCTGTTCGCTCATCGCGCTGATGTACCAGTCGTCGCATTCGGCCGAACACTCGCGCGACGAGCATGTGGCCATCGTCGACGCGCTCGAGCGGCGCGACGCGCGCGCGGCTTCGCGGCTGATGGTCTCGCACCTTGCGCATGTCGAATCCGAGTTGCGACTGCACCCGCGCATGAACGACCTCGGCCACGCACTGGCGCCAGCGCTACCATGAGCATGGGCACTCCGCCCTACCCACGCGACCTGCGCGGCTACGGCCACGACGCCCCGCATGCGCAGTGGCCCGGCGGCGCGCGCATCGCCGTGCAGTTCGTGCTGAACTATGAAGAAGGCGGCGAGAACAACCCGCTGCATGGCGACGCGGCGAGCGAAGTGTTCCTGTCGGAAATCGTCGGCGCCGCGGCCTTCCCCAACCGCCACATGTCGATGGAGTCGATGTACGAGTACGGCGCGCGCGCCGGTGTCTGGCGCATCCTGCGCGAGTTCGATGCACGCCGCCTGCCGCTCACCGTCTTCGCCGTGGTCGCCGCGCTGGAACGCTACCCCGAGATGACCGCGGCCTTCATGCAGCGCGACCATGAAATCGCCAACCACGGCCTGCGCTGGACGCACTACCAGCAGACGCCCGAGGTGACCGAGCGCGCCGACATGGCGCTGGCCACGCAGCGCCTGCGTGCATTGACCGGCGGCGCCTGGCCGCTGGGCTGGTACACCGGACGCGACAGCCCGAACACGCGCCGGCTCGTCGTCGAGCACGGGGGCTACGACTACGACAGCGACTACTACGGCGACGACCTGCCGTTCTGGTTGCAGGTTGGCAAGGGCGACGGCCGCCTGGCGCCTCACCTCGTGCTGCCCTACGCGCTGGACACCAACGACATGCGCTTCGTGCAGGCCCAGGGCTTCAACACCGGCGAACACTTCTTCCACTACCTGCGCGACGCCTTCGATGCGCTGTACCGCGAAGGCGACCCGCAGGGCCTGGACCGGCCGAAGATGATGAGCATCGGCATGCATTGCCGGCTGCTCGGCAAACCCGGCCGCATAGGCGCGCTGCAGCGCTTCCTCGATCACATTCAGGCACACGCCGGGATCTGGGTCTGCCGCCGCATCGACATCGCACGGCATTGGCGGCAGGTGCATCCGTTTGATGCCAACACTGCCTTCGTCTGGAGCTGACCATGCTCACCCTCGAACAGATCAACGCCGCCGATGCGCAGGCTTTTGCCGCGCTGCTGGAGGGCAGCTACGAACATTCGCCGTGGATCGCCGAGCGCGCCTTCGCGCTGCGCCCGTCGAATGGATTCACCACACTGGCGGCGCTGAAGCAGGCGCTGGTGCAGGTGGTGCGTGACGCCGGGCACGCGCAGCAGCTTGCGCTCATCCGCGCCCACCCCGAACTCGCCGGCAAGGCGATGGTGAGCAAGACGCTCACGGCCGAAAGCACGCACGAACAAGGCGCGGCCGGACTGGCTGATTGCAGCCCCGAAGAGTTCGCCAGCATCCAGCGGCTCAACGCCGACTACAACGCCAAATTCGACTGGCCCTTCATCCTGGCCGTACGCGGGCCGCGTGGCAACGGCCTGCACCGCCAGCAAATCATCGAGACCTTCAAGCGGCGCCTGGCCGGCCACCCGGATTTCGAATTCGCCGAGAGCCTGCGCAACATCCATCGCATTGCCGAAATCCGCCTGGCCTACAAGTTCGGCGACGAGCCGCAACTCGGCCGCCTGGTGTGGGACTGGGCCGAGGCGTTGGCCGTGCACAGCGACCCCGGCTTCAAGGAACAGGGTCAGCTCACGGTCACCTACCTTACCGACGCGCACCGCGCCTGTGCGGCGCAGCTGCAGGTGTGGATGCGCGAGTGCGGCTTCGACGACGTGAGGCTGGATGCGGTGGGCAACGTCGTCGGCATCTACCACGGCGCAGACCGCAGTGCTAACGCCAGAACGTTGTTGACCGGCAGCCACTTTGATACCGTGCGCAACGGCGGCAAGTACGACGGCCGGCTGGGCATCTTCACGCCTATGGCTTGTGTGCGCGAGCTGCACCGCGCCGGCCGGCGGCTGCCTTTCAGCGTCGAGGTGGTGGGCTTTGCCGAAGAAGAAGGCCAGCGCTACAAGGCCACCTTCCTCGGTTCGGGCGCGCTCACCGGCGACTTCGATGCGGCCTGGCTGGAGCAGCACGACGCCGACGGCAACAGCATGCGTGCGGCGATGCACGCCGCCGGTCTGCCCGGCGAGATGGCGGCCATCGATGGCCTCAAGCGCGACCCGGCGCGCTACCTCGGCTTCGTCGAAGTGCACATCGAACAAGGCCCGGTGCTGAACGAGCTCGACCTGCCGCTGGGTGTGGTGACCTCGATCAACGGCAGCATGCGCTTCGTCGGCGAGGTGACGGGCATGGCCAGCCACGCCGGCACCACGCCGATGGGCCGGCGCCGCGATGCTGCCGCCGCCGTGGCCGAGTTGCTGCTCTTCGTCGAAGCGCGCGCAGCCGCGGTGCCCGACGTGGTGGGCACCGTGGGCATGCTGCAGGTGAACGCGGGCTCGATCAACGTCGTGCCCGGCCGATGCAGCTTCAGCCTGGACCTGCGCGCCACCACCAACGCCGCGCGCGATGCGTTGGCGGCCGACGTGCTCGCCGAGCTCGAACGTATCTGCGCGCGCCGCGGTGTGGCCTACACGCTCGAGCGCACGATGGCCGCCGACGCCGCCCCCTGCGCACCCGCCTGGCAACAACGTTGGCAGCGCGCCGTGGCGGCACTCGGCCTGCCCGTATTCAACATGCCCAGCGGCGCCGGCCACGACGCGATGAAGCTGCATGAAGTCATGCCGCAGGCCATGCTCTTCATGCGGGGCCAGAACGCCGGCATCAGCCACAACCCGCTGGAAGCCATCACCGACGTGGACGCCGAACTGTGCGTGCGCGCGTTTCAGCAGCTGCTCGAACAGCTTGCGGTGGAAGCGACGTGAGTTACGCCCGGCTCGATACGTGGATCGACGCGCACTTCGACGAGGAAGTACGCTTCTTGCAAGCGCTGGTGCGTGTGCCCACCGACACACCACCTGGCGACAACGCGCCGCATGCCGAGCGCACGGCCGAGCTGTTGTTGGCGATGGGCCTGCGCGCCGAAAAGCACCCGGTGCCGGCCTGGGCGCTGGTGGAGTACGGCATGCAGTCGATCACCAACCTGATCGTGCGCCGGCACTTCGGCGCGGGTGGGCCATTGATCGCGCTCAACGCACACGGCGACGTGGTGCCACCGGGCGACGGCTGGAACCACGACCCCTCCGGCGGCACGATCGAACACGGCCGGCTCTACGGCCGCGCGGCGGCGGTGAGCAAGAGCGACTTCGCCACCTACACCTTTGCGCTGCGCGCACTTGAAGCGTTAGCGGCCACTCTGCGCGGCAGCGTCGAGCTGCACTTCACCTATGACGAAGAGTTCGGCGGTGAGCTCGGCCCGGGCTGGCTTTTGCACAACCAGCTGACCCAGCCCGACCTGTTGATCGCCGCCGGCTTCAGCTACCAGGTGGTGACGGCGCACAGCGGCTGCCTGCAGATGGAAGTCACGCTGCACGGCGTGGCCTCGCACGCGGCTTATCCCGAAACCGGTGTCGATGCACTGCAGGCTGCAACGCGGCTGCTGACGGCGCTGTACGCCTACAACGACGTGCTGCGCACGCGTCGCTCGAACGTCAGCGGCATCACCCACCCCTACCTCAACGTCGGCCAGATCGAAGGCGGCAGCAACACCAACGTCGTGCCGGGCAAGGTCATGCTCAGGCTCGACCGGCGTTTGATTCCCGAAGAAGACGTGGCGGCGGTCGAAGCCGAGGTGCGTGGCTTGATCGCCGACGCGGCGGCCGCATCACCCGGCATACGCGTCGACATCCGCCGCCTGCTGCTGGCGCACCCGCTCAAGCCCTTGCCGGGCAACGCGCCGCTGGTCGCGGCGATCCAGAAGCATGGCGAGTTGGTCTTCGGCCAGCCCATCCCCGAGAGCGGCACGCCGCTGTACACCGACGTGCGCCTGTACGGCGCCAAGGGTATTCCGGCGGTGATCTACGGCGCCGGGCCGCGCACGGTGCTGGAGTCGAACGCCAAGCGCGCCGACGAACACCTGCTGCTCGAAGACCTGCGCCGCGCCACGAAGGTGATAGCGCGCACCTTGTTCGACCTGTTGCAGTGAATCCATGCCCGGCCGTGGTGCAAGCCCCAAGGGTGGGGTGAGCACGCAACTTGCACAATGAACCTGAACGAATTTCTTACCGGAGCCACGTGATGACCTTTGCCACTTTCACCCGCCGCCACTTGATGGTCAGACTGTTGGCCGGCGCGCTCGCCGGCAGCAGCCTCGTGGCGCTGCCCGCGCTGGCGCAGACGCCCATCAAGTTCCAGCTCGACTGGCGCTTCGAAGGCCCGGCCGCGCTCTTCCTTGGCGCCGCCGCCAAGGGCTACTACAAGGCGGCTGGGCTGGACGTGACCATCGATGCTGGCAACGGCTCGGGCGGCACGGTGCAGCGCGTGGCTTCGGGCACCTACGACATCGGCTTCGCCGACCTCGCCGCCCTGATGGAGTTCCACGCCAACAACCCCGACGCACCGAACAAGCCGGTGGCGGTGATGATGGTCTACAACAACACGCCCGCCGCGGTGCTGGCGCTGAAGAAAAGCGGCATCACGAAACCCGCCGACCTGGCCGGCAAGAAGGTCGGCGCGCCGGTGTTCGACGCCGGCCGCCGCGCCTTCCCGATCTTCCAGAAAGCCAACGGCATCAGCAGCGTGGTCTGGACCACGATGGACCCGCCGCTGCGCGAGACCATGCTCGCGCGCGGTGACGTCGACGCCATCACCGGCTTCTCGTTCACCTCGCTGCTCAACCTGGAAGCGCGCGGCGTGAAGGCCGAAGACGTGGTCATCCTGCCGTATGCCGCCAACGGCGTGAAGCTGTATGGCAACGTCATCATCGCCACGCCGAAGATCATCAAGGAGAACCCGGCGGCGGTGAAGGCCTTCCTGCTGGCCTTCACCAAAGGCGCGAAGGAAGTGATGGCCAACCCCGACGCGGCCATCGAGTACGTGAAAGCGCGTGACGGCATCATCAACGTCGAGCTGGAAAAGCGCCGCCTGCGCCTGGCCATCGACTCGGTGGTGGCCAGCCCCGACGCGCGCAGCGAAGGTTTCGGCGTGGTCAACGCCGGGCGCTTGTCGCTGATGGCTTCGCAGGTGTCGGATGCCTTCAACACCAAGACGCGGGTCGATGCGGGCGCGGTGTGGAATGACGCCTTCCTGCCGAGCAAGGCCGATCTCAACATCTTGCCGCCGGTGAAAAAATAACGTCACGAATAAGCGGTAACTTGGCGTGACGGCCTTCGTCGATTTCAAGAACGTCTGGCTGGCCTACAACGACGAGTTGCTGGCCGCCGGCAACTTCGCCGTCGAAGAC
>JANLYV010000175.1:0-3982 GCA_031365825.1 Rubrivivax sp. | reverse complement strand
CTGTGCACGGTGAAACTCAGGGGTTCAGGTTTGGGCGCGGGCACGGCGAGGGCGGATGAGTTGAAACCAGACGAAGAGGGCGACGATCAGGCCCGAGAGTGCAAACCACTGGAAGGCGTAGCCGTAGTGCTTGTGCACATCGGCCGCAGGCTGTGGCCAGTCGCGATCGAGGCCATCGGCAGCGGCCGCAGGTGCGCCCGGCACGAGCTGCAGCAACGACAGCGGCCGCAGCGGCTGGCCGACTTCAGCGGCATACGCAGCGAGGTCGAGATTCTGCCGGATCGGCCCCGAAGCAGCAGCGTCGAACTCGTACAACCGCGGCGGAGCCGGGGCGATGCGCCCGCTCACGCGCACCTCGCCTTGCGGCAGCGGCGGTGCGGCGACATGCGTGCGCTCGATGAACTCGCGCGGCAGCCAGCCGCGCTGCACCACCACGGCGCTGCCATCGTCCAGCAGCAAGGGTGTCAGCACCAGAAAGCCTGGCCGGCCCTGGCGCTGACGGTTGTCGAGGAAGACCGTCGCCGCTGCCATCCAGCGTCCACTGAGCACGACCTGGCGGTGGTACTGGCGCGCGGCTTCGACTGCGTCGCGCGCCAGTTCCCTGGCGGGCAGCGCGGGCAGTGCGCGCCGGGTTTCGACCGCGGCCTGCAGCGCGTTCTTCTGCGCCGCGCGGTCGAGTTGCCACCAGCCCAACCGTGCCGTTGCGGCCGCTGCCACCAACGCCGCGAGCATGATCAACAGTCGGTCGCGCGTCACGGTGCGCTCATCGCCGGCATGGCCCGATGCGAGAATGCGCCAAGATGAAAGTCATCATGGTGCTGATGCTGGTGGCCGTGCTGGGCGCGCTGGCCAGCGCCGGCTTCTTCATGCTGAGAAAGCCTGGTGACGGCCGCACGCGCGATCAACGCATGGCGCGCGCATTGGCCGTCCGCGTCGGCCTGTCGGTGGCGTTGTTTCTCTTCATCCTGCTCAGTTGGTACATGGGCTGGGTGCGGCCCACAGGCATTCCGATCGGCATCTGAAGCACAGAACGCCGCGGGCGCGGCGTTCTGGTGGCTGCGCAGGGCCGCGTCTACAACCAGTAGACCAGGAAGTACAGGCCCAGCCACACCACGTCGACGAAGTGCCAGTACCACGCCGCACCTTCGAAGCCGAAGTGCCTCTCCGGTGTGAAGTGGCCTTTCATCAAACGCAGCGTGATGAAGGTCAGCATCAGCATGCCCACGAAGACGTGGAAGCCGTGGAAGCCGGTGAGCATGAAGAAGGTCGACCCAAAGATGCCCGAGCTGAGCTTGAGGTTCAGGTCGCTGTAGGCATGCATGTACTCGTAGGCCTGAACACTCACGAACGATGCGCCCAGGATCACCGTGATCCACATCCAGGCCACGGTCTTCATGCGCTGGCCGGCGATCAAGGCGTGGTGCGCGATCGTCAAGGTCACGCCCGAGGTCAACAGGAGCGCGGTGTTGATGGTCGGCAGTGGCCACGGCCCCATCGTGCTGAAGGGTTCGATCGTGCCAGCCGGCGAGGCGGTGACGCCACCGCCCGCGCTCGGCCAGATGGCCTTGAAGTCGGGCCACAGCACCTGGTGATCGAGGTTGCCCAACATCGGCACGGCAAACACCCGGGCCCAGTACAGCGCGCCGAAGAACGCGGAGAAGAACATCACCTCCGAGAAGATGAACCAGCTCATGCTCCAGCGGAACGACACGTCGACAAGGTCGGAGTACTTGCCGCCTTCGCTCTCGCTGATGGCGTCGCTGAACCACTGGAACAGCACCACGGCCCAGAAAACGAGGCCCGTGAGCACGAACCACGCGCCCCAGCCGGCACCGTTGACCCATTGACCCCCGCCAAGGATGACAAGGAAGAGCCCGAACGCTGCCATCGCCGGATGGCGCGACGGTGAAGGGATGAAGTAGTACGGGGCGCTTCCCGCTGGCGTCATGGCCGACATCGTGGGTTCTCTCCTGGATCCAGATTCAACAATCGATTCGTCTTGCGGTCGTCACACAGCCATGCCGCTGCCGACCACCCATTTCACCAACATCACCAGCAGCGCGATGAAAATCGCCGCGCCGATGACGCCGGCGATCACCACGTGCACCGGGTTCAGGCGCTGCACATCACGTTCGTAATCCTTGGCGCGGCGCACGCCGAAGAACGACCAAGCCACCGCACCCACGGTCTGAAGAAAGGTGCCGCCTTCGGATCTGCGCTCGCTCATGCGCCACTCCGCGCCACAGTCGGCACCGGTTCTTTGTTGGACGCCAACGGCGCCGCCGGCACCTTGCCGCCGACTTCGAAGAAGGTGTACGACAGGGTGATGGTCGTCACGTCCTTGGGCAACTTGGCGTCAATGACGAACACCACCGGCCACCGTTTGCTTTCGCCCGGCGCCAGCGTGTGCTCGGCGAAGCAGAAACACTCGAGCTTGTTGAAGTGGCTGGCGGCCTGCATCGGCGCGTAGCTGGGTATCGCCTGCGCGGCCATGGTGCGGTTTTGCTTGTTGCGGAACTCGTACATCACGGTGGCCATCTGCCCCGGGTGCACCTGGATGGCGTTCTGCGCCGGTTTGAAGTCCCAGGGGCCACGCGCATTCGCGTCGAATTCCACGGTGATGGTGCGTGTGGTGTCGACTTGCGTGTTAGGCGGCGCTTTGCGCCCGGTCCAGCTGCCGCTGGCGGTGCGCTGGTCGGACAGCGTCAGCACGTTGATGCCCAACGCCTGGCAGATGGCACGGTACAGCGGCACCAGCGCATAGCCGAAGGCGAACATCATCACCACCACCACCAGCAGCTTGGCCAGCAGCCGGCGGTTGTGCAACAGGCTGATGTCCAGCCGCCTCATGCGCGGCCCAGCCACAGCATCTTGACGACAAAGCCCACCGCGAAGATCAACGCCACGCTGGCCAGGATCAGACCCAGCCTGACGTTGGCCTTGCGTTGCGCATCGCGGTGTTGCGGGTTCATGGCTGTCGCGCTGACGAACCCATCAACCGAGCACGCGCGTGGCGCTGGCATCGAGCTTCGGCGGGGTCTCGAAGGTATGCCACGGTGCCGGCGAAGGCAGTTCCCATTCCAGCCCTTCGGCGCCTTCCCACGGCCTGGCGGCGGCCGGCTCGCCCTGGCCGCGCATCATCGGCACGACCACGAAGATGAAGAAGTACACCTGCATCAAACCGAAGCCGAAGGCGCCGACGGTGGCCACCTGGTTGAAGTCGGTGAACTGGATCGGGTAGTCGGCATAACGGCGCGGCATGCCGGCCAGCCCGAGGAAGTGCATCGGGAAGAAGGTGACGTTGAAGAAGATCAACGAGCCCCAGAAGTGGATCTTGCCGCGCATTTCGTTGTACATCACGCCGGTCCACTTCGGCGCCCAGTAGTAGTAGCCCGCGAACATGCCGTAGAGCGAGCCGGCCACCAGCACGTAGTGGAAGTGGGCAACGACGTAGTAGGTGTCCTGCAACTGGATGTCGATCGGCGCCATCGCCAGGATCAGGCCGGTGAAGCCGCCCATCGTGAACACGAAGATGAAGCCCACCGCCCACAACATCGGCGTCTCGAAGGTCATCGAGCCGCGCCACATCGTGGCGATCCAGTTGAAGATCTTCACGCCGGTGGGCACCGCGATCAGCATCGTCGCGTACATGAAGAACAGCTGGCCGGTCACCGGCATGCCGGTGGCATACATGTGGTGGGCCCAGACGATGAAGGACAGGATCGCGATGGAGGCTGTGGCGTAGACCATCGAGGTATAGCCGAAGAGCCGTTTACGGGCAAAGGCCGGCACGATGGCGCTGACGATGCCGAAGGCCGGCAAGATCATGATGTAGACCTCGGGGTGGCCGAAGAACCAGAAGATGTGCTGGTACATCACCGGGTCACCGCCGCCAGCGGGGCTGAAGAAGCTGGTGCCGAAATGGCGGTCCGTCAGCGTCATCGTGATCGCCCCGGCCAGCACCGGCATCACCGCGATCAGC
>JANLYV010000169.1:0-1794 GCA_031365825.1 Rubrivivax sp. | reverse complement strand
GGACATGACGCGCTTCGCCACGGTCAAGCACTTCACCTCCTGGCTGGGTCTGTGTCCGGGCACAAAGATCAGCGGGGGAAAAGTGCTCAGCTCGGCCAGCAAGCGCAGCGCCAATCGAGCCAGCCAAGCGTTGAAGCTGGCGGCCGTGGCGCTGCGATCAAGCAGGTCTGCACTGGGCGCGTACTACCGGCGAATGTGCGCGCGCATGGACAAGGCCAAGGCGGTCACGGCAGCGGCGCACAAGATGGCCCGACTGATCTATCTAATGATCACCAAGGGCGAAGAGTACGTCGACCAAGGCCAGCTCTACTACGAGGAGCGCTACCGCGAACGCGTCGTCCGCAGCCTCGCCAAGAAGGCCACCGAACTGGGCATGCAACTCGTGCCCTGCGCCGCCCCGGCCTGAACACCCCTATACAAATCAATCACTTAGTGTGTGTTTCTTGAAAGGCCTGAATTCGGCTGAGTGCCGCAAATCGCGCCGAAGAAACACGGTTGGCGCAAAGTGTGGCAAGGTGGAATGCGGCACCGGTGAAGACCGAAGAGCCACTGGCGCGCAAGGCCCGCGGGTTAGGTTGGTCCTGGGAGACGTCATCGACATTGGTGAATCGTCGTGGCGGCGAGAGCCGCTGCGGCGATATCCCGTTTGAAAGAGTGAGGAAGACGACGTGCCCGCAGCCGGTGCCACATTCCGCAACGGATGATGGAGCATCAAATGGCACAACGCAATCGAGCCTTCAACCGAGCCGGGTTGCAGGTCACCCACCCCGACGCCGCCGCCGTGGACGTCGGGGGCGCTACACACTACGCGGCGGTACGAGCTGACGCTGAGGACGAACCGGTGCGGCAGTTCAGCTGTTTTACCGCCGATCTGAACGCGATGGCCGACTGGTTTGAGCAGTGCGGCGTGAAGATCGTGGCGATGGAGTCCACGGGCGTGTACTGGATACCGCTGTACGAGGTGCTGGAGCGGCGCGGATTTGAGGTGCTGCTGGTCAACGCCAGACACGTCAAGAACGTATCGGGTCGCAAGTCCGACGTGCTGGACTGTCAGTGGTTGCAGCAGTTGCTGACCTTTGGCCTGCTGCGCGGAGCGTTCCGTCCGGCTGACCACGTTTGTGCCTTGCGCACTCTGTGCCGGCAGCGCGCGCGATTGCTGCGTGATCAAGGCCGCTACGTGCAGCACATGCAAAAGGCGATGACGGTGATGAACCTGCAACTGGCCAACGTCATCAGCGACGTGGCCGGCGTAACGGGTCAGAACATCGTGAGGGCCATCGTGGCCGGCGAGCGCGACCCGCAGGTGCTGGCGGCCTACCGCGACTGCCGCATCCAGGCCACGCAAGAAGAGATTGCCGCGAGCTTGCTGGGCAACTGGAGGACCGAGCACGTGTTCGCGCTCAAGCAGGCGCTGGGCGCATTCGACTTCTGCCTGAGCCAGCTCGCCGAGTGCGACGCCGAGGTGGAGCGCGCCTTGGAACTGCTGCACGTGCACGAGGGCAGCCCGGGTGCCGGCAAGCGACGCAGCCGGGCGCGCAATGCGCCCAAGTTCGACGTGCGAGAGCACCTGTTCAAGATCTGCGGCGTGGACCTCACGCGCATCGACGGGATCGACGTGACCACGGCCATGACGGTGCTCAGCGAGATCGGGGTGGACATGACGCGCTTCGCCACGGTCAAGCACTTCACCTCCTGGCTGGGTCTGTGTCCGGGCACAAAGATCAGCGGGGGAAAAGTGCTCAGCTCGGCCAGCAAGCGCAGCGCCAATCGAGCCAGCCAAGCGTTGAAGCTGGC
>JANLYV010000102.1:0-10470 GCA_031365825.1 Rubrivivax sp. | reverse complement strand
TGGCCACGTTGCGGCCAACTTCGAACACGCTCTCGTCGGTCTGCGAGACATGGCCTTTCTGCAGGTCCTGCCACAACAGCTGCATGCCGGCGGTAAGGCTTTCGCCTTTGGTGTCCAGCGCCTTCTTCAGTGCTTCGGGGTTGAAGGCGAGGAAGTTGCTGGGTGCTGCGGCATCCATCCATTGCTGCACGGCAAAGCGGATGCGGCCTTTTGTTTTTTCGTCGGCCTGCACGCTTTCGGCCATCTGCATCATCGTGCGCGCGTTCAACAGGTAGATCTGCGCGGCATAGGCCGATGCCGGGTTGGCCAGCCACTCGCTGCCAGCGAAACGGCGGTCGGAGATGGCGGCGGGCTTGCCCTTGCTGTCGCCAGCGCTTTGCACGCTCTGGTTCCACAGCGCGGTGGCGCTTTGCAGGTAGTCGGCTTGTAGTTGCGCCATGGCCTGCGGTGCGACGCTGATGCTGCTGATCTGCTGCCACATCTGGCCCATCGCCGTGCCGAAGGCTTGCGCGGGGTCGGCCACGATCGATGCGGCGGGTGTCGGCTTGGTCTTGCTCTTCAAACAACTCTCCTTGGGCCTGTGCAGTGCGACGGTTGTACGCTACCCGCCTTACCCCGGCATGACTCTGCGCATGCCAGGACAGGATGGTAGCCAATTTGAAGGTTCCAAGGCCCATGCACCTCGTTGCTCTCGCCTGGATGTATGTCGTGCTGATGATGACCGTCGCCGAAGCCATGGCGCCGTCCGGCACGCTTCTCGGCGCGTTCTTTACGCTGCTGCTGTATGGGTTGCTGCCGCTGGCGATCGTGCTCTACATCCTGGCCACGCCGGCGCGAAAGCGCGCACGCCAGCGCGCCGAGGCGTCAGCCGCGGCGCCAGACGGCGGCGCACATACGACCGGTGAGGCCGTTGAGACCATCACGACGGAACGAAAAGAAGCGTGACGCGTCCTGCACGGTGCACAGCTCGCCGCCGCTGATCTGGCACAAACCAGCCCGTTCAAGCCGGTCCCGCGCCAGCCGCGGCAGGTTCGCCAGCCAACGTTTCGCGCCGTCGGCGCGCGGCCAGGGCATGAAGCGCAACGGGTCAGCGCTGGCCGGATTCGCGCCGAACGCGTGCAGCACATCGGCGCCGACCTCGAAGTGCTCGGGCCCGATGCAGGGGCCGAGCCAAGAGACGATGTCAGTGGCGGCACAACCCGTGCCGTCACGTAGCGCCTGCACGGTGTTCTCCAGCACGCCTGCTGCGAGGCCACGCCAGCCGGCGTGCGCTGCCGCCACGGCGCGGCCATCCACCGTGCTGAAGAGCACCGGCAAACAGTCCGCAGCGGTGACGACGCAAGCCAGACCCATCTCGTCGGTCCATGCGGCGTCGGCCACAGGCGCGCGCTCAGGGTCGCCGCCGTGGCGCCAGCGATGCACGGCCGTGCCATGCGTCAAATGCAGCCAGCGTGGTGTGGCGCCGCTTTCGGCGAATACCCGGTCGCGGTTGCGCGCAACCGCGGCAGCATCGTCGCCGACCGACAGGCTGATATTCAAGCTGTGCCAGGGTGCCTGGCTAACACCGCCGATGCGCGTGCTCATGAGGGCGCCTACCGACGC
This sequence comes from Rubrivivax sp., assembly GCA_031365825.1. Classification (GTDB taxonomy): domain Bacteria; phylum Pseudomonadota; class Gammaproteobacteria; order Burkholderiales; family Burkholderiaceae_C; genus Rubrivivax. The sequence goes on along the minus strand of JANLYV010000102.1, from coordinate 8,868 downwards.
CGGCGCCGACCATGCCGGACGCAGCAGCAGGCTCACGCGGCGTCGGGGCAGCGCTCGGGGCGCGTCGACTCGAAGGCGTCGAGGCGCATGCAGGCGTCGAAGACACGCATGACATTGGGCACATGGTCGAGCTTGCAGCTGAGACGGTGGGCGTTGAAGATCTGCGGCACCAGCATGCAGTCGGCCATGGTCGGTGTCTCGCCGTGGCAGTAGGTCGAAGGCTGGGCTGCAAGCAGCGTCTCCACGGGCATCAAGCCCTGCTCGACCCAGTGGCGGTACCAGTTGTCCTTGGCATCGTCGCTGAGCTTCATCTCCCGCACCAGGTAGCGCAGCACCCGTAGGTTGTTCAGTGGGTGGATCTCGCAGGCAATGTCCAGCGCCAGCGTGCGCACACGCGCGCGGCCGAGGGCGTCGGGCGGCAGCAGTGCGGGCGCGGGATAGGTCTCTTCAAGGTACTCGATGATGGCCAGTGATTGCGTCAGCACGACGTCGCCATCCACCAGCGTCGGCACGAGTTTCGATGGTGCCAGGCAGGCGTACTGCGGCTGCATCTGCTCGTTGCGCTGCAGGTGCACCGCCTTGTACTCGTAGGCCAGGCCTTTCAGTGCCAACGCGATACGCACGCGGTACGAGGCCGACGAGCGGAAGTAGTTGTAGAGCTCCATCACCGTCGCGCCTGCTCTAGCGCACGGCCACGCGCAGGGCCGGCAGGCCGGCGACATGGCCTTCCATCACGTCACCACGCACGACTGCTGCCACGCCGGCCGGTGTGCCGCTGAAGATCAGGTCGCCGCTCTGCAGCGTCCAGGCGGCGCTGAGGTGCTCGATGGTTTCGTTCACGTTCCAGATGAGCTCGGTCAGGTCGCCCTTCTGGCGCAGCGTGCCGTTGACCGACAGGGAGATGGCGCCACGCGTGAGTTCGCCGGTCTTGGTCTTCGGCACGATAGGCCCGATCGGTGCCGACTGGTCGAAGCCCTTGCCGATGCACCAGGGCCGGCCCTGCTTCTTCATCTCGCCTTGCAGGTCGCGCCGCGTCATGTCCAGGCCCACGGCGTAGCCCCAGATGTGGCTTGCCGCATCGGCCGCCTTGATGTTCTTGCCGCCGACGCCGATGGCCACCACGAGCTCGATCTCGTGATGAAAGTTGGCGGTGAGGCTGGGGTAGTCGATGCTGCCGGTTTCGCCTTCGGGCACGACCACCACCGCGTCGGCCGGCTTCATGAAAAAGAACGGCGGTTCGCGGCCGGTGAAGCCCATCTCCTGGGCATGTTCGACGTAGTTTCGGCCCACGCAATAGATGCGGCGCACGGGGAACTCTCCACCACCTTGCACGGGCACGGCGGGGGCGGGCAAAGGCGTGATGACGTAGCTCATGGAAGGCTCCAGCGTGGGCAATTCAATCGGGCCGGAATGATGCCACGTAGGCCCTTTGAGGCTGCCCCTACGCCTGCCCATAAACTCGGCCGATGCTGACCACGCGCCGCATCCAACACTGCCGCAAGTGCGGCGGCGCCTGCAGCTACCACGTGCCCGCCGACGACAACCGCGAGCGCGCCATTTGCGCCGCGTGCGGTGAGATTCACTACGAGAACCCGCTCAACGTCGTCGGCACCGTGCCGGTGTGGTCAGACCAGGTGCTGCTGTGCCGTCGCAACATCGAGCCGCGCTACGGCCTGTGGACGCTGCCGGCCGGGTTTCTGGAACTCGGTGAAAGCCTGGAAGCCGGCGCGCGGCGCGAGACCGATGAAGAGAGCGGCGCCAGGATCGAACTGCAGGGCCTGTACACGCTGATCAACGTGATCGCCGTCGGCCAGGTGCACTTTTTCTACCGCGCCCGCATGCTCGACACGCACCTGTCGCCCGGCCCCGAGACCATCGAAGCCCAGCTCTTTTCAGAGGCCGACATCCCCTGGGACCGCATCGCCTTTCGCACCGTGCGCCAGACGCTCGAACACTTCTTCGCCGACCGCCGGCGCGGCGTGTTCGAGCTTCATTGCGGCGACATCTGAGCGTCGCGCGTGGCGACGGCGGTGGCGCCGTCCACACCCAGCGCCCACAGCGCGGCCAGGTCGTCGAGCGAATCCACGCCTTCGACGATGATCAAGGCACCCAGGCCGTGCACGAAGTTCACCAGGCCCTGCGCCAGGTCTTGTAACGCGCGGTCGCCGGCCACACCCTTGACCAGATGCGAGCGCAACGTGACATGCGCCAGCGCCGCGCCACGCGTCAGCACATCGCCGCGCAGTGGCTGGCCGACATGCTCCACACCGAGTTGCGTGCCGTGACGGCGCAGCACGGCGAAGACCGCAGGCAAGGTATCGGCCGCGCTTTCCAGGCAGCGCTCGTCGATCTCCAGCCGCAGCAAAACGGCGGCAGTGGGTTGGCGCGCCAGCAGCGTGTCGATCTCGGCCGCGAAGCCGCGTGATGCGAGTGAGGCCGTGGCCATGTGCACGCAGCGCGGCAAGCCATCAACGGTGCTTTCGCGCAGGGCGAGCTCGAGCGCACACAGGTCGATGCGGGGCATGAGGCGGCTGCGCGAGGCCAGGCCGAACCACCGTGCGGCCGGCTGGTAGGGCCCGGCCTCGTCCATCTGCAAGAGCAGCGGGCAGGCCAGGTGGATGAGCTTGCCGCGCGCGTCGCTGACGGCGATTTCGTCCAGACGCACGCGCTGCTGCTGCAAGGCCAGGCCCATCTGCGCGCGCCAGGCGCGGGCCCCGCCGCTGGCCGAAGGCTCGCGATGCATGGCCTGCACGACGAGTGAAAACGGCCCCGCAGCCTCGGCCTCGGCCAGTGCGGCGTCGGCGGCGGTCCGCGCTTCGGCGGCGGTGCAGCCACGGCGGGTGTCCACCCCGCCTATGACCCACTCCACCGCCGAGCCACTCGGTGTGGCCATGCCGAGCGCAGCACCCGCCGCGGTGCGCAGCGCCACCAGCAAGGACTCGCCGGTCTCGCGCGTGATGCCGGCCACCGGCAGCGCGAGGGCAAAGTCGGCGCCGTTGAGCCGCCCCGTCATGGCGTCGGGCACACGCTGCGGGTAGGTGGCGAGCACGTCGCCCAGCGTGGCCAGCACCTGGTCGACCTTGTCGTGGCCCAGCCGCTCGTTCAGGCCAGGCATGTCCAGGAGCCGCATCAACAGTAAGCCGTGGCCGTGCGCCACGGGGCCGTCGAGCGCGGCCGAGAGACGGCTGATGAAGTGGCGGCGGTTGGGCAGCCGGGTGACGCCGTCCATGTGCGCGCGCCGCTGCAGTTCGCTGAGTTGTGCGGCCGAGGCCTCGAACATCGTCGACAGCCGCTGCACCATCGAATTCATGCTGCGCGCCAGTTGCCGCAGCTCGGGCACCTGCGGTTCTTCCACCAGCGTGAATCGGCCTTGCGCCACCGCGTGCGCCTGCTCCACCGTGCGCTGCAGGGGCCGCTGCCAGCGCGTCATGAACCAGGCCGCATAGGCCGCAGCCACGGCCGCGAGCAGCGCCAGCAGCGCCGCCGTGCGCCAGAAGGTGCGCCAAATCGCCAGGTTCACGAGGTCGGTGCGCGACTGCATCGAAATCTGGCCGAAGTTGCGCTGGCCGTCCTTGATGGCTGCATGCGTCGGCGCCTGCGCCGGCAAGGCCAGTGGCCCGAACCACGACGGCACGGCGTCATCCCCTGGCTGGTGCAGGTCAGCGATGACGCGGCCATCGGCAGCCTGCAGCGTCAGGCCCTCGAAGCTGCCCTGTTCGAACCAGGCCGACACGGCTGCGCGCATCGCGGCTTCATCACCCTGGGCCTTGGCCAACTGCGCGGCGAGCCATGTCGCGGCATCGGCCTGGCGCAGCAGGAGCTGCTGGCGCAGGGCCTCGCGCATGCTCCAGTGATGCAGCGTCAGGCTGCCGCAAGTGGAGGCCAGCAGCAAGGCCGCGATCAAGAGCGCCATCTGCCTGGCCAGGGTCATTGCAACAGGCCTCCCCTTGCAAGCGCGGCGCCACGCGCCGCGCGTTCAGCGCCGCACCGGTGGCAGATCGGTGCAACTGCCATGCGCCGCCTCTGCTGCGAGGCCTATGCTTTCGCCCAGTGTCGGGTGCGGGTGGATGGTCTTGCCGATGTCGACTTCATCGGCACCCATCTCGATCGCCAACGCCACCTCGCCGATCATGTCGCCGGCATGCGTGCCGACGATGCCGCCGCCGAGGATCTGGCGCGTCGTTGCATCGAACAGCAGCTTGGTGAAGCCTTCGTCGCGACCGTTGGCGATGGCCCGGCCCGAGGCGTTCCAGGGAAACAGGCCTTTCTTGACGGCGATGCCTTGCGCCTTGGCATCGTCTTCGGTCAGGCCAACCCAGGCAATCTCGGGGTCGGTGTAGGCCACGCTCGGAATCACGCGCGCGTCGAAAAGCGCCTTGCTGTCGCCGCTGGCGACTTCGGCCGCGACATGCGCTTCGTGCACCGCCTTGTGCGCCAGCATCGGCTGGCCGACGATGTCGCCGATGGCGAAGATGTGCGCAACGTTGGTGCGCATCTGCTGGTCAACGGCGATGAAGCCACGCTCGCCCACCACCACCCCGGCCTTCTCGGCACCGATCTTCTTGCCATTGGGGCTGCGGCCCACGGCCTGCAGCACCAGGTCGTACAACTGCGGCTCCTTCGGCGCGCCCTCGCCTTCGAAGCGCACGAGGATGCCGTCCTTGGTGGCTTCGGCGCCGACGGTCTTGGTACCCAACATGATGTGGTCGAAGCGCGGCGCGTTCATCTTCTGCCAGACCTTCACCAGGTCGCGGTCGGCGCCCAACATCAGGCCGTCGAGCATCTCGACGACATCCAGCCGTGCACCCAGCGTGGAGTACACCGTGCCCATCTCAAGCCCGATGATGCCGCCGCCGATCACGAGCATGCGCTTGGGTGACTGCCGCAGCTCTAACGCACCTGTGGAGGTGACAATGCGCGGGTCGTCCTTGGGCAGGAAAGGCAGCTTCATCGCTTCCGAACCCGCGGCAATGATGGCCTGCTTGAATCGGATGGTCTGCGCCCTGCCGTCGGCCATCACCACCTTCATGTGGAACGGATCGATGAATTCGCCCACGCCCTGCACCACCGTCACCTTGCGCATCTTGGCCATCGCTGCCAGGCCGCCGGTGAGCTTGCCGACGACCTTGTTCTTGTGCGACAGCAGTTTTTTCAGATCGACGCTGGGCTTGCCGAAGCTGACGCCGAAGTCGGCGAAATGCGCCGCCTCGTCCATCACCGCGGCCACGTGCAAGAGCGCCTTGCTCGGGATGCAGCCGACGTTCAGGCAGACGCCGCCGAGCGCGGCATAACGTTCTATCAGCACGGTCTTGAGGCCGAGGTCGGCGGCGCGGAAGGCGGCCGAATAACCACCCGGGCCGGCACCGAGCACGAGCATGTCGCACTCAAGGTCGGCAGCGCCGGCGTAGGTGCTGGCGGCGACTGCCGTTCGCCCTGAGCTTGTATTTCCGATCGCCCTGAGCTTGTCGAAGGGAGGGTGGGCTTCGACAGGCTCAGCCCGAACGGGAGCGGTGGCGGCAGGCGCCTTGGCAGGGGCGCTTGCGGCCTGCCCTTGCAGCGTCAGCAAATCGCTGCCCTCATTCACCACATCCCCGACCTTGACCTTGATCGCCGTGACGACGCCCGCCGCCGACGACGGAATCTCCATCGAAGCCTTGTCGCTTTCGACGGTGACCAGGCTTTGTTCGAGCTTCACCGTGTCGCCGACCTTGACCAGCAGCTCGATCACCGCCACGTCTTTGAAGTCGCCGATGTCCGGCACCTTGATGTCGATCTGAGACATGCTCAGCCTTTCAGCTTGATGGTGGACAGCCGCACCGGTGCGGCCGAGCTGGTGTCGAATTCGCACCCGGCCAGTACGCCAGCCTGCGCGACCTCACGCGCGCTGCGTGCGCCGTCCCAGGCCGCGAACATCGCGCCCAGCGCAAAGCGCCGGCCCGAGCCGATGGCCCAGAAGCGTTCGAACTCGAATACTTCGCGGTAAGACTCGACGCCGAAGATGCCATGTGCGTTGGCGATGACGATGGAGAACTGGCTGCTCTCGTAGGGGTCGCTGTCCTGCTCTTTGGTGTTGAGGAAGTACGCCTCCTTCAGCTTGGGGTGCAGGCGGCGAAAGGTCTCGAACACGGCGTCGCGGCTGGTGAGCTGCAGCTCGTCCCTGGGCATGGCCGCCAGCGCATGCTTGAGCACCGGCATGTGCGCCGTGGTGCCGACCGCGCCGACGACCGAACCCGCCACCGTGAACATCTTCGAGTTCGCCTCGTAGCCATGCGGCAAGCGCGTCTCGCCGAAGGTCACGAGCGAGTCGGAGCCGATAGCCACCGTGTTGCCTTTGCGCGCCACCACCACCGTGCTCATGTGGACACCCCACGGCCTTCGGCCGGCCCCGCCAGGCGGGGTTTCGCCCTCGGGAGACCCTCGGTGCTCAAAGCAAGACCCTTCTGAAGTCAGCCAGGATCTGGCCGAGGTAGGCGTTGAACCTTGCCGCCGCAGCGCCGTCGATGACGCGGTGGTCCCAGCTCAGGCTCAGCGGCAATATCAATCGCGGCTGGAAGGCCTTGCCGTCCCACACCGGCTGTGTGCTGCCGCGGCACACGCCGAGGATGGCGACTTCGGGTGCGTTGATGATCGGTGTGAAATAGGTGCCGCCTATGCCGCCGAGCGAGCTGATGCTGAAGCAGCCGCCGCTCATGTCGTTCGGCCCGAGCTTGCCGTCGCGCGCCTTCTTTGCCAGTTCGCCCATCTCCTGGCTGATCTGCATCACGCCCTTCTTGTCGGCGTCGCGCACCACCGGGACCATCAGACCGTTGGGCGTGTCGGCGGCGAAGCCGATGTGGAAATACTGCTTCAACACCAGTTGCTCACCGTCGAGAGAGGCGTTGAATTCGGGGAACTTCTTCAACGCGAAGACACTGGCCTTGATGAGGAAGGCGAGCATCGTCAGCTTCACGCCCGACTTCTCGTTCTCCTTGTTGAGCTGCACGCGGAAGGCTTCGAGCTCGGTGATGTCGGCGTCATCGTGGTTGGTGACGTGCGGAATCATGACCCAGTTGCGGTGCAGGTTGGCGCCGCTGATCTTCTTGATGCGGCTCAGGTCACGGCGCTCGACGGCACCGAACTTGGTGAAGTCGACCTGCGGCCATGGCAGCAGGCCTGGCATCGCACCGCCCGTCGCTGCGGCGGCCGGCGCCTTTGCCTTCTGCGCGGCGGTCTGCACGGCACCGGACATCACGCCCTTGACGAAGCCCTGCAGGTCTTCGAGCGTGATGCGGCCTTTGGGCCCGCTGCCTTTGACTTCGGCCAGCGGCACGCCGAGCTCACGCGACTGGCGGCGGATGGTGGGTGATGCGTGCGGCAGTCCGCCAGCACTGGCCGTGGGTTCATGCGGTGGGACGGCTGCTGGCGCGGCCGCTGGCACTGCGGATGGAGCGGCCGCGGTCCCGGCTGAGGCAGCCGGCGCAGCAGGTGCTGGTGCGGCCGCGGCGGCGCTTTCAACCTGCAGCGCGACCACCACGCTGCCTTGCTTGACCTTGTCGCCCAAAGCGACCTTGATCTCGCGCACCACGCCGGCGTGCGAAGACGGAATTTCCATCGAGGCCTTGTCGCTTTCGACGGTGATCAGGCTCTGTTCAACTCGAACGTTATCGCCAGGCTTGACGAAGACTTCGATGACGGTGACTTCGTCGAAGTCGCCGATGTCGGGCACCAAGACTTCGATCGTCACGCTCTGCGCCTTCGCGGCCGCCGGGGGCGTGGCCGGCGTGGGGGCGCTTGCCGGTGCCGGCGCTGCCGCCGGTGCGGGTGCGGGTGCGGGTGCGGGTGCGGATGTGACCACGCCCGAAGCCGACTCGACCACCAACAGCAGCGTGCCCTCGGCCACCTTGTCGCCGAGCTTCACCTTCAACTCTTTCACCACCCCTGCATGCGACGACGGAATCTCCATCGAGGCCTTGTCGGACTCCACCGTCACCAGCGATTGATCCACCGCCACCGTGTCGCCCACCTTGACGAGCAACTCGATGACTTCCACTTCCTTGAAGTCACCGATGTCCGGGACTTTGACTTCCACCAGCGCCATGGCTTGTCTCCGTGCTTTGTGCGTTAGCTATTTTTGTCAGGCAAACAGCGGGTTGATCTTTTCGGTGTCGATGCCGTACTTCTTGATGGCCTCGGCCACTTTCGCCCGCGGTACGGCGCCGTCGTCGGCCAGCGCATTCAGCGCCGCCACCACGATGTAGTGCCGGTTCACCTCGAAGTGCTCGCGCAGCTTGCTGCGGAAATCACTGCGGCCGAAGCCGTCGGTACCCAGCACCTTGTAGCTGCGGCCCTTGGGGATGAAGGCACGGATCTGTTCGGCGTAGTTCTTCATGTAGTCGGTCGAGGCGATCACCGCGCCGGCATGCGGCGTCAACTGTTGCGTCACAAAAGGCACGCGCGCCGTCTCGCCCGGGTGCAGCAGGTTCCAGCGCTCGCAGTCCTGGCCGTCGCGCGTGAGCTCGTTGAAGCTCGGGCAGCTCCACACGTTCGCGGCCACGCCCCAGTCGTCTTCGAGCAGCTTCTTGGCGGCGACGCTTTCGAGCAGGATCGTGCCGCTGCCCAGCAGGTTGACGCGCGGCGTGCGCTTGGCGCCCTCCTCGAGCAGGTACATGCCCTTGAGGATCTGCTCCTCCGTGCCGGCCCTGAGCCCGGGCATCGGGTAGTTCTCGTTGAGCAGGGTGAGGTAGAAGTAGACGTTGTCCTGCTTCTCGACCAGGCGCTTGAGGCCGTGGTGCAGGATCACGCCGACCTCGTGCGCGAAGGTGGGGTCGTAGCTGATGCAGTTCGGGATCGTGCTCGCCAGGATGTGGCTGTGGCCGTCCTCGTGCTGCA
>JANLYV010000030.1:0-16753 GCA_031365825.1 Rubrivivax sp. | reverse complement strand
GTCGCCTTCCCGAACGACTTCAAGCCCGACCATCACGCCGCGACGCTGCACCGGCTGCATGGCGAAAAGTCGGCGGAGCAGCTCGAGCCCGAAGCCGTTCCCGCGCGAATCGCCGGCCGCATGATGCTCAAGCGCGTCATGGGCAAGGCCAGCTTCGCGACGCTGCAGGACCAGAGCGGCCGCATCCAGATCTACGTCACGCGCGACGCGGTGGGCGAAGAGGCCTATGCCGCCTTCAAGCACTGGGACCTCGGCGACATCGTCGGTGCCGAAGGCGTCGCCTTCAAGACCCGCACGGGCGAGCTGTCAGTCAAGGTTACGAAGCTGCGCCTTCTCACAAAGAGTCTTCGACCCTTGCCCGACAAGTTCCATGGCATGGCCGACCAGGAACAGAAGTACCGCCAGCGCTATGTCGACCTCATCACCGACGAGACCGCGCGCAGCCGCTTTGTGGCGCGCAGCAAGGCGGTGAGCGCTATCCGCAACTTCATGGTGCAGCACAGCTTTCTCGAAGTCGAGACGCCGATGCTGCATCCGATTCCCGGCGGTGCTAACGCCAAACCGTTTGTGACACACCACAACGCGCTGGACCAGCAGATGTTCCTGCGCATCGCGCCCGAGCTGTACCTGAAGCGGCTGCTCGTCGGCGGTTTCGAGCGCGTGTTCGAGATCAACCGCAACTTCCGGAACGAAGGCATCAGCGTTCGCCACAACCCCGAATTCACGATGATGGAGTTCTATGCGGCCTACTGGACGCACCACGAGCTGATGGACTTCACCGAGGCCGTGTTCCGCCACGCCGCACGCGCTGCCACCGGCACGGCCGAGATCAGCTACGGTGGCAAGCCGGTGGCGCTGCACGAGCCGTTCGCGCGCCTGTCAGTGCGCGACTCGCTGGTGCAGCACGCGGGTTTGAGCGAGGTGGAAGCCAACGACCCGCTGGCGCTGCATGCGCGGCTGAAGGCGCTGGGCGACGAGCCGCCGGCGCATTGGGGCCTGGCCGAGCTGCAGTTCGGTCTGTTCGAAGCGGCGGTGGAAGAAAAGCTCTGGCAGCCGACCTTCATCACCGACTATCCCGTAGAGGTCTCGCCGCTGGCGCGTGCTTCCGACACCGACCCGAGCATCACCGAACGCTTCGAGCTCTTCATCACCGGGCGCGAGTTCGCCAACGGTTTTTCCGAGCTGAACGATGCCGAGGACCAGGCGGCGCGATTCACCGCACAGATGGCGAACAAGGACGCCGGCGACGAAGAGGCGATGTACTACGACGCCGACTTCATCCGCGCGCTGGAATACGGCATGCCGCCCGCGGGCGGCTGCGGCATCGGCATCGACCGGCTGGTGATGCTCATCACCGACAGCCCGAGCATCCGCGACGTGGTGCTGTTCCCGGCGCTGCGGCGCGAGGGCTAACTTCTGAAATGCTCGGGGCGCGGCGCCGCTGGGCCGGGTATCGATCTACGGGCGGCAGTGCACTGCCTTGACGTAGGTCTCACGCGGGCAGGCCACGAACCCGTCGATGAACTGCAGGCGCATCGACTTCGGCGCCACCGCGACATAGGCCTCCCGCGCTGCCTTCAAGGCCGCAGCGTCGCGCCTGAGGAAAGCCAGCGTGGCTTCGACGTAGGCAGTCCACTCGCTCGTGGCTGCCGCACCGAGCGCGCGCTCGAAATGGGCGATGGACTCGTGGTCACGTCCGGCCATGGCCAGCACCTGGCCGATGTGAAACGACACCTCCAGCGTCTGGTGGGGGCTCAACCTGCCGGCTTGGGCGGCGGCATAGCTCGTCAACAGTGAGACCGCCGCGTCGGTGCAACCACCGGCATTCAGATGGCGCCAGCCGTAGGGTGCGGGCTGGCTGTCGAACGCGGCATAGGCCAGCGTTGCCTGCCGTTGTGCTTCGGCGGGCGGCACGGCGCAGGCGCTTGCGGCGTTTGCAGCGGCGACGATGAGCAGCGATGCGAGCATGGCCGGGCGGCGCCGGCGGCCTAACGCTGTTTGAACACGGGGGCGCGTTTGCCCAGGAAGGCGGCCATGCCTTCCTTCTGGTCGTCAGTCGCAAAGAGCGAATGGAAGACCCGGCGCTCGAAATCCACGCCGTCACTCAGGCTGCCTTCAAAGGCGCGGTTGACGCATTCCTTGGCCAGCATCACGCTCGGGCCGCTCATGGCGTTGATGAGCTCGGCTGCGGCCAGCGCTTCGGGCAGCAGTTGCGCCAGCGGCACCACGCGCGAAACCAGCCCGGCACGTTCGGCCTCGGCCGCGTCCATCATTCGGCCGGTGAGCACCAGGTCCATCGCCTTGCTCTTGCCCACCGCGCGCGGCAGGCGCTGCGTGCCGCCGGCGCCGGGCAGGATGCCGATCTTGATTTCGGGCTGGCCGAAGCGGGCGTTGTCGGCGGCGATGATGAAGTCGCACATCATCGCCAGCTCGCAGCCGCCGCCCAGCGCGAAGCCGGCCACGGCGGCGATGACGGGCTTGCGCACCTGGCGGATGGTTTCCCAGTTGCGCGTGATGAGATTGCTCTTGTAGACGTCCATGAACTGCATCTGCGCCATGGCCGAGATGTCGGCGCCCGCCGCAAAGGCCTTCTCGCTGCCGGTGACGATGATGCAGCCGATGCCTTCGTCCGCGTCGAACGCCAACAGCGCCGCGCCGAGCTGGTCCATCAGTGCATCGTTCAGCGCATTGAGCTGTTTGGGCCGGTGCAGAGTGATGACGCCGGTACGGCGCTCGCCCTCACCGCGCACGTCGGTTTGAATCACGGGTTCGGTCATGAATGCTCCGAGAGTTGCGGGTGGCTGCGGCGCAAAGCTGCCGCGACGCGATGGGTGGCCGCACTATAGGCGGCAGCCGTTACTCAGCGCCTGGCCGGCGCGGCCGACGCCGCGTCGCCGGCCTGCTGCGGCAGCCGCTCGAGCAGCAGGTCGACATAGGTCTCGCGGTCCTGGCGGATGAGGATGCGCACCGGCAGGTATTGCAGCGTCGGTGCCACCCACATCTCGGCGGTTAGCTCGGTGCCGCTGCCGACCTCGCGCCGCGGCTTGACGTGCAGCGTGTCGACCGGCCCGACCGCGGTCTGCAGCGTCTCGCGCGCCACCACGTCGTAGAGCCAGGTGTCGACGCGGCGCGGCAGTGCCAGCGGGATGGTGATGGTGCGGCCGACTTCCAGCAGCTCGGGCCGGGTGGTGAAGAGCCAGGTCATCTGCACGAACTGGCTGGCGGTGTCTTGCACGCCCACAGGCAGCGCGAGTTCGGTGCCGGCGGGGAGGCGCACGCGCTCGTCGTCGAAGTAGATGGTGGCTGTGCGCGGCGCGCGCATGGCCACACGCGTGAGCTCGTCGTAGCGGCGCGGGCGCAGCCCGGCGGCGGTGAGCTCGCCATCGCTGGACATGCGGCGCGACATCAGCGGCGCGAACGACGGGCCCAGGCTCACGTCCAGGTGCACCTGGTAGCGGCCGGCGTTGCGCAACCATTCCACCTGCGCCTGGCCCTCGACGGCGCCGCGGTAATAACCCGTGAGTTGATAGGACAGACGGGTTGACGGTGGCCACTCGAAAGCCGGGACATTGGCGGTGGTCGCGGCCGCCGCTTCGCTGGCTGCCGGCACGGCCGCCGCCGCCGTGGTCGGCGCGGCCTCGGCCTCGGCCACGGCAGTGGCGACTTCCGTACTTCGCGCGGGCGGCAGCAGCTGCGCCAGCTCGGGCACGGGCAGCACCTCGGGCAGCGGCGCCGAGGCTGCCGGCGCAGGCGCCAGGGCCGCCCGTGGTGCGCGCTGGGCTGCGAGCGGCGGTGCCAGCGTGGCAGGTTGCTGCTGTTTCAGTTCGCGCACGAAGCTGACTTCGATGCGGCGTGGCGACGAGTTCGCCGCGCCGGCGCCCAGTTGGTCGTGCAGTGTCTGGTCGGCCAGCCACAGGTGGCCCAGCAGCACCATCAGCACCAGCATGGCGCCGCGGCGCCAGGTGCGGCCGGGAATGCTGCGCGGTGCGGACATCGACGCCGGCACGGCCAGCGTCGCCAAGGGGTTCACCGCCAGCTCACGACTTCTTGCTCGCCGCCGTGAGCAACTCGCCGACCACCTTGGCCGGCAGCGCGCCGGGCTTGCGCGTGCCGTCTTCGAACAGCAGCGCCGGCGTGCCGTTGATGCGGAACTTGCGCCCGAGCTCGACGTTGCGTGCCAGCACCTCGGCCTTGCAGGCTTCGGCGGCCTTCTCGGGCAAGACGTTGTCGACCATCCAGGCGCGCCAGGCGCGCGACGCATCCTTGGCGCACCAGATGTCGCGCGATTTGACGGTGGAGTCGGGCCCGAGGATGGGCATCAGGAAGGCGTAGATGGTGACGTTCGGCACCGTCACCAGGTCACGTTCGAAGCGCTTGCAATAGCCGCAATTGGGGTCGACGAAGGCGGCCATCTTGCGGCTGCCGTCACCTTGTTTGATGACCATCGCGTCTTGCAGCGGCAGCGTCTTGAAGTCGACCGCGGTGAGCTTGTCGATGCGTTGCTCGGTCAGGTTGGCCATGGTCTTGGTGTCGAGCAACGCCCCCTGCACCAGGTACTGCCCGGTGGCGTCGGCGTAGACGATTTCGGTGCCGCCGAAACGCACCTCGTACAGGCCGGGCACCTGGCTGGTCGTCACCTCGTCGATCTTGGGCAGGTTCGGAATGCGCTCGGCCAGCACCTTGCGGATGGTGGCTTGCACCGCGGCCAGACTGGGGGCGCTGGCGGCGCCGGCCACGGCCTTCGCCGACGGCGCCTCGGCGGGTTCACCCTTGCACGACATCAGCAGCACGGTGGCGCACAGCAGCGCAACGGACTTGATCAGGAAGGGCATGGGTACCTTGCGAGAGTGATGGGTTCAACCGTCGAGCGCCCGCGCGGTGAGCGCACGCTTGATCGGCCCGAGTCGATTGAGCAGAGTCAAACCGCGGTTGCGCAGTTCCCGCAGCCACGGCGCGGGGCTAGCAAAGAGTTCGAGCAAACCGTCGGTGACGTGAAGCATGGCACGCGTGGGCAGCTCGCGCTGGCGCGCGTAGCGGCGCAGCAGCCGCTCATCGCCGAGTGCGCGCCAAGGCTCGCGCGCCGCGATGACCTCGGCCAGCACCGCCACATCGGCCAGGCCGAGGTTCAGGCCCTCCCCGGCCAGGGGATGCACCACATGCGCCGCGTCCCCGAGCAAAGCCCAGCCGGCGCCGCACACGGCGCTGGCACGGCCGCTGGCCAGCGGCCAATCGGCGCGTGCGCTGGCAAGACTCAGCGTGCCGGCGGCGCCGCCGGTAGCGTCCATCAAGGCGGTGTTGAAGTCGGCTTCGGTCGCGGCCATGAGCTCAAGCGCGCGCGCTTGCGGCAGCGACCAGACCAGGCCGTAGCTGCAACCCGGCTGGGGCCGGTCGAAAGGCAGCAGCGCCAGCACGTCGGGCGATCGGAACCATTGGCGCGCCAGCCCGGCGTGCGGTTGGCTGGCGACCAGCCGCGCGGCCACGGCGCGCTGGCCGTGCTGGTGCAGCGGCATCTGCACGCCCAGCGCGGCGCGGCTGGCGGTGTCGCGGCCTTCGGCATAGAGGTGCAATGCAGCCGGCACGGCGTCGGCCGCCGCGGCCTGCGTCGACAGCAACTGCGGCTGCAACTGCACATGGGGCGCGAAGCGGATGGCATCGCGCAAGGCGCCTTCCAGTGCGGCGGCGTCGACGATCCAGGCGAGTTGCTCGACCCCTTGTTGCCAGGCCGAAAAGTGCAGCGCCGCACCGGGCGCATCGCCTTCGACGTGCATGTCGTGCACCGCCGTGTGCGCGTCCACCGGCAGCGCGTCCCAGACCTTCAGCAACTGCAACAGCGCGATCGATCGTGCGTTCAGCGCGTAGGCACGCACATCAGCGGGCGTCGCGTCGGCAGGCGCGGCATGCGCGGCCAGGGCGACACGCAGGCCGAGCCGGCCCAAGGCCAGCGCCGCAGCCAGCGCCACGGCGCCGCTGCCCTGCACTTGCACGTCGAACGGCGCGTCTGCGAAAGCCATCGCCAGATTGTAGGCAGCGCACCTCCGCGACAATGCCGCGCGGTCCGATGCCCACTTGCATCGCGCACAGGAGCCTTTGAATCGTGAGTGAGATCGCCTGCTCGGTGTCCGAGCTGTATGTGTTCCCCATCAAGAGCTGCGCTGGCATGGCGTTGCGCGAGGCCTTGCTGGTCGAGACCGGCCTGGACCTGGACCGCCAATGGATGGTGGTCGACAACCACGGCGACATGCTCACCCAGCGCGAGTTGCCGCGTATGGCGCTGATCACACCGAGGCTCAAACACGGCGAGCTGATCCTGCGCGCTCCTGGCATGCTGGCGCTGCACCTGCGGCTGGACGTGGTGGAAGCCGCCACCCGCGCCCGCGTGTGGGACGACGAGGTGCGCGCCTTCGACATGGGCGCCCTGGCTGCGCAATGGTTCAGCGACTTTCTCGGAGCGGGCATGGCCACAAAGCGGCCGTTGCGCCTGGTGCGCTTCGACCCCGAACAGCGCCGCCTCTCGAGCAAGTTGTGGGCCGGCGACATCGAAGCAGAGAACGGTTTTGCTGACGGCTTCCCGTTGCTCGTCACCTCAAAGGCGTCGTTAGCTGACCTGAATCAGCGCCTGTCCGCGCGCGGCCAGGCGGCGGTGGACATGCGGCGCTTTCGGCCCAACCTGGTGCTCGACGGCATCGAGGCTTTCGACGAAGACCATATCGGCGAGATCCGCATCGTGGCCGATGGCGGCGAGGTGCTGCTGCGGCTGGTCAAACCCTGCGTGCGCTGCAATGTGCCCAGCATCGACCCCGACAGCGCCACCCAGGGCCATGAGCCCGGCGACACGCTGGCCGGCTTTCGCGCCGACGCGCGCATGAACGGCGGCATCACCTTCGGCATGAACGCCGTCATCGTCAGCGGCTTCGAGCGCACGCTGCGCGTCGGCCAGCAGGCGAGCGCGAGTCTGAACTTCTAGGTGGCTCTTAGGCGCTCGGCCGCGGCTCGGGCAGTGGGATGAATTCGGTCTCGCCGGGCACGGCGGGGAAGCGGCCCGCGGCCCAGTCGTCGGCCGCTTGCAAAAGCCGCGGCTTGCGGCTGGCGACGAAGTTCCACCACAGGTGACGGTGGCCCAGCGGCTCACCACCGATCAACATCACGCGCGCTTCGCCCGCGGCCGAAAGCAAGGGCTCGTCGCCGGGCGTGATGACGTGCATGGTGTGCTCGGCCAGCGGCTGGCCGTCGAGCGCCACACGGCCCTGCACGACGTAGACGGCACGCTCGGCCGCGGGCGGCAGCGGAAGTGCGTCACCCGCCGACAAGGCGATGTCGAGGTACACCGTGGGCGAGCGCACCGTCACCGGCGAGGCCGCGCCGAAAGCTTCACCCACGAGCACGTGCACACGCGCCCCGCCGACTTCCAGCGCGGGAATCAGGGCCGCAGGCGTGTGCGCAAAACCCGGCGCCATCTCTTCGTCAGCCTCGGGCAGTGCACACCACAGCTGCAGGCCGTGGCTGCGGCGCGCGCGGCCTTTCAAGTCGTCGGGCGTGCGTTCACTGTGCACGATGCCGCGGCCGGCGTTCATCCAGTTGATGGCGCCGGGCTCGATGCGCTGCACCACGCCGGTGGAGTCGCGGTGGTTGATGGCGCCTTCGAACAGATAGGTCACCGTGGCCAGGCCGATGTGCGGATGCGGCCGCACATCGTGCAGGTCTTGCGGCCCTTCGTCGATCGGGCCGAAGTGGTCGAAGAAGAGGAACGGCCCCACCGCCTGGCGCGCGGCCGCGGGCAGCAGCCGCCGCACCATGAAACCGCCCCCCAGGTCACGCTCGCGCGGCCATATGACCGTGGCCAGGACCATGGCTCAGGCCAGGAAGTCTTTCTTGCCGAGGTCGACGCCGGCGTTTCGCAACAACGCGTAAGTCATGCTCGCGTGGAAGAAGAAGTTGGCCATGGCGTAGTGGCGCAGGTAGTCCTCGCCGGTCATGTGCACCTCGCCAGCGCGCATCTTCAGCAGGATGTCTTTCTGCTCGCTGCCGTCGACCTTGGCCGCCGGCACCGACTGCACGAAGTCGATGGTCTTTTTGATGCGCGCACGCAGGTCATCAAAGCTCGCTTCCTTGTCTTCCCACGCAGGAATGTCGACACCGGCCAGGCGCGCCATGCAGCCCTTGGCAGCGTCACTGCAGATCTGGATCTGGCGCGTGAAGGCCAGCATGTCGGGCGCCAGGCGCAGCGTGAGGTAGTTGGCCGTGTCGAACTTGCGCGCTTCGGCGTGGGCCTGCGCTTTGTCGAGCCAGGTGAGCATGCCCGTGAGGGTGCGCACAAAAATCGGCGCGCTGGCTGAATGCATCGAAATGCTCATGGAAGTCTCCTTTGTGTGACAAGAAGCGTCGCATCGTAGCGGCCCCGGCTTTGTGCTGCCGGCGAGGGCAGAATGACCCCCAAGCCACATGAACATCATCATCCTCGACGACTACCAGGACGCGGTACGCAAGCTCAAGTGCGCCGCCATGCTGGAGCCCTTCAATGCCAAGGTCTTCACCAACACGGTGAAGGGCATCGGGCAGCTTTCGGTGCGCCTGCGCGACGCCGACGTGCTGGTGCTGATCCGCGAACGCACGCAGTTCCCGCGCGCGCTGCTGGAAAAGCTGCCACGCCTGAAGCTCATCGCACAGACCGGCCGCGTGGGCTCGCATGTCGACGTCACCACCTGCACGCGCCTGGGCATCAGCGTGGCCGAAGGCGTGGGCTCGCCGGTGGCACCGGCCGAACTGACGTGGGCGCTGATCATGGCGGCGATGCGGCGGCTGCCGCAGTACATCGGCACGCTCAAGCACGGCGCGTGGCAACAGTCGGGGCTGAAGGCCTCTTCGATGCCGCCCAACTTCGGCATCGGCATGATGCTCAACGGCAAGACGCTGGGCATCTGGGGCTACGGCAAGATCGGCCAGATGGTGGCGGGTTACGGCCGCGCGTTCGGCATGAAGGTGGTGGTGTGGGGCAGCGACGCCAGCCGCCAGCGCGCGCTGGCCGACGGCCACCTGCCCGCGCCTTCGTGCGAAAGTTTCTTCGAAGCCTGCGACGTGCTGAGCCTGCACCTGCGCCTCAACGATCAGACGCGCGGCCTGGTGACGCTGGAAGCGCTGTCGCGCATGAAGCCCACCGCCCTCTTCGTCAACACGTCGCGCGCCGAGTTGCTGCAAGACGGCGCGCTGGTCTCGGCGTTGAACCGCGGCCGCCCCGGCATGGCGGCGGTGGACGTGTTCGAGCACGAACCCATCCTGCAAGGCCACCCCTTGCTGCGGCTGGAAAACGCGGTGTGCACGCCGCACATCGGCTACGTCGAGCAAGACAGCTACGAGATGTACTTCCGCGCGGCGTTCGAGAACATTGTCAACTTCATCGACAAGAACCCGACCAACCTGGTCAACCCCGACGCGCTGAAGGTGCTGCGTGGATGAGCGCGGGCATGGCGACTGAAGACGTGCTGCTGCGGCCGGCCTCGCCGGGCCGCATGTTCAGCGTCTTCACGCGGCTGGCGCTGCAGGGTTTCGGTGGCGTGCTGGCGGTTGCGCAGCGTGAACTGGTGGAGCGCGAGCGCTGGCTCGGCAAGGAAGATTTTCTCGCGCTGCTCTCACTGGGCCAGGTGCTGCCCGGGCCGAACATCGTCAATATGGCGCTGATCATCGGCCAGCGTTTTTTTGGCTGGCGCGGCGCGGTGGCCTCGGTGGCCGGGCTGATGTGCGCGCCGCTGCTGCTGGTGCTATTGCTGGCGGCAGGGTTCGAGCAGATCTCGGCGCATCCAGCCGCGGCCGGTGCATTGCGCGGCATGGGCGTGGTGGCCGCCGGGCTGGTGATGGCCACAGCACTGCGTCTGGCCTCGACGCTGCGCCGCAATGTGATGGGCCTGCCCTGGTGCCTGGGTTACGGCGCGCTCACCTTCGTCGCCATCGGCTTGCTGCGCTGGTCGCTGGTGTGGGTCGTGCTGGGCCTGGGCGCAGGCGCGGTGGCGACTGCGGCGTGGAAGCTGCGCCATGCATGAGCTGTGGTGGGGTCACCTCGGCCTGGGCGGCACGGAACTGCTCGCGCTGTTCCTGCACTTCACGATGTTGTCGCTGCTGGCCGTGGGCGGCGCCATCACCACCGCGCCGGACATGCAGCGCTTTGTCGTCGGCGAACGCGGCTGGTTGAGCGACGCCGGCTTCACCGCATCGGTGGCGTTGGCGCAGGCCGCACCTGGGCCGAACGTGCTCTTCGTCGCCGTCATCGGCTGGAACATTGCCGGCCTGGCCGGTGTGGCTGCCGCCACGCTGGGCAGCCTGCTGCCCTCGGCCACGTTGGCGCTGGCCGCCAGCCGCTACGGCGAGCGCCACCGTGACGCTTTAGGCGTGCGCGCCTTCACGGTGGGCATGGCTCCGCTCACGCTCGGGTTGCTGTTGGCCACCGGCTGGGTGCTGCTGGAGCCCACGCGCAGCCACATCGGCGCGCCGATGCTGGTGGCCATCACGCTGCTGCTGATGCTCAAGACCCAGCTCAGCCCGCTGTGGCCGATCGCGCTCGGCGCGGTGGTGGGCGCCTTTGGCTGGCTGGGCTGACCGCCTTGGTGATGCGCACGCTGAAACGCTTCTCGCTGGCGGCGGTGGCCATCGTGCTGCTGGCCGCCGCGGCCGCGCTGGCCGCGCTGTGGTGGGGCCAGGAACGCCTGCTCTTCGCGCCGCAGCTGCTGCCGGCCGACCATCGATTCGATCTCGGCGCCGACGTGCAGGAACGCTGGGTCGATGTGCCAGGTGCGCGCCTGAACGCGCTGCATCTGCGCCTGCCGCAGCCGCGCGGCGTGGTCTTCTTCCTGCACGGCAACTCGGGCAACTTGCAGAGCTGGTTCGTCAACGCCGACTTCTATCGCCGTGCCGACGTCGACCTGTTCATGATCGACTACCGCGGCTACGGCAAGAGTACGGGCCGCATCGAAAGCGAAGCGCAGCTGCACGCCGATGTGCGCGCCGCCTGGGACGCGGTGGCGCCGCTGTACGCGGGCAAAAAGCGCGTGATCTACGGCCGCTCGCTCGGCACGGGCCTGGCCGCGGCGCTGAGTGCTGACGTTCAAAGTGAGCTGACGGTGCTGGTCTCGCCGTACGAGAGCATGCGGGCCCTGACGGCCGACCATTACCCGCTGGTGCCGGGCTGGGTCGTGCGCTACCCGCTGCGCACCGACCTGGTTTTGCCACACATCAAGTCGCCCCTGCTGCTGGTGCACGGCGAGCGCGACACGCTGATCCGGCCTGAACACAGCCGGCGCCTGCAAGCGCTGGTGCCGGGCGCGCAGCTACTGCTCGTGCCCGGGGCGGGGCACAACGACCTGCAGCGTTTCGACATCTACCTGCGCGGCTTCGACGCCGCGTTGCGTTAAGCCGCTTCAGCGAATCGGCTTGAAGCGAACGCGCTTGGGTCTGGCGCCTTCTTCACCCAGGCGCTTCTTCTTGTCGGCCTCGTACTCCTGGTAGTTGCCGGCGTAGAAGAACCACTGCGAGTCGCCCTCGCAGGCCAGGATGTGGGTGCAGATGCGGTCGAGGAACCAGCGGTCGTGGCTGATGATCATGGCGCTGCCGGCGAATTCGAGCAGCGCTTCTTCGAGCGCGCGCAGTGTCTCCACATCCAGGTCGTTAGACGGCTCGTCCAGCATCAGCACGTTGCCGCCTCGGGCCAGGGTCTTGGCCAAGTGAAGGCGGCCGCGTTCACCACCGGAGAGTGAGCCCACCAGCTTTTGCTGGTCGTTGCCTTTGAAGTTGAAGCGGCCGATGTAGGCGCGGCTGGGCATCACGAACTTGCCGACGATGATGTTGTCCAGGCCGCCAGACACGTCCTGCCACACCGTTTTCTCGTCAGACAGGCTTTCGCGGCTCTGGTCGACGAAGGCCAGCTGCGCGGTCTTGCCGATGACCACGTCACCGCTGTCGGCTTGCTCCTTGCCCTGGACCATGCGAAACAGCGTGGACTTGCCCGCGCCGTTGGGGCCGATGATGCCGACGATGGCGCCGGGCGGCACCTTGAAGCTCAGGTTGTCGATAAGCAAACGGTCACCGAAGCTCTTGCTGACGTTTTTGAATTCGATGACTTCGTTACCCAGGCGCTCGGCCACGGGGATGAAGATCTCGTTGGTCTCGTTGCGCTTTTGGTAGTCGACGTCCGACAGCTCCTCGAAGCGCGCCAGCCGCGCCTTGCTCTTGGTCTGCCGGCCCTTGGCGTTGGAGCGCACCCACTTCAGCTCTTCCTTCATCGCCTTCATGCGCGCGTCTTCGGTCTTTTGCTCCTGCTCCAGGCGCTGCTCTTTCTGGTCGAGCCAGTCGCTGTAGTTGCCTTTCCACGGGATGCCCGAACCGCGGTCGAGCTCAAGAATCCACTCGGCCGCGTTGTCGAGGAAGTAACGGTCGTGGGTGATGGCCACCACCGTGCCCGGAAAACGTTTCAGGAAGACTTCGAGCCACTCCACGCTTTCGGCATCGAGGTGGTTGGTCGGCTCGTCGAGCAAGAGCATGTCGGGCTTGCTGAGAAGCAAACGGCACAGCGCCACGCGGCGCTTTTCGCCGCCTGAGAGGTTGCCGATGGTCGCGTCCCAGGGCGGCAGGCGCAGCGCGTCGGCGGCCATCTCCAGCTGCAGGTCGGTGTTCTCGCTGCCGGCTGCGGCGATCACGGCTTCGAGCTCAGCCTGTTCGGCGGCAAGCTTGTCGAAGTCGGCGTCCTCATTGGCGTATTCGGCGTAGACCTCATCGAGGCGCTTCTTCGCCGCCAGCACGCCGCCTATGCCTTCTTCAACCGACTCGCGCACGCTCTGGTCGGGCCGCATCACGGGCTCTTGCGGCAGGTAGCCAATCTTCAGGCCCGGCATCGGCACGGCTTCGCCTTCGATCTCCTTGTCCAGCCCGGCCATGATCCTGAGCAAAGTGCTCTTGCCCGAGCCATTGGTGCCGAGCACGCCGATCTTGGCGCCGGGAAAGAACGACAAGGAAATGTTCTTCAGGATCTGGCGTTTCGGCGGCACGATCTTGCCGACGCGGTTCATGGTGAAAACGTACTGGGCCATGGCTTCTTGGATACGGAGTAAGTGGGATGGCCGGCAACTGCAGTGACTAGCGCGCGCGGTTCATGGGGACAGCGCGGGCATTATCCGGGAGCACAACAATGCCCCTGCGGACGCGGCGCGCGCGTTGATGACGCAGGGCTTTGTTATCGTGCCCACGATGGACTTCCGGCTGCTGACCCTGCTGTGCGTGGGCAACCTCGTGGTCGGCTCGTCGGCATTCGCCATCACCGGCATCATCGGTGTGATTGCGGCCGACCTGGCAGTGACGCCGGCCGCCGTGGGGCAGGCGATGACGGCCTACGCGCTGTCCACTGCCGTGCTCGCGCCGATGGTGCTGCTGGCCACCGGCGCCTGGGCGCGGCGGCAGGCGCTGCTGCTGGCGTTGTCGCTGCTGGTGCTGGGCAATGTCATGTGCGCGTTGGCGCCAAGCCTGTGGTGGCTGCTGGCCGGGCGCGTGGTGCTGGGCCTGGGCTCGATGTTCACGCCGCTGGCCGCTGGCGTGGCCGTGGCCTCGGTGCCCGAGGCGCAGCGCGGCAAGGCGTTGGCCACCGTGTTCCTGGGCTTCAGCCTGAGTTATGTCACCGGTGTGCCGTTGGGCGCCTGGATCGGCCTGGCGCACGGCTGGCATGCAGCGATGTGGGTCGTTGCGGCGGCCTGCGCGCTGGTGCTGCTGGTGGCTGCGTGGCGGCTGCCGCAGCATGTGTCGGCACCCGGCGCGAGTTTCGCCGGCATCGCCAGCATCTTGCGCAACCGCGCCGTGCTGGTGGTGCTGGCCACGACGCTGGGCTACTTCAGCGCCATCTTCACGATGTTCTCGTACATCGGCCCGGTGCTCACCGCGCTCGTGCCGATGAGCAGCACGGTGCTTTCCATCACGCTGGCGATGTTCGGTGTCTCCGGGGTCGTCGGTACGGTGGTCGGCGGCCTTGGCAACGACCGCTTCGGCGCGCGGCGCACGTTGTCGCTGGGGCTGCCGGCGCTGGCGCTTGCCATGCTGCTGCTGCCCTTCACCGCGGGCAGCTGGCCGGCAATGCTGGCCGTGCTGCTGGGCTGGGGCGTGGCCGGCTTCAGCCTGATGACGCCGCAGCAAAGCCGCCTGGCGACGCTGGCGCCGGCGCAGGCGCCGCTGCTGCTGTCACTGAACGCGTCGATGCTGTACTTCGGCACAGCGCTCGGTGCGGCCGTGGGCGGCATGGCGCTGCCCAGCCTTGGCCCCGCACACCTGCCCTGGGCCGCGGTACCCTTCGCTTTGTTCTGCTGCCTCTTGTTGTGGGCCCGCGTGCCCCCACTTCGGGCAACATCCACCGCCGGCACGGAGACCCACGCACCATGAACAGCCTGACTGTCGAGACCGATTCGTCACTGATTCGCACCACGCACATCGTCTATGCGCTGCATGCGCTGGGGTTGGTGCTCGGGGCTTTTGGCGCGGCCAGCGTCATCGGCTCGTTCCTGTTCGGCTGGCCGTCGATCATCGCCGTCATCATCAACTACGTGAAGCGCAGCGACGTGCGCGGCAGCTGGCTCGAATCGCACTTCGCCTGGCAGATCCGCACCTTCTGGTTCGCGCTGGCCTGGGCCTTGCTGGTGGCGCTGGTCTCGGTGCCGCTGATGCCAGTGATCGTGGGCTTCGGCACCTGGGCGCTGGGCATGGCGCTGCTCGGGCTGTGGGCCATCTACCGCATCGCGCGCGGCTGGCTGCGCTTGAGCGAGCACCGCGCCGTGCCGATGCAACCAAGCTGAATCGTGGCGCGCGGCGAGGTGTTGACGCGGCGCGTCTGGTCGCTGTTGGCGCTGGCCTCAAGCCTGCTGCTGAGCCTGCCCGCGTCGGCTCAAGCCTGGCCGGCCAAGCCCATTCGCATCCTCGTCGGCGTCACGCCCGGCGGCACCACCGACACGCTGGCGCGCTTCCTGGCGACCGAGATGGCGAAAGACTTCGGCCAGCCGGTGCTCGTGGAGAACCGCGCCGGCGCCGGCGGCAACATCGCCGCCGAAGCAGTGGCCAAGGCGGCTGCGGACGGCTACACGCTGCTCTTCGTCAACACCAGCCACAGCGTCAACATGGGGCTGTACGGCGAGAAGGCGCCTTACGACGCCGTGCGCGACTTCACACCCATCACGCAGGTCTCCACCGGGCCGGCGGTGCTGGTGGCCGCACTCGACTTTCCGGCCAAAGACGCGCGCGACGTGATCACCCTGGCGCGGGCGCAGCCGGGCAGGTTGAACTTTGCCATCGGCGGCCTGGGCACCTCGATCCACATGGCCGGTGAGCTCTTCAAGATGACGGCTGGCGTGGACATCGTCAACATCCCCTACAAAGGCAGCACGCCGGCGCTGATGGACGTGATGGGCGGGCAGGTCAACCTGATGTTCGCCGCGGTCATCAACGCCGTGCCGCAGATCAAGGCGGGCAAGGTCAAGGCACTCGGCGTGACCGGCGGCGCGCGCATTCCCGCCTTGCCCGATACGCCGACCATCGCCGAGTCGCTGCCCGGGTTCGAGTCGACGGCTTACTTCGGCCTGCTTGCGCCGGCACGGCTGCCGCGGGACGTGCTGGTGCGGCTGCACGCCAGTGCGGTGAAAGCCGCGCTAACGGGCGAGCTGAGGGCACGGCTTGAACCCGACGGCGCGCGGGTCGTGGCCAGCACGCCGGAAGAGTTTGCCGCCTTCCTCGCGGCCGACGTCGACAAGTGGCGGCGCGTGGTCAAGGCCACGGGTGCAAAACCTGAATGACGACGAACAACGAGGCATAGCCCGGCCATCATCGAAGCGATGAACCGTCACAACGGTTAAACTCCCCCCAAGCGCCGCGGCTTCCAGTCATCGCGGTGCCGTCGATTCCGACGTTATCCAGCTCTCGCGCCTACCGACTGGTGCGCCCCAGACCTACTCATAGGCGGGCGACAGCAGGCTGCGAACCGAAGCCCCCCGCGGGCCATCCTCATGCAATTCACTGACCTCGGCCTGGCCGAGCCGCTCCTGCGCGCGATTCGCGACCAGGGCTACGACACTCCCACGCCGATCCAGGTGCAGGCCATTCCGGCCGTGCTCCGAGGCGGCGACCTGCTCGCCGGCGCACAGACCGGCACCGGCAAGACCGCCGGCTTCGTGCTGCCGATGTTGCAGCGCCTCACCGTCGGCAAACCCGCCACCGATGCACGCGGCCGCAAGGCCATCCGCTGCCTCATCCTCACACCGACGCGCGAACTCGCAGCGCAGGTCGAAGAGAGCGTGCGCACCTACGGCAAGTACCTGCCGCTGACCAGCATGGTGATGTTCGGCGGCGTGGGCATGCAGCCGCAGATCAACGCCTTGCGCAAGGGTGTCGACATCCTCGTGGCCACGCCCGGCCGTCTGCTCGACCACCATCAGCAAGGCACGCTCGACCTGCGCCAGGTCGAGATCTTCGTGCTCGACGAAGCCGACCGCATGCTGGACATGGGCTTCATCCATGACGTGAAGAAGATCCTCGCACTCGTGCCCAGGGAAAAGCAGAGCCTGCTCTTCTCGGCCACCTTCAGCGACGAAATCCGAGACCTGGCAGCTACGCTGCTCAAGAACCCGCAGAGCATCCAGGTGACCCCGCGCAACACCACGGTGCAGCGCATCAGCCAGAGCATCCACCCCGTGGGCCGCGGCAAGAAGAAGGCCCTGCTGGCGCACATCATCAATGAGCACAACTGGAG
>JANLYV010000023.1:0-2127 GCA_031365825.1 Rubrivivax sp. | reverse complement strand
TCGCCGAGTTCGAGCTGCTCGCGCACGACGCCCAGGCACGCGGCGAGGCGCTGTCGGGCAAACGCTTTACCGAGATGTACTGCGGCCTCTTGCGCAAATACCACGGCGTCGACGCCGGCGTGATGACCATAGCCCCGCTGTACTGCAAGGAGTGGGCCTACATCCCGCACTTCCACCGGCCCTTCTACGTCTACGCCTACGCCACCAGCGCCACCGCGGCGCAGTACTTCGGCGCGCAGATCCTGGCGGGCAAGCCCGGCGCACGCGAGGCCTACCTGAACGTGCTGCGCTCGGGCAGCTCGGTACCGCCGCACGAGCTCTTGATGGCCGCCGGCCTGGACCTGACCAGCGCCGCGCCCTACCAGGCCATGGTGCAGCAGATGAACGCGGCGATGGACGAGATCGAGCGGCTGATCCCGTAGCGATGGTTCAGCCGCTGCGCAGCAGTACCAGGTGCAGGCGGTTGCCTTCGCCCGTCCACTCGTGGCTGGCGCTGCTGGCCATCTCCAGCACCAGCGGCAGGCCCAGGTGGCCGATGGGCCGCGCAGCTAGCCCGGCCACACGTTCGTGCGCGTGGGCCGCGACATACCCCAGCGGGTCGAAGTACGGCGCAGCGTCTTCGTAGACCAGCGTCAGCGTGTTTTCGCTAACGTCCAGGCAGAGGTGCACGGCGGCATCGCTGTCGCCACCGTGGCCATGCGTCACGGTGTTGGTGAAGAGCTCCTCCACCATCAGCACCAGGCGCAGCGCGTCGACCGTGGCGGTGGCGTGCGTCAAACAAAACGCCTCGACGAATTCGATGGCCAGCGGCAACCCGGCCAGGCGGGCCGTGAATCCGCGGCGTTGGCTGTTGCTCATCACAAAAGGCTTAAGCTCGCTGAACCCTCGAGAGGACGGTTCATGAAGCAGCCATCAACACGCGCCCTGGCGCACATCTGCGTCCTGTGCGCGGGCATCACGCTCGCGGCCGGCGCCGCCGCCGACATCGGCCAGATCAAGGTGAGCAAGGGCCAGGTCACGGTCGAACGCAATGGCCAGGCCATGCCCGGCCAGGTAGGCCTGCCGCTCGAAGCGGCCGATACCGTGAAGACCGGCGCCGACGGGTCGGTGGGCATCACCATGCGCGACAACTCCTTGTTGTCGGCCGGGCCGAACAACATCCTCGCGCTGGCGCGCTTCGAGTACGACGCCACCACCAGCCAGGGGCGCTTCGATACACAACTGCAGCGTGGCACGCTGGCGGTGATCTCAGGCCGCATCGCCAAACAGTCGCCACGCGCGATGACGGTACGCACGCCGGCCGCCGTGCTGGGTGTGCGCGGCACCGAGTTCGTGGTGGCCGTGGATGACTAGCCTGCGGCGCATGGGTCACATGTGGCGCGCGGTCCTGGTGGGCCTGATGCTCGCGACGCTGGGCGCCTGCGCCACGCGCCAGGGCACGGTCGTGCTGCTGCCCGACAGTGCCGGCAAAGACACTGCCGTGATCATCACCCAGGGTACGGGCGAGATCACGCTGACCCAGCCGTTCGCCGCGGCCACGCTCACCAGCGAAGGCCCCAAAGCGCGGGCCTCGAACACCCAAGAGGTGCAGGCGCGCTTCGGCGCGGCGCTGGCGGCGCGGCCGCTGCTGCCGGCGCGTTTCACGCTGTACTTCATCGAAGGCAAGGACGAGTTGACCGACGAATCGCAGAAGCTCGTCGACAGCGTCTTTGCCGAAGTCGCGCGCAGGCCCCTGCCCGACGTGATGGTCATCGGCCACACCGACACGGTGGGCAGCGACGCCTACAACGACGTGCTGTCGCGCCAGCGCGCCGAAGTGCTGCGCAACGCCTTGGTGGCGCGCGGCATCGCCGCCGACAAGGTGCTGGCCATCGGCCGCGGCAAGCGTGAACCCGTCGTGCCCACGGCCGACGGCGTGGCCGAAGCGCGCAACCGGCGGGTCAAGGTCGAGGTACGTTGATGTGTCCACCGCTCTTGTCTAGACAACTTGCGTGGCGGCCGGCCCGAGCCAGCGCAGCGCCAGGATGGTCAGATCATCAGCCGCTTCGGCGCCATCGGCAAAGGCCGTGACATCGGCCTGCAGGCTGCTCACCATCTCGAACGCCGACACACTGCGCCGGCCTGGCG
>JANLYV010000015.1:0-25223 GCA_031365825.1 Rubrivivax sp. | reverse complement strand
GCGTAGAGGCCCAGGCTTACGCTCAATGGCCAGGCCTGCAGCGGACGTGCCATGCCGAAAAACGCCGCGGCAAGCCAGCTCGCGGTGCTGAGTGCACCGGCTGCCAGCACCATCAGCCCCGTGCCGCTGCACAGCGTGCGGCCCGTGGCCAGGTACTCGAAGCAGCGGTAGCGCAGCACCAGCGCGTTGGCGGTAAGGACCATCACGGTGAGCAGCTTGACGATGAGCTTGGGCTTGTCGCCAATGGTCGTGAACTGGAGGTTCAGGTCGATGGCGGCGAGCGCGACACCGCTGATCCACAGCCCCGCCAGCAGGCGCACCAGCAGCGCATGGGTGCGTCGCATTTCCTCGGCCCCGGCCAGGCCACGCAACACGCGTACGTCGGTCTGCAGCACACGCTGCAGAGCAAAGATGCAAAGCAGCAGGTGGCCGAAGAGCAGCAGCAGGCGCAAGGATTCAGTCATGGTCGGGGTTCTTGAAGAAGGCTTGGCAGCGCTTCTCAGGATAGCCGCGAAGCGTGAATAAATTCGCGACTCAGCGGGTAGACTGAAGTGACACATCGTTAACGCAAGGAACACGCCGTGATCCTGGAACTTGCCGAAATCACCATCGCCGCAGGCCAGCAGGCTGCCTTCGAAGTCGCCATTCAGCATGGGCTGGACACGGTGGCCGGTCGCGCCAAGGGCTTTCGTGGAGCCAAGGTCAACGCCGGCATCGAAAACCCCGAGCGTTACATCCTGCAGATCTTCTGGGACACGCTCGAAGACCACACCGTCGGCTTTCGCCAGGGCCCGCTGTTTGCCGAGTGGCGCGCCATCGTCGGGCCGTTCTTCGCGGTGCCGCCTCGGGTGGAGCACTTCACCCTGGTGACCAAGAGCGAGTGACCGTGATGGGCCGCGACGACGCGCTGGCTGCCGCACGCGCGCACCTCGACTGCGGCGACTTCCAGCGCGACCTGGCACGGCGCGTGGCCATGCCCACCGCCAGCCAGGACCCGGCAGCCATGCCAGTGCTGCGCGCCTACCTGGTGGACGAGATCGCGCCCTCACTGCAAGCCCTGGGCTTCACGGCCTCGGTGCACGACAACCCCGAACTCGGCCACGCGACTGCACACACGGCGGCGCACACGCCCACCACCGGCCCCTTGCTCATCGCGCACAGGCACGAAGACGCCGCCCTGCCCACGGTGCTGATGTACGGCCACGGCGACGTCATCCGTGGCCAGGACACCTCGTGGACCCGCGGCCAGGGCCCGTGGTTGCTGGCGGCCGAAGGCGAGCGGCTCTACGGCCGCGGCAGCGCCGACAACAAGGGCCAGAACAGCATCAACATCGCCGCCTTGGCGCAGGTGTTGCAGGCGCGCGGCGGCAAGCTCGGCTTCAACGTCACCTGGCTGGTGGAAACCGGCGAGGAGACCGGCTCGCCCGGCCTCGCCGCCTTTTGCGCGGCACACCGCGACGCGCTGCGCGCCGATGCCTTGATCGCCAGCGACGGCCCACGCCTGGCGCGCGACGTGCCGACCGTGTTCCTGGGCACACGCGGCGTGGCTAACTTCGATCTGACGCTGACTTGCCGCGAAGGCGCGCACCACAGCGGCAACTGGGGCGGCTTGTTGCGCAACCCCGGCACGGTGCTGGCCAACGCCATCGCCTGCCTCGTCGACCAGCGCGGCCGCATCCTCGTGCCGGCGCTGCGGCCGCCGCCGATTCCGGCGAACGTGCGTGCGGCGCTTGTCGGTGTGCGCTTCGGTGGTGATGCCGGCGACCCCCTGGTCGACGCAGACTGGGGCGAAGAGGCCTTGAGCCCGGCCGAGCGCGTCATCGCCTGGAACACGCTCGAAGTGCTGGCCTACCGCACCGGCAACCCCGACTTCCCCATCAACGCCATCCCGGCCAACGCCAAGGCCAGCATGCACATGCGCTTCGTCGTCGGCACCGATGTCTCGCGCGTCGACGCGGTGGTGCGCGAACACCTCGCTGCGCATGGTTTTGCCGACATCGAGGTCAGCGCGCCGGTGGTGATGGCGGCGACGCGCCTCGACCCCGACAACGCCTGGGTGCGTTTTGCGCTGGCCAGCATCGAACGCAGCACGGGCAAGAAACCAGCACTGCTACCCAACCTCGGTGGCAGCCTGCCCAACGACGTGTTCGCCGACATCCTCGGGCTGCCCACGGTGTGGATCCCGCACAGCTACGCCGCCTGCCAACAGCACGCGCCCGACGAGCACCTGCTGCTGCCGGTGGTGCGCGAGGCGTTGCAGCTGATGGCCGGGCTGTGGTGGGACCTGGGCGACCAGGCCGCCAACCTGCCAAGACGCAAGCAATGAGTCGAAATCATCGTTAGGCCGCAGAAATCCGCCCCCCGCTTGCCGCAATTGAAGGATCAATATGATCACCGCACAAGGTACACCCACCGCACTTACGCCTCTGATTGGCCAATGGAGGCTGATTTCGTTCGACATCGAAGTCCAGCAAACTGGGGAGAAGAAGCCGGCGTGGGGAGCAAATCCAAAGGGTCGGCTAGTGATACTGCCGAGTTCTTTCATGATGGCTGTACTCACGGCTGCTGATCGTCCCCCGCCAGCAACCGATGACCAGAGGGCTTCAGCGTTCAAACAGATGATCGCCTACACCGGCCGCGTCGAAATCGAAGGCGATCAGATGAAAGTAGACGTGGACGTGAGCTGGAACGAAGGCTGGGCCCAAACCGTTCAAGTGCGGGCGTTCAGGTTCATTGGCGCGAATCTTTCGCTCATCTCCGCCTGGGGCCCTATCCCGCATGACCCAAACGTGGTTTGCAGAGGCATTCTTGAATGGGAGCGCGAGGCATAGGACTGCGGCCTAGCGCCGCTCAAGCTGAGCACCAACGGCGTGTCACGCTGGTCGTCCGGCGCTGGGCCTGCGGCCCATTTTGCGCCAGCTTAGCTCGAACGTTAGGCCGCACCCAACACGTCCTTGACGCTGCACTCTCCAAGTCCACCACGCTGGAGGCGAAGCCAAATGTCTGCTGCCATGATTACTGCCCTGGTTTTCACAATAGCGCTCCTCGTCACGACAGCCTACTTCATCATGGGATCAATTCCGCTGCTCGTTCTAAAGCACGACACAGCGCTTGATGCCCGCTTTGTACGTAGCTTCTTCAACATCTACTACCTTGCCGCAGTGATTACCGCCACTGCCACGTCGCTCAGCTACGGACTCGCGGGATACTTGGGGCTTGCAACCGGCGCCGCTGCGCTCGCACTGATCGCCGTCATCCTGCGCAAGAAAGTGATCCCCAAGATGGACGCGCTCGGAGCTCAGATCCAGTCAAATTTCATGGACGCAATTCCCGGTTTCCGCAAGACTCACATCGCCGCGATCGGGATCAACATCGTCCAACTCATCGCCATCGTATGGGGCCTCACAACATTGAGCCGGTAGCCCTGCAGCATCGACCGGGTGCGTAGGATTCGGCAACTCAACCTGAAAATGGAGACACTGCATGCTCAACCACGTCATGGTCGGCTCGGACGACATTGAGCGATCAAAGCGCTTTTATGACGCAGTACTTGGCGTTCTTGGAGCCGGCGAGCCGCTACGAAATACTGCGAGTTCCGGCCACGCAAGACTCTTCTACCGGCATGACGGAAGTACCTTCTGCATCACTGAGCCAATCAACGGAGAGAAGGCAAGCGCGGCCAATGGCGGCACCATAGGCTTCAAGTGCAACTCGCCAGAGCAGGTCCGAGAATTTCACGATACAGCTATCGCGCATGGCGGCCAGTCTATCGAGGGTGAACCGGGTCTTCGCGCCGGAACGTTAGGGCCGCTGCACCTCGCCTACGTGAGGGATCCGGACGGCAACAAACTGTGCGCAATTCACCGGCCCACATAGGCTGGTGACGCAACGCGCTACTCCTTTTGCAGCCGGTGCGGCCTAACCATTCGGTCGAGGCGGGGCCCCACAGCGATACGCAGTCCGAAGCCATGCCCCGATACGTCGCCTTCCTTCGCGGAGTCAGCCCGCTGAATGCCAAGATGTCAGAACTCAAGCGCTGCTTCGAGGCGGCTGGCTTCTCTGAAGTACGAACGCTGCTTTCCAGCGGAAACGTCGCATTCAGTACCCGTACTTCAGCACCCTATGTCCTGGAGCGACGAGCCGAGACTGCCATGCACGCTGATCTTGGCCGGAGCTTCAGTACGATCGTCCGACCTTCCAAATACCTCAAAGAACTGATCGAGTCAGATCCATTCGCCGAATTCAACCTGCCGCCCACTGCCAAGCACGTGGTCACGTTTCTTCGCCAGCCCACTGACGCAAGCGTCATGCTTCCAATCGAGCGCGAGGGCGCCAGCATCCTGAAGTTGGGCGCTGCTGAGGTCTTCAGCGCCTACGTGCCAAGCGAAAGGGGTCCCGTCTTCATGAACCTGCTTGAGCGTACCTTCGGAACGGACATCACTACCCGAACACTTGACACCGTCAAGAAGTGTGCCCAGGCTTAGCCGCGCGCGGCAAGTACCGAAGTGCTGCCGAACCCTTCGTTCAAGCGGACAGCCATCGGGGTGCCAGTGCCTGTCGCTCAACTCAAGCGTCAGGCCGCACCAGGAGACTTCGTGCCATGTTGACTGCAGAGTTCCTCATCACCTCTCTCATCGTGGTGCTCATCCCAGGCACCGGCGTCCTGTTCACCGTGTCGACGGGCCTGGCGCAGGGCCGCCGCGCAAGCTTCTTCGCCTCAGCGGGCTGCACGCTGGGCATCGTCCCCCACTTGCTGGCAACGGTACTGGGCCTGGCCGCCGTCATGCACACCAGTGCCATCGCTTTTCAGATGCTCAAGTTCGCAGGCGTGGCGTACTTGTTCTATCTGGCGGTCGTGACTTGGCGTGATCGATCAGCGTTCGCCGTTCTTCAGTCGGAACACGGCGCGGATGGCGCTCTCGGTTTGGTCAGCAAGGCGGTCCTGCTCAATATCCTCAATCCCAAGCTCACCATCTTCTTCTTGGCTTTCCTGCCGCAGTTCGTTGAAGCCAACGCAGCATCGCCCCTGCTGCAGCTGCTCGGCCTGAGCGCCGTGTTCATGGCGATGACGTTCGGCGTCTTCGTCGTCTACGGTCTGCTGGCCCATGCCTTTCGCAAGGCCGTCATCGAGTCCCCGCGCGTCCAGACTTGGCTGCGCAGAGGTTTCGCCGGTGCTTTCGGCGGGCTCGGCACACAACTCGCGCTGTCGGAGCGGTGAGGCTCAGGTCCTGACTCATCTCGTCAAAAAATACGCGCTTGACGCTTCACATCCAGCCCCTCGCTCCACCGGACGATGAACCCCAAAGAAACCAAACCCGAAACCGTCGCCGCCCAAGCCCTGGGCTGGATCGACGAGACCACGCGCGCAGTAACGCCGCCGATCCACGTCAGCACCACCTACCTGCGCGACCCCGACAACCAGTACCGCAGCGGCCGCATCTACGCCCGCGCCGACAACCCGGCGTTCGACCAGGCCGAGGCCGTGCTCGCGCGGCTGGAGCAAGGTGCGCAGGCACTGCTGTTCGCCTCGGGCATGGCCGCGGCCACGGCGGTGTTCCAGGCGCTGGCGCCGGGCGACCATGTGCTGGCGCCGAAGGTGATGTACTGGTCGCTGCGCAACTGGCTGATGAATTTCGCCACACATTGGGGCCTGCAGGTCGAGCTCATCGACATGAGCGACGCAGCCGCGGTGCAAGCTGCCATCCGGCCGGGCAAGACCAAGCTGGTGTGGGTCGAGACGCCCGCCAACCCGTTGTGGACGATCACCGACATCGCTGCCGTGGCGCAGATGGCGCATGCCGCCGGCGCGCGGCTGGCGGTCGACTCGACGGTGGGCACACCGGTGCTGACGCAGCCGCTCACGCTGGGCGCCGACATCGTGATGCACGCCGCCACCAAGTACCTCGGCGGGCACAGCGACCTCATCGCCGGCGCGCTGGTGACGCGCGTCGACGACGACTTCTGGCAGCGCATCCGCGGCGTGCGCGCACAACTCGGCGCCACGCTCGGCTCGTTCGAAGCCTGGCTGCTGCTGCGCGGCATGCGCACGCTCTTCTTGCGTGTGAGGCAGTCCAGCGCCTCGGCCATGACCCTGGCACAACACTTCGCCCATCACCGCGATGTCGAGGCCGTGCTCTACCCCGGCCTGCCCGGCGCAATGGGCCACGCGGTCGCTTCGCTTCAGATGCATGGCGGCTTCGGCGGCATGCTGTCGATTCGTGTGAAAGGGGGCAGCAGTGGCGGCGAAGCCGCCGCCATCGCCACCGCCGCCCATGTCGAACTGTGGAAGCGCGCCACCTCGCTCGGCGGCACCGAAAGCCTCGTCGAACACCGTGCCAGCGTGGAAGGTGCGGGCACACCGGCGCCGGCGGATCTGCTGCGGCTGTCGCTGGGCATCGAAGACATACACGACCTGATCAACGACCTGGAGCAGGCGCTGGCGCGGGCGCGCCGCTGACGCTGGCACCACGATTCACACCGCGTCGTGAGCTGAGCCCGTCGGCGTTGCCCAGTGCAGCAGATCGAGGAACAGCCGGGCTGCAGGCTCCGGCCCACGCGGCATCGGGGTCAGGCTGGAACGCGTCTCAGGAACCCCCTGAAGTCTCGAAGCCGCACACCGGGTCATGTGCGCCGCGCTGCAGCCAGTTGCGCGGCGAGTAGTCGCAGCGGCCGTCGGTGACGTGCAGCGTGTAGGCCAGACGCGACGCGGCCGAGCGGTTGGGCGCGCTGGCATGCGGCAACAGGCCGTCGAAGACGATCAAGCTGCCTGCGCTTACTTCGAGTGCCAGCGTTTGGGCCGGCTGGGGCCAGGGCGTGGGGTCGACCTGGCGCAAGTTCAATCCGCCTTCGTCATCGCGGCCAAAGACTTCGCGCAGTGGGCTGCGCTGTCCGCCCGGCTGCACCCACAGGCAACCGTTGTCCAGCGTCGCGTCTTCGAGCGCGAACCAGAACGCCACCACGCTGTGCGGCGTGGTGACGAAGTAGGTGGCATCCTGGTGCCAGCGCACTTCGCCGCCGATCGCGGGCTGCTTGAAGATGACCGTGGACTGCCACAGTTGCGGCACCTGGATGCCGATGTCATGCGCGATGGCAGCCAGCCGCCGGTCGCGCGAGAAGCGGTTGAAGACCTCTTCGCGGTCGTGCAATGCGTGGCCGATCTTGTTGATCGACAAGGCCTTGGCCTGGCGCAGCCGGCCGGCGTCGTCGAAGGCCTCCTCCTCGAAGAAGCAGCGCACCTCGGCCGCCGATTCCAGCAGTGCCGCGTCGGCCAGCTGCGATGGTTGCACTGAAGAAAACACGGCGCGTTGCGCCGCTGGCTCGAAGGCGTCGACGATGGCCTTGGCACGTGCCGACACCGCCGCCAGTTCAGCCGCCGATTTGAAGCCCGGCCACACGATGTAGCCGTCGCGCTGCCAGGCGCTGAGTTGGTCTTTGGAGAGCATGGCTGCAAGTGTTGCAGACAAACGTCAGCACGGTGACGGCGGTGGCGCACTGTCATGAATCCACGCCGGCCGCGGCCCATCATTGCGCCATGGCACAGGCTTTGCTGCCGCTGCCAACTGGGCACAACTCTGGAGGATCCATGCACCCCATCCACACCACGCCGCGCTTCACGATGCAGCTGCTGGCCGCGGCCGCGCTGCTGGCGCTGCACGCCGGTGCGTCGGCTCAAGTCACGTCTGGCACGGCTGGCAGCACTGAGCCCGGCAAGCTGCAGACGGTGACCGTCACCGCCGAGCGCCGCGTCGAGAACATCCGCGACGTGCCGAGCTCGGTCACCGCGCTTTCGGGCGAACTGCTCGAGGTGCTGAATTCCGGCGGGCAGGACGTGCGCCAGCTCGCCGGCCGCGTGCCCAGCCTGAACATCGAGTCTTCGTTCGGCCGCGCCTTTCCGCGCTTCTACATCCGCGGCCTGGGAAATACCGACTTCGACTTGAACGCTTCGCAGCCGGTGTCGCTGGTGTTCGACGACGTGGTGCAGGAGAACCCCATCCTCAAGGGCTTCCCGCTGTTCGATCTGGAACGCATCGAGGTGCTGCGCGGGCCGCAGGGCACGCTCTTCGGCCGCAATTCACCGGCCGGCGTGGTCAAGTTCGAGTCAGCCAAGCCGGGGCCGAAGTTCGAGGGCTACGGCTCCTTGTCGCTCGGCCGCTACAGCGCCATCAATGCCGAAGGTGCAGTCAACATGCCACTGAGCGATGGCGCGGCGGTGCGCGTTTCGATGCAATCGCAGAACCGCGACGACTGGGCGAAGAACACCTTTGCGCGTGGCCCGACACAGGAGATGGAGGGCTACAACGACCACGCCGCACGCGTGCAGGTGCTGCTGGCGCCGAGCAAGACTTTCAGCGCGCTGCTGAACATCCACGGGCGCGACCTCGACGGCTCGGCGCGGCTGTTCCGCGCCAACCTCGTCACCACCGGCACCAACAACATCGTGCCCGGCTTCGACCCGGCCAAGGTGTCGTACGACGGCATCAACCAGCAGAAGCTCACGAGCAGCGGTGCCAGTGCCAAGCTGCGCTGGGACCTGGGCGAGATGACGCTGGTGTCCATCACCGGCTACGAGCATGTGAAGGTCTTCAGCCGCGGCGACATCGACGGCGGCTTCGGCGCCAGCTTCCTCGGCGCCGGCAATTTCGGCCCGGGCTTCATACCCTTCGACGCCGAGTCGGCCGATGGCCTGCCCAAACATCGCCAGCTGACGCAGGAATTCCGGCTGGAGTCGAGCACCAAGGGGCCGTTCACCTGGCTCGGTGGGCTGTACTGGTTCGACGAGTCGATCGACATCGACAGCTTCAACTACAGCTCGATCGGCGGCAATGTGCAAAACGGCTTCGCCACGCAGAAGCAGGACAACAAGGCCTACGCCGTGTTCGGTTCGGCCAACTACGAGGTCTCGCCGAGCTTCAAGCTGCGTGGCGGCCTGCGCTGGACCAAGGACAAGAAGGACTTCGTCGCCGACCGGCTGCAGGCGCCGCCGTTCAGCCCGACCTTCATCGGCCGGCGCACGACGCAGACCGACGCCAGCAACACCAGCTTCGACGTCAGCGGCACCTGGGCGCTCGAGCCCACGACCAACGTCTATGCGCGTGTGGCGACGGGCTTTCGTGCGCCGTCCATTCAGGGCCGGCTGCTCTTCGGCGACACACTGTCGGTGGCCAAGCCGGAAAAGGTCACGTCGTACGAGGCCGGCATCAAAGCCGACCTGCTGGACCGCAGCGCGCGCGTGGCCTTCAGCGCCTTCCGCTACGACATCAAGGACCAGCAGCTCACGGCCGTGGGCGGCGCCGCCAACTTCAACCAGTTGGTGAACGCCGCCAAGGGCACGGGCCAGGGCTTCGAGCTCGACTTCCAGGCGCTGCTGACGAACCAGCTGCTGGTGTCGGTCAGCGGCAGCTACAACAAGACGCGCATCAACGACAAGAACCTGCGTGTCGATGCCTGCGGCGGCGGATGCACCGTGCTCGACCCGATCACCGCACCGATCAACCCGGCGACGGGAAAGTTCGCGCCCACGGTCAGCATCGACGGCAACCCGCTGCCGCAGTCGCCGAAGTGGGTGCTGAATTTCAACGCCCGCTACAACATCCCCATGGGCAACGGCGAAGCCTTCGTGCTGACCGACTGGTCTTACCGCAGCAAGATCAACTTCTTCCTCTACGAAGCCACCGAGTTCACGGGCAAGTCGCTGCTCGAAGGCGGCGTGCGCGCCGGCTACGGCTGGGGCAACGGCCGCTACGAGGCCTCGGCCTTCGTGCGCAACATCGCCAACCAGATCCGCGTGGTGGGCGGCATCGACTTCAACAACCTCACCGGCTTCATCAACGAGCCGCGCACCTACGGCGTGGCTTTCAAGGCTAACTTTTGACATGACGTGAGTGCGGCGCTGGATGCGCCGGCGCGCGTACCTTCCGCGCTCGACAGCACATCATCCATGCGCTGTCGAACATTTTTACGATCAGCAACAAGTGGTGTTCAGCACGCGCCCGCGTCGTCACCCAGCGCCAAAAATAAACCACAGCAAATTCATTGACTTGTCGCCGCAATGCGTTCGAGGACGCGGCCATTGGCGCAATTTATGCAAGCTGTCTCGATGTTCTCCCACCGTTTTTTAGGAGCGCATCATGAAATTCGGGCAAACACCTCATCGCTTGGCCAGGGTCTGTGTCGCCGTGAGCAGCTTGATGTGGGCGGGTCTGGCCAGCGCCGACGCGACCTCGGGCACCATGTACTACACGCTGTTCACCGGCGGAACCAATGTCTGGAAGGTGTCGTACAGCTATGACGGCACGGTGGCGACTTTGGGCGCGCCGACGTCCATCGTGGCGTCTCCTGGGGCTGACGGCATCATCTTTGCCCCGAGCGGCAATTTGCTGATCGGCGGCGCAGGCGCCGGCAGGGTCTACGAATACACCACCGCGGGCGCCTTGGTCGGGTCGGGCAGCGCCTTGGCGCCGGCCTTTCACTTGTCACTGGATCCGTCGGGCTCAAAGGTATGGACCAGTAATTTCGGCGGTGCGCTTGCCGACTTGCCGCTGGGGCCGATCGCCAGCGCCAGCGCGCTGCACGCCATCAGCGGCTCCGAGGGTGGCGTGACGCAGATCGCTTTTGCCCCTAGCGGCAAGGTCTTCTACGTGAACGGCGCACCCAATGGTGGCGGCAATCTTGGCGAGATCAGTTTGAGCACCTACGGCACGACACGGTTCGCCACGAGCGTGACCTCAGCGCATGGGCTGGTGTATGACAGCTTCACCGGCCTGATGACCACGTTTGGCGCCGGCAGGGTTGGCTCATTCGACCCGGCTTCTGCGACACCAGGCACCACGTTGAAAGAGTTCGCCACCGGCGTTTGCGATTTTGATCAAGGCGCCATCGACGGCAAGGGGCATGCCTTGATTGCGGGTTGCAGCGGTATCACCTTCATCGACTACAGCACGAGCGGGGACATCACCTCGCCGACGAACTACATCAAGTTCTTCGGCGGATTTTCCGGCATCGACGATGTGGCGCCGCTGTCAGGGCTGGGTGCACCGCCCGACAACGTGCCCGAGCCGGCTTCGACCGCGCTGACCCTGGCGGCGCTAGGCGCCATGGTCTACGCCATGAGGCGCCGGCAGCGCAGCGCGAGTTAGTGTCGCGGCGCGCGCTTGGCGTTTGACGTCGGCGCTCAGAAACGAATGCTCGACCGCCTGCAGGCTCATGGCCACGAGGTCGGCGGCCTGCAGTGGCGTGTGCTGCAGCAAGGCCGCGGCTTCGCCGCTGTGCGTGATGCACGACATCAGCCGGTTGTCGGTGTGGTACGACAGGCTCACGCCGGCCTGCCATAGCGCCGTGATGGGGTGGGCGGCGATCGAAGTGGCCGCGCCGGTGTGCACGTTGCTCGTCGGGCAGACCTCGAGGTGGATGCCCAGCGCGATGGCCTCATCCACCAGTGCGCGCCGGCGCGGGTCGTGCAGCGCGTCGGCCAGGCGCACGCCGTGGCCGATGCGCGTGGCGCCGAGCCGCGCCGCCTCCAGCACACGTTCGGCCGCGTCGGCCTCACCGGCGTGCAGCGTCAGCGGCAGACCGGCGTCGCGCACCAGCGTGAGTGCGCGCGCGTGGTCGGAGGGCGGGTGGCCGTATTCGGCGCCGGCGAGGTCGAAGGCGATCACGCCCTGGCCGTGGTAGCGCAAGGCCAGCCGCGCCGCGCGCTCGGTTTCCTCGGGCCGCAGATGGCGCATGGCGCAGACGATCAGGCCCGTGGGCAGCGCCGAGCGCGCCAAGCCTTCGAGCAGCGCGTCGACCGTGGCCTCGGGCGTCACGCCGTGCGCTTCGAACAGCAGCGGCGCGATGCGGAATTCGCCGAGCACGGCGCCGTCGGCGAGCGCGTCTTCGGCGGCTTCGAAGGCCACGCGCGCCATCGCCTGCGGCGCGGCCCTGGCCGCCACCGTCAGCGCAAAACCCTGCAGGTACTGCTCCAGGCTGCCAGCGTGCGCGCGCGCGTGGAACCAGGCCTGCATGCTGGCCAGGTCGGGTGCGGGTGGCGTGAGGCCGCGTGCGTGCAGCAGTTCGATCAAGGTGGCTATGCGCAGCCCGCCGTCGAGGTGGTCGTGCAACACGACCTTGGGCAAACGGTGGCCCCATTCGATGGCCGAAGCCGTGGGCGATAGAGTCATCAGCCCATGCTAGTTCAGACCCGCGATCCACGGCACCAAGCGCGACGCAAAGCAGGACGCAAAGCAGGTCAAGGCAGGGGAGCCCCCGAGGGTTGCATGGCGCGGGACTTGCTATCCTGCCAAGACGCTGGCGGGCCCTCTTTCGGGCCCGCCGTTCGATCCACATCTGCCACCAGGAGCCTGCCGTCGTGATCAATTTCAAGACCGCTGCCATCGTCGCCGCCACCACCTTGGCCAGCATCGCCTACGCCGAGCCGGCCGTGATCTTCGACATGGGCGGCAAGTTCGACAAATCCTTCAACCAGGCCGGCTACGACGGGGCCGAGCGCTGGAAAAAGGAAACCGGCAAGCCCTACCTCGAGTTCGAGGTGGCCAACCCGGCGCAGCGTGAACAGGCCATGCAGCGCATGGCCGAGCGTGGCGCCAACCCCATCGTCGGCATCGGCTTTGCACAGGCTTCGGCGGTGGAGAAGGTGGCCAAGGCCTTCCCGAACCTGAACTTCGCCATCATCGACTCGGTGGTGAACCTGCCCAACGTGCAGTCGATCGTGTTCAAGGAACATGAAGGCAGCTTCCTCGTCGGCATGATGGCCTCGATGGCCAGCAAGACCGGCAAGGTCGGTTTCATCGGCGGCATGGACATTCCGCTGATCCGCAAATTCCAGTGCGGCTTCGAACAAGGCGCCAAGTTCGCCAACCCCAAGGCCGAGGTTTTCGCCAACATGACCGGCACCACGCCTTCGGCCTGGAACGACCCGGCGCGCGGCGCCGAGCTGGCCAAGTCGCAGTTCGCCAAAGGTGCCGACGTCATCTTCGCCGCGGCCGGCGGCACTGGCGTCGGTGTCTACCAGGCGGCGAAAGACGGCGGCAAGCTGGCCATCGGCGTCGACAGCAACCAGAACCACATGCACCCGGGCACGATGTTGACGTCGATGGTCAAGCGTGTGGACGTGGCGGTGAACGGCGCCTTCAAGGGCACCAAGCCGGGTGTCTCGTCGCTGGGCCTGAAGGAAGGCGGCGTCGACTACGCCATGGACGAACACAACGCCAAGCTGGTCTCGGCCGACATGAAAAAGAAGGTCGACGCGGCCAAGGCCGACATCATCGCCGGCAAGATCAGCGTCATCGACTACATGGCAAAAAATGAATGCAAGTGATTTGGTTTGAGTGGGAGTGATGCTCCCGACCCCCGCCGCGCCGGCCGTGGCCATGCGCGGCATCGACAAGCGCTTTGGCGCGGTGCAGGCTAACGCCCAAGTCAACCTGACGGTGATGCCGGGCACGGTGCACGGCATCGTCGGCGAAAACGGTGCGGGAAAAAGCACCTTGATGTCCATCCTCTACGGCTTCTACCAGGCCGACGCGGGCCGCATCGAGGTCTTCGGCAAACCGGCGCAGATCCGCGGTTCGCGCGACGCCATCGCGCTGGGCATAGGCATGGTGCACCAGCACTTCATGCTCGTCGACACGCTCTCGGCGCTGGACAACATCATGCTCGGCAGCGAGCCGCACTGGCTGCTGGAGCGCGCCCGCGCCACGGTGCGCTCGCAGCTCGAAGCCTTGATGGCCGAGTCGGGCCTGGTGGTGCGCCTCGACGTGCTGGTGGCCGAGTTGCCGGTGGGTGAACGCCAGCGGCTCGAGATCCTGAAGGCGCTCTACCGTGGCGCGCGCATCCTCATCCTGGACGAGCCGACCGCCGTGCTCACGCCGGCCGAGACCGAGCAGCTGTTCGAGACGCTGCGCGGGCTGCGCCGCCGCGGCACCACGGTGCTGTTGATCACGCACAAGCTCAAAGAGATCGTGGCGCTGTGCGACGTGGTGACGGTGATGCGCCAGGGCAAGGTGGTGCTCGACTGCGCCATAGCCCAGACCAGCGTCGACGGCCTGGCCGAAGCCATGGTCGGCCGGCGTGTGCAACTCGAACGCGACCCCGGCGCACACGCCGTCAAGCCCGGCGCGGTGCTGCTGCGGGCCAACCATATTTCGGTCGACGACGCGCTGGGCGTACCGCGGCTGGCGGACGTTTCGCTGTCGCTGCGCGCGGGTGAAATCGTCGGCGTCGCCGGGGTCAGCGGCAACGGCCAGAGCGAACTGCTCGATGCGCTGTCGGGCATGAGCGTGCCACGCGCTGGCAGCCTGCAAGTCGGCAGCGAGAGCTTCACGCCCGAGCGCTGGCTGCGCCCCGAGCATGCACGCCGGCTGCGCGTGGCGCATGTGCCCGAAGACCGGCACAGGCGCGGCCTGGTGCTGCCCTTCGCCGCGTGGGAATCGGCCGTGCTCGGCTACCAGCGCGCGCCGCGCTACAGCCGCCGCGGCTGGCTGCGCCGCGCCTTCATGCGCGCCGACACGGCCGAGATGATGGCCGCCTACGACGTGCGCCCGCGCAACCCGCTGCTGCGCTCGTCGAAGTTTTCCGGCGGCAACCAGCAAAAGCTGGTGCTCGCACGCGAAGCACTGCCGCTGCCGCAGGTGCTCCTGGTGGGCCAGCCCACGCGTGGTGTGGACATCGGCGCGATCGAATTCATCCACGGCCGGCTGCGCGCGATGCGCGATGCCGGCGGCGCGGTGCTGCTGGTATCGAGCGAGCTCGACGAGATCCTGGCGCTGGCCGACCGTGTCATCGTCATCAACGCCGGCCGCATCGCCGGCGAGTTGCCCATCGCCGACTGCAATGAGCGCTCGATCGGGCGCTTGATGGGTGGCGCGGGCAGTGCGGCCGGCGCGGGGCACGGATGAGCGCCCAGGTCGACCTGCCGCGCTGGATGGACCTGGTGCTGCTGCCGGCCATCAACCTGGGCCTGGCGCTGCTGGTCAGTGCACTCGTATTGTTAGTCGTCGGGCAGGACCCGCTGCAGGTGCTGGGCCTGCTCATCAAAGGCGCGTTCGGCAGCCGTACCGGGCTGAGCTACACGCTGTACTACGCCACCACCTTCGTCTTCACCGGCCTGGCCGTGGCCGTGGCCTTTCACGGTGGCCTGTTCAACATCGGCGGCGAAGGCCAGGCGATGATGGGTGGCCTGGGGGCGGGGTTGGCGGCACTGGGCTTTGCCGAGCGGCTGCCGGCGGCACTGATGCTGCCGCTGATGGTGCTGGCGGCGATGCTGCTGGCGCTGGCCTGGGCGGCGGTGCCGGCGGCGCTGCAGGCCT
The DNA here is from genome assembly GCA_031365825.1 of Rubrivivax sp. Lineage (GTDB taxonomy): Bacteria > Pseudomonadota > Gammaproteobacteria > Burkholderiales > Burkholderiaceae_C > Rubrivivax. The sequence goes on along the minus strand of JANLYV010000015.1, from coordinate 9,918 downwards.
GGCGCGGCAGCCACATCGTCATCACCACCATCATGTTCAATTTCATCGCCGCGGCCTTGATGGGCTACCTGCTGGTGGGTCTGTTGAAGGAGCCCGGCAACATGGCGCCTGAAAGCCGCGCCTTTGCCGCCTCGGCCAAGCTGCCGGCGATGCACGAAGCGCTGGCTTTGATGGGCATCAACTGGCCGCGCTCGCCCTTGAACGTCTCGGTCCTTCTGGCCATCGCCGCAGCCATCGGTGTGTACTTCGCGCTGTGGCGCTCGCAGCCGGGTTACGCCTTGCGTGCCGTCGGTTTCTCCCCTGAGGCTGCGCGGTATGCCGGCATCGCACCGCGCGCGCAGATCATGCGCTCGATGATGCTGTCCGGCGCGCTGGCGGGCCTCGTCGGCATCAATGAAATCGCCGGTGTGCAGGGCCGTTTGATTGCCGACTTCGTCGCCGGTGCGGGCTTCGCCGGCATCGCCGTGGCGCTGATCGGGCGCAACCATCCGGTGGGCATCGTGCTCGCGGCGCTGCTCTTCGGCGCGCTGTACCAGGGTGGGGCCGAGCTGGCGTTCGAGATCCAGGGCTTCTCGCGCGAGATGGTGTTCACGCTGCAAGGCCTGATCGTGCTCTTCGCCGGCGCCATGGCGCAGGTGGCGGCGCCGGGCCTGGCGCGGCTGCACCACGCGCTGACGCGGCGGGTGGCGCATGGATGAAATTGCCATCGCGTCCATGCTGGCCAGCACCTTGCGCGTGGCCACGCCGCTGATCCTGTGCGCACTTGCCGGCACCTTGAGCGAACGCGCCGGCGTGATCGACCTCGGGCTGGAAGGCAAGATGCTGATGTGTGCCTTCGCCACCGCCGCCGCCGGTGTGGCCAGTGGCTCGTTGTGGGTCGCCCTGGCCGCGGCCATCGCCGTCGGCGTGGCCTTGTCGCTGCTGCACGGCTACGCCTGCGTCAGCCATCGCGGCGACCAGGTCGTGCTCGGCATGGCCATCACCATGACGGCCGGGGGGCTCACCGTCGTGCTCGGCATCGCCTGGTTCAAGATGGGCGGCCAGACGCCGCCCCTGCCCGACAACGTGCGCCTGGACGTGCTGCTGCCCGGCCTGGTGGCCGCCGTGCAGACATGGCCCCTCATCGGCACCGTGCTCGGCGTCGGGCTGCTTGGCCACAACCTCTTCGTCTACCTCACGCTGGCGCTGGTGGCGGCCGTGTGGTGGCTGCTGTACCGCACGCGCTTCGGCCTGCGCCTGCGCGCCACCGGCGAGAACCCGGCGATGGTCGACGCCGCCGGCGTCTCGGTGCTGTGGCTGCGCTACCAGGCGCTGATGCTCAACGGCGTGCTCGCCGCCCTTTCCGGTGCCTACCTCGTGCTGGCGCTGACGCCATCCTTCATCCCCAACATGACCGCCGGGCGCGGCTACATGGCGCTGGCGGCGATGATCTTCGGCAAGTGGCACCCGGTAGGCGCACTGCTCGCCTGCCTGCTGTTCGGCTTCCTCGAAGCCATGGCGATACGGCTGCAGGGCGTCGTGCTGCCGGGCATAGGCGCCGTGCCGGTGCAGGCCATCCAGGCCTTGCCGTACGTCATGACGGTGGTGCTGCTGGCCGGCTTCATCGGCCGCGCGTACGCGCCCAAGGCGCTGGGGCTGCCGTATGTCAAGGAGCGGTGATTCGCGATCGATAGGCTGTTCGACATACGCTAAGATGATCGATATGAACACCGTCACCATTTCACCCAAATTCCAGGTTGTGATTCCGCAGGCGCTGCGCGAACGATTGCAGCTGCGTGCCGGCGCCAAGATGATGGTGTTGGAATTCAACGGTGGTCTGCGGCTGGTGCCGCTGCGGCCGGCGGCGGCCTTGCGTGGCATCGCACGCGGTGTCGACACCACGATCGAGCGCGAGCCGGACCGCAAGCTGTGAGCAAGCCCGCCTCAGCCAAGTCAGTCGTCAGGCCGGCGCGCAAGGCAGCAGCAAAGCACGCCGACAAGTTTCCGTTGGTGCTCGACTCATCCTGTTGGCTCGAGTTCTTCGCCGACACAGCACGTGCCGACCTGTTCGCCGCGGCCATTGAAGGCGTCGAACAACTTGTCGTGCCCGTGCTCACGGTTTATGAAGTGGCGAAGAAGCTGGCGCGCGAGGCCGGTGATGAAGTCGCCACCACGGCTTTGTCGTTGATGCAGCGTGGGCGTGTCGTGCCTATCGATTTGTCGCTGGCGCTCGAGGCCGCCGTCAACGGCTTGCCCTTGGCCGATAGCCTGATCTACGCCACCGCGCGACGCCACGCCGCCGAACTGTGGACCCAGGACAGCCACTTCGAAGGCCTGCCCGGGGTGCGCTTTTTTCCCAAGGCTGCGACTTGAATTTCTGACGCGATGGACACACAGACCCAACACCGCCTGCTCGCCGCCGCTCGCGCCGCGCGCGAACAGGCGCATGCACCCTACTCGCACTTCAAGGTCGGTGCCGCGCTGCTCGACGAACAAGGCCGCGTGCATGCCGGCTGCAACGTCGAGAACGCCGCCTACCCGCAAGGCGTGTGCGCCGAGGCCGGCGCTTTGTCGGCGCTGGTGCTGGCCGGTGGCCGCGAGGTGCGCGCGGTGCTGGTGATGGCCGACGCGAGCGAACCGGTCACGCCCTGTGGTGGCTGCCGCCAGAAGCTGCGCGAGTTTGCGCGTGCCGACCTGCCGGTGCTGGTGGCCAACACCTCGGATGAGGTGCATCGTTTCACGCTAGGCGAGTTGCTGCCGCACAGCTTCGGCCCCGACCATCTGGATGTCGCGCCACGATGAACTTCGACGAGACCATCGCCGCCAGCCTGGCCACCTTGCGCAACCGCGCCGGCGTGCTCGCGCCGAAGATCGCCTTGCTGCTGGGCTCGGGCTGGGGCCCGGTGGCCGAGCTTGTGCAGGACGCGGTCGACGTGCCTTACCTTGACCTGCCGGCGTTCCCGCTGGTTGGCGTGGGTGGCCACAGCGGCAAGGTGCGTCTGGGCCGCATCGCCGGGCGCGACGTCGCCGTGCTCGCCGGGCGCAAACACGCCTACGAGACGGGTGACGCCGACGGCATGAAGGGCGCCATCCGTTGCCTCGCGGGCCTCGGCGTGACGACGCTGATCCAGACCAACGCGGCCGGCAGCATGGACGCGGCCGTGGCGCCGGGCGAGCTGATGCTGATAGCCGATCACCTCAACCTGGCGCAGCGCACGCCGCTGCTGCACGAGCCGGGTGACCGCCGCTTCATCGACATGTCGGCGGCCTACGACCCCGGCCTGCGCGAGCTGGCGCTGCGTGCCGCGGCAGCGCAGGGCATCACGCTGCACCAGGGTGTGTACGCCTGGGTGCTGGGCCCTCAGTTCGAGACACCGGCCGAGATTCGCATGTTGCGGCTGCTTGGCGCGAATGCGGTGGGTATGAGCACCGCGCCCGAGACCATCCTGGCGCGCCACGCCGGGCTGCGCGTGCTGGCCTTGTCGATGTTGACCAACATGGCCGCCGGTATGGACAACCAGACCCTGAGCCACGCACACACGCTGGCCACCGCCAGCACGGGCAGCGCGAATGCCGTACGTTTGATCGAGGCCGTGATCGCGGCCATGGAGACCTGAGATGAGCTTGACCCTGCGCCTGATGGCACGAAGCTGCAGCGCAGCCGCGCTGGCCGCCTTGGCCTCCTGCGCCACACCGCCGGCCGAACGCACGCCGTTGAAGCTGACCATCCTGCACACCAACGACCACCACGGCCGCTTCTGGCCCAACGGCGACGGCGAGTACGGCATGGCGGCGCGCAAGACGCTCATCGACCGCATCCGCGCCGAGGTCAAGGCCGCCGGTGGCGAACTGCTTTTGCTCGACGGTGGTGACATCAACACCGGTGTGCCCGAGTCGGACATGCAGGAGGCCGAGCCCGACGTCAAAGGCATGAACCTGATCGGCTACGACGCTTCGGCCGTGGGCAACCACGAGTTCGACAAGTCGCCCGAGGTGTTGGCGCGCCAGCGCAGCTGGGCCAAATTTCCACTGCTCGCGGCCAACATCTACAAGGACGGCCAGCGCCTGTTCCAGCCCTATGCGATGTTCGAGCGCGGCGGCTACAAGATCGCGGTGATGGGGCTGACCACCGACGACACCCGGATCATGGTGCTGCCGGCGAACATCGCCGGCATCGAGTTTCGCAAGCCCGCGGAAGAAGCCGCCAAGCTGCTGCCCGAGTTGCGCAAACAGGCCGACATGGTCATCGCCGCGACCCACATGGGCCACTACACCGATGGCAAGCGCGGCGTCAACGCGCCCGGTGACGTGGAGATGGCGCGCACGACCACGGGCCTGGACCTGATCGTCGGCGGCCACAGCCAGAACCCGGTGTGCATGCTGGCCGAGAACCGCCGCAACGACGCCTACGTGCCCGGCACGTTGTGCGCGCCCGACCGCCAGAACGGCACCTGGATCGTGCAGGCCCACGAGTGGGGCAAGTACGTCGGCCGCGCCGACTTCGAAGTGCGGCCGGGTTCCGTTCAACTGCTGCGTTATCAGCTGCTGCCGGTGAACCTGAAACAGCGTGCCGCCGCCGATGGCAGCCGCAAGACCTTCACCGACCTCATCCCCGAAGATGAAAGCCTGAAGGCCTTCCTGCGCCCGTTCCAGGAGAACGGCCAGGCCAAGCTCGGCCTGGATGTCGGCAGCGCCGACGGCGTCTTCGACGGCGACCGTGACCGCGTGCGCAAGCAGCCCACCAACATGGGCGTGCTGATTGCGCGCACGATGATGGAACGCACCGGCGCCGACCTGGCCTTGATGAATTCCGGCGGCGTGCGCGACTCGCTGCCGGCGGGCCGCATCAGCTACCGCGACGTGCTCAAGGTGCAGCCCTTCGGCAACACCGTGTGCGTGGTGCGGCTCACCGGTGCCGAATTGCTGGCCTACCTGCAGGCCGCGGCGAAGATGACGCCGGGCTCGGGCGCGTTCCCGCAGACGGCGGGGTTGCGCTGGGTCATCGCCGATGGGCAGCTTGTGTCGGCCGAAGTCGGCGGCCAGGCCATCGACCCGAAGCGTGAGTACCGGCTGGCGATCAACAACTTCACCGCCAGCGGTGGTGACGGCTACCCCAAGCTGAACGAGCATCCGGGCTACATCAATTCGGGCTTCGTCGACGCCGAAGTGCTGCGCGACTTCATCCATCGCAACAGCCCGTTGAAGAGCGCCAACTTCGCGCCGGGTGATGCCGTGCAGCGGCGCTAACACGGAACATGAGCATGATCGTTCGCTCGCTACCTTGCTTGCTGCCCTGGGCGCTCGCGGCCGCGCTGTGGGGCTGCGCGACACCACCCCCGAGCACGCCGCTGCAGGTGCGCATCCTGGCCATCAACGACTTTCACGGCAACCTCAAGGCGCCCGCCAACGGCCTGACGATGATGCAGCCGCGCTCGCGCCTGCCGGCGGGTGGCGCCGAGCAGATGGCCACACTGGTGGCGCAGCAGCGCGCACAGAACCCGAACACGGTGTTCGTCGCCGCGGGTGACCTCATCGGTGCCTCGCCGCTGTTGTCGTCGATGTTGAACGACGAGCCGACGATCGAAGCGCTGAACCTGATGGGCCTGGAAGTCTCGGCCATGGGCAACCACGAGCTCGACCGCGGCCAGGCCGAATTGCAGCGCCTGCAAATGGGCGGCTGCCACCCCGACAAGGGCTGCCAGGGGCCGGCGCCGTTCAAAGGCGCGAACTTCAAGTACCTTGCGGCCAACACCCAAGTCGAAGCCACGGGTCAGACCTTCTTCCCGCCCTATTGGATCAAGCGCTTCGAAGGCGTGCCGGTGGCCTTTGTTGGCCTGACGACCCGCTTCACGCCTTCGGTGGTGGTGCCGGCCGGCGTGGCCGGGCTGCGCTTTCGCGACGAAGCGCAGAGCGTCAATGCGCTGGTGCCCGAGTTGAAACGCCAGGGCATAGCGGCCATCGTCGTGCTGATGCACGAAGGCGGCCTGAACAGCGGCAACTACGACGACTGCGCAGGCATCAGCGGCCCGGTGGTGGAGATCGTGAAGCAGCTCGACAAAGCCGTCGACGTGGTCATCAGCGGCCACTCGCATCGCGCCTACAACTGCGTCATCGACGGCCGCGTGGTCACCAGCGCCGAAGCCTTCGGCACGCTGGTGACGCAGATCGATTTGACGCTGGACCGCAAGAGTGGCGACGTCACCAGCGCGCGCGCACAGAACCTGGTGGTCGCGCCCAGCCTGGGCAAACACGCGGCGATGAGCGAACTCGTGGCGACCTACGAGCGCATTGCCGCACCGTTGGCGAAGCGGCCGGCGGGACGGCTGGCCGAGCCCTTGGCGGTGAACGCCAACAAGGATGGCGAGAGCACGCTCGGACGCATCATCGCCGACGCGCAACTCGAGGCCACGCGCGCTTACGGCGCACAACTGGCGTTGATGAACCCCGGCGGCGTGCGCTCCTTGCTGGGCGCGCCGGGGCGGCTGGAGGTGAGCTACGAAGACCTGTTCGCGGTGCAGCCGTTCTACAACCAGCTCATCACGATGACGCTGCGCGGCGAGCAGATCCTGCAGCTGCTGCAGCACCAGTACCGCTTCGACAACCCACGCGCGCTGTACCCTTCGCGCGGCCTCGCCTACACCTGGGACGCGAGCCTACCGGCGGGCCAGCGCGTGCTGGCCGACAGCGTCAAGCTCGAGGGCCAGCCGCTGCAGCCGACGGCCAATTACCGCGTCACGGTGAATTCCTTCCTGGCCGACGGTGGGGATGCCAATGCCGTGCTGCGCCAGGGCAGCGAGCGCACGGCCGGGCCGCTGGACATCGACGCGCTGGAGGCCTACTTCAAGGCGCGCGCAGTGGTCGCACCCGACCTGCAGCCGCGCGTGACACGGCTGAACTAACGCCAGAGTGACGCATGCTGGCGCAGGAGCTGATCCGCCGCAAGCGTGATGGCCAGGCGTTGTCACGCGCGCAGATCGTTGCCTTTGCGCAGGGCCTGGCGAGCGGCGAGTGGAGCGACGCGCAGGCTGCGGCCATGGCCATGGCCATCCTGCTGCGCGGCATGTCCGGCGAGGAGACACAGGCGCTGACACACGCCATGGCGCATTCGGGCGCGGTGCTCGACTGGTTGGGCACCGGCCTGCAAGGCCCGGTGCTGGACAAACACTCCACCGGCGGCGTCGGCGACAAGGTCAGCCTGATGCTGGCGCCGATGCTCGCTGCTTGCGGCGCCGTGGTGCCGATGATCAGCGGCCGGGGGCTGGGCCACACCGGCGGCACGCTGGACAAGCTCGAAGCCCTGCCCGGTTACCGCGTCGACGCCGACCGCACGGATTTGCTGGCCACCTTGCGCGCCGCGGGCTGCGCCATCGTCAGTGCAAGTGCCGAGCTGGCCCCGGCCGACCGGCGGCTCTACGCCATCCGCGACGTCACGGCCACGGTCGAATCGGTGCCGCTCATCACCGCCAGCATCCTGGCCAAGAAGCTCGCCGCGGGACTGCAGGCGCTGGTGCTGGACGTGAAGTGCGGCAATGGCGCCATCGCCGCCGATGTGGACGCGGCGCGCACGCTGGCGCAGAGCCTGGTGCAGGTAGCCAAGGACGCGGGCCTGCCGACGGTGGCGCTGATCACTGACATGAACCAGGTGCTGGGCGACCACGCTGGCAACGCGCTCGAAGTGCGCGAAGCGATCGACTTTCTCACCGGCAAGCGGCGCGAGCCGCGGCTGCTGAAGCTGACGCTGGAACTCGGTGCTGAAGTGTTGGTGCTGGCGCAACTGGACGCCGACGTCGAAGCTGCACGCAAGCGTCTCGCTGCCGCGCTCTACCACGGCCACGCGGCCGAGCATTTCGCGCGCATGGTGGCCGCGCGCGGTGGCCCGCGCGATGTGCTGGCGCAGGCGGCGCTGCCGCTGGCGCCGGTGCAGCGTGCGGTGCCGGCGCCAGGCAGCGGCTATGTCGCCGCCATCGATACGCGTGCGCTCGGCCTGGCGGTGGTCGAGCTTGGCGGCGGCCGGCGACGTGGTGGTGACGGCATCGACCCGCGTGTGGGCCTGGCGCAATGCCGCCCGCTCGGCACGGCTGTGCACTCGGGCGACGCGCTGGCCATCGTGCACGCGGCCGACGATGCCGCGGCCGATGCGGCCGTGGCGGCGGTACTGGCGGCCTACCACGTCAGCATCAAGGCCGTTGAGCCACCGCCGCTGATTGTCGAGCGCTTCGCGTGAGCCCAGTGCCGGTCATCAAGATCTGCTGCATTCGCAGCCGCGAAGAGGCGCAGCTTGCGGTGGCCGCGGGAGCGGGCGTGCTCGGCCTGGTGTCGCACATGCCCAGCGGGCCGGGTGTCATCGCCGACGATCTCATCGCCAAGATCGTGGCCGCAGTAAAGCCACCGACCGAGACCTTCCTGCTCACGGCGCGCACCGACGCCGACACCATCGCCGCGCAACACCAACGCATCCGCGCAAGCGCGCTGCAACTCGTCGACCATGTGCCGCACGAGCAGCTGCGCAGGCTGCGCGCGCTGTGCCCCGGCGTCAAGCTGGTGCAGGTGATTCATGTGCTGGGCGACGTGTCCGTCGCCGAAGCGCTGGCCGTGGCGCCGCTGGTGGATGCCATCCTGCTCGACTCGGGCAACCCGAACCTGGAGGTGAAAGAACTCGGCGGCACCGGCCGCACCCATGACTGGGGAAGGAGCCGGCGCATCCGCGACGCGGTGTGGCCGTTGCCGCTCTACCTGGCCGGCGGCCTCAACGCTGACAACGTGGCCGAGGCCATCGCCACGGTGCAGCCTTTCGGCCTGGACCTGTGCAGCAGCGTGCGCAGCTTTGAGCGGCTCGACGCCGACAAACTGGCGCGATTCGTCGCTGCCGCGGCGCGCGGCGCTACTTGAACCAGAGCACCTTCTTGCGCGCGCCGACCCATTTTTCGTAGTTCGCCGCGAACAGGTCTTCGATCTTGTTGCGCTTGACCTTGAAGGTCGGCGTGATGAGGTCGTTGTCCACTGTCCACGGGTCGGTCATCAGCACCAGGCAGTCGAGCTGTTCGTGCGGGTCGAGCGTGTCGTTGATGCCTTTGAGATGCTCGGTGAGCGAGGCTTCGAGTTCGGCCTTGCCTTCGGCGCTGGCGGCCTTCTTCACGGCGTCGGGGTTGAGCATCAGCAGCGCCAGCGGCTGGCCGAGGTTGGCGCCGGTGACGCAACAGGCTTCGACCGCGTTGTGCATCACCAGCTTGTCTTCGATAGGCGCGGGCGCGACGTACTTGCCCTTGCTCGTCTTGAAAAGGTCCTTCACGCGGCCGGTGATCTTCAGGTTGCCCTCGCTGTCGAGCGCGCCTTTGTCGCCGGTCTTGAGCCAGCCGTCTTCGGTCAGCGCCTGGCGCGTGAGTTCAGGCTCCTTGTAGTAGCCGAGCATGGTGCAGCCCGAACGCACCTGGATCTCGCTCGTGGTCGGGTCGAGCCGGCATTGCACACCGTCGTAGGCCTGGCCGACCGTGCCCGGGCGTTGTTTGCCCGGCAGCGTGGCGTGGCTCACGCCGCAGTTTTCGGTCATGCCGTAGACCTCGACGAGATCGAGGCCGAGCTTGTTGTACCAGCGCAGCAGGTCGGGCGGCATGGGCGCGGCGCCGCCGGCAGCGAAGACACATTCCTGCAAGCCCAGCGCCGTGAGGATCTTCTTGCGCACGATGCCGCCGAGGATGGGAATCTTCAGCATGCGGTTGAGCTTGGCCGGTGGCATCTTGGCGTTGATGCCTTGCTGGAACTTGACCCACAGCCGCGGCACGCTGAAGAACACGGTCGGGCGCGCGCGTTGCAAATCGGAGGTGAAGGTGTCCAGGCTCTCGGCGAAGTAGATGTGCATGCCGGTGGCGAGCTGGCCGTGTTCGACCAAGGTGCGCTCGGCCACGTGGCTCAGGGGCAGGTAGCTCAGCATGCGCGCGTCCT
>JANLYV010000606.1:0-9755 GCA_031365825.1 Rubrivivax sp. | reverse complement strand
ATGCCCTTCTTGTCGCCTTCGGTGGTGGAGCCCAGCAGCCACATCAGCAGGAAAAAGGCCATCATCGCCGTCACGAAGTCGGCATAGGCGATCTTCCATGCGCCGCCATGCGCGGCATGCCCGCCCTTCTTGACGCGCTTGATGATGATCGGCTGCAGTTTTTTGGCGTCACCGGCCATCTTGTTGCCCCCCCCCGTAAGCGCCTACGGCGCTCCCCCCCAGGGGGGCGCCGCTGGCGGACCGGCAGAGCCGGATCCGCGGCGGCCGCTTGATGTGCGCCGGAGTCCCGGGCGCGAGCGTCATTGACAAGTGGGCGTTCATTTTTTCTTTACGTGCTTCTCAAGCTCGGTGAAGGTCGGCCGCATGTCAGAGAACAAGACCTTGCGCCCGAACTCGATGGCGACCTGCGGCGCATAGCCCTGCATGCTGGCCAGCAGCGTGGTCTTGATGCACTGCAGTTCCTTGCCGGCGTCTTCGACTTTCTGCTCGAGCAGGCCGCCCAGGGGCTCGACGAAGCCGTAAGCCAGCAGGATGCCGAGGAAGGTGCCGACCAGCGCCGAGCCGATCATGCCGCCGAGCACCGCGGGCGGTTGCCCGACCGAGCCCATGGTGTTGACCACACCCAGCACCGCCGCCACGATGCCGAACGCCGGCAGGCCGCCGGCCAGGCGCGCGATGGCGGCCACGGCGGCATGCTCTTCGGCGTGATGCGTATCGATCTCGCTGTCCATCAGGCTTTCGATCTCGTGCGCGTTCAGGTTGCCCGAGACCATCATGCGCAGGTAGTCGGTGATGAACTCGGTGACGTGATGGTCCCGGCCGACCTCGGGGTACTTCTTGAACAGCGGCGACTCGTGCGGCTCTTCGACGTCTTTCTCGATCGCCATCAGCCCTTCCTTGCGCGCCTTCTGCAAGATGTCATAGAGCAGTGCCAGCAATGCCATGTAGCGCGCCTTGCTGAAGCGGCTGCCCTTGAAGCAGGCGCCGATGCCGCGCACCGTCGACTTCACCACCTTCATCTGGTTGTTGGCCAGGAAGGCGCCCCCGGCCGCGCCGAGGATGGTGATCATCTCGAAAGGAAGCGCGTGCAGGATGACGCCGATGTTTCCGCCGTGCACGATGTACACGCCGAAGATGCATCCGAGCGCCAGCACCCAGCCAACGATGACGAACATGAGAAGGTTTTCTTCGCTTGGGGTCTTGGCCCCGCGCCGGTGGGCTCGGGGTTCACGATCCGTTATCGGCCGCCACCACGACGGGTTGAGCCGGAACTGGCGGCGGTGCGCCGCCTACTCCTGCCGCTACGCCTGGGCTCCGATGCGATAGATCCAGATCACGCGCTGGCCCAGCGGCTTCAGCAGCGCGTGTTCACGCCAGCCGGGCACGGCGAATTCCAGGCTTACGAGCCAGCTGCCCGCGCGCATCTCGGCGCTGGCTTTGGCCGCGGCGCGGGCCATGCTCTCGGGGCGCTGAAACAGGTACACCAGCTCATAGGGGCGCCAGTCGTGCGACCACATGTCGCCACAGCGCACCTTGGCAAAGCCACAGCGCAGGTGCGCCAGCAGCGCCAGTGGGCGGCTCCACTCCACGCCCTCGAGCTGCACCTGTGGCCAGGCCTCGCGCAGCGCGAGCAAACCGTCGCCCAGGCCGCAGCCGGCATCGAGCAAACGCGCCCGCGGCGACAGGAAGATGAGCTTGCGTGCGGCCTGCAGCGCGCCACGCCGGGTGGGAAAGAAGGGTGCATCGCGCCAGGCGCGCAACGGGTACACCCACCACAGCGGCGCCAGCGCCAGCAACCAGATGAACGACGGCAGCTGCGCCGCGCCAAGGGCAGCGGCCGAGAGTGGAAAACCCGCCACCATGATGCTGCGCCGACGCCAGCCGCGGCAACCCACCAGCGCGGCCAGCGCCGCAGCGGCCGTGCCCAGCACCAGCGCCGCGGCCAGCGGCAAGGCTAGGCCGCGCACACCGGCGAAGACGGCCCAGGCCAGGCACCAGGCCAGCAGCGCCGGCACGGGCCACAACAACAGGCCGGGCATGTTCAGTCGCATCACCACGCTTCGATCAAAAAAAGTGCGGGTCCCGAAGGACCCGCATGAAAGCACAGAGGTCTGTGCCAGGAGGAGACAAACAATTCAGAGAGCTCGTGCCACTTGTTCGGCACGCCGCGATGGCATCTTGAGCCGCGGCGGCACCGCGCGCGCGGCGAGCTGTGCGGCTTCTGTGAAATCTTTCACCGCGACCGCCACCGTCGCGTCAACGCGGTCAGCCTGCGGCTGCTCGGCGCCCATCGCGACGTCGCCCTTGCCCGCCGCGGCGGCCAGCGCCCCGGCCATCCGGCCCTTGCCGGCGCGTGCCGGTGGCTGGCACAGGCCACACACGTAGTGGCGCGCGATCTCGTGCGGGTGGGTGACAAAGTGGCCGCTGCAGCTCTTGCACTTGGTCATGGTCAACATGCCGTTGTCGACGAACTTCACCAGGCGCCAGGCGCGCGTCACGCTCAACTGCGGGTCCAGGCCCTGGGCGGTGATCTGTTCGAGGTAGAGCTGGAAGGCCTTGATGACGGTATCGATCTCATCCAGCGCGGCCACCTTGTTCAGGTACTCGTGGATGTTCAGAAACAGGCTCGAATGGATGTTCGGCTGCCAGGTCATGAACCAGTCGGTGGAGAACGGCAGCTGACCTTTGCTCGGGCTCTTGCCCGCCACTTCCTTGTACAAGCGCAACAAGCGCTCGTAGCTCAGGTCGGTCTCGCTTTCCAGCACTTGCAGCCGGGCGCCGAGGTTGATCAAGGTCACGGCGCGCTCGATCTGGCGGGCTTCGGTAAGGATGCTCTTGTTGCGCATGGTGCTCTTCTCCTGGCGTTGTTTGGGATCCGTGCGAGGGCTGGCCCGAAGACTTTGAAGTCAGGCGGCTTCCTGGTGGCGCCCGGCCATCAGGATCGACGCATGCAGGCGCGACACGCCTTCGTTGGCGGCACCCTTGCCATGGTTGGTGAGCAGGTTCCACACCACTTCGTCGTCCATGCGGAAGCGGCACAGCAGCGTATTGCCGATCGACATCTTCATCATCTGCGCCGGCGTCAGCCGCGACAGCAGCGTGGCCGTGTCTTCGTTGATGCCCAGGCGGAACAGCGCCTGGTCGCGGTCGGCCCGCACCAGGCTTTGCGCCAGCATCAGGTACGACAGATTGGCTTCGCGGATCTCGGCAAGAAACTGGTCGGTCTGCATGGGTCTGTTCTCCGGGGGGGGTGTGGTGTGGGCTTGCGTGGGTGCCGTTTGGTGACGGCATGAAACGAACTGTAGGCAGCAGAGATAGACCGCGGGATCAGGTCAATTCGATCGCTTGAGTACGGCGAACACCACGCCGCGTGTCAGGCAACTTCCTACACACCGGGCCAGCGCCGGGGTTTGGGTCCACGCACGCTGGCTTCAAGTCGGAGGCCATGGGCGCCGATACCTCGAAGGTCGGCAGGGATTCGTGCCGTCGAGTGTGACAACTTCAACGTTTGAAGCACTTGACAAACGCCGCCAGGCCAAACCCTAAAGTGCGGCACCAAAGCGGTCGATATCCCTTCCAACGGGGCCGAGAAATCGGTTTCGTGGTCCGGTTGGACGATGCAGAGTCGTGATGGGCTAACACCCAAAGTGATGATCAGCGCCCTTCGACGCCGGGCGGTTCCCGTGGTGGTCGCCTGCTGCCACGGGGTTGTACGCAACCAAGGCGGGCAATCGTTGAGGTTGCAAGCAAGCCGGCGTCGGAGCCGGGCACTCATCTTTAACCGTTAAGGAGTTTTTCATGGCTCAGACCATCAACACGAACCTGAATTCAATCAATGCCCAGCGCAACGTCGCGTCGACCTCGATGTCCTTGAATGTCGCCATGCAACGCCTCTCATCGGGCCTGCGTGTCAACAGCGCCAAGGACGACGCCGCCGGACTGGCCATCGCCGAACGCATGAACGCCCAAGTGCGTGGCATGGGTGTGGCCATCCGCAACGCCAACGACGCCACGTCGCTGGCGCAGACGGCTGAAGGCGGCACCGCCAAGATCGGTGATGCCCTGCAGCGCATGCGTGAACTTTCGGTGCAGTCGGCCAACGGCACCAACAACGCCGGTGACCGCGACAACCTGCAGACGGAATTTGCATCGCTGCAAGCCGAAGTCACACGCCTGGTGTCGGGCACCAAGTTCAACGGCCAGAGCCTGCTCGATGGCAGCGTCGCCTCGTTCGGCTTCCAGGTTGGCGCGGGCACCTCGGCCGAAGACACCATCACCGTCACCTCCAGTGACCTGTCGGCCACCGACACCGCGGTGGCGGCGCTGGACATCTCCGGCGCCACCAGCGCCGGCGCCACAGCGGCCATCACGGCGCTGGACACCGCCATCGACGACGTGACCACGGCCCGCGCCAACTTCGGTGCGACGCAGAACCGCTTCGAGAGCGTGATCTCGACGCTGCAGGTGGCGTCCGAGAACCTCACCGCCGCACGTTCGCGCATCATGGATGCCGACTTCGCGGTGGAGACAGCCTCGCTGTCACGCGCCAACATCCTGCAGCAGGCCGGTGTGGCGATGGTGGCCCAGGCCAACCAGCAGCCGGCGCAGGTGTTGCAGCTGTTGCGCTGAGGTTGACGTGCTCGCATCAGGCGAGCCCACCACGCCGTTCGCTCCGAGCCCGATTCTCCGTTCGGGCTGAGCTTGTCGAAGCCCTTCGACAAGCTCAGGGCGAACGGCGTTTTTCGTCGAAGGCTTGCAAGTCGCCCATGGCTCAAATCTGCGCCGCCTTCACCCCGTTTATCGGGGCTTTGCCCTGCCTCACTCGCCTCAAGAATCGAGCCCAACAGAAGAACCCCCGGGTGCTTCTGTCGTCCGGAGCACCGCGGGTGTGACGGCCGGCCTGTCATCCAAGGGCCGCCGCCCATCTCTTCGGTACTGCGCCGGGATGACCGGTTCTTGAAGGAGTGACGGGAATGCCCCAGACGATCAATACCAATCTCACCTCGCTGAACGCGCAGCGCAACCTGTCGGCGTCGCAGACCTCGCTGATGACGGCGATGCAGCGGCTGTCGTCGGGCTTGCGCGTGAACAGCGCCAAGGACGACGCCGCCGGGCTGGCGATTGCCGAACGCATGAACGCGCAAGTGCGCGGCATGCAGGTGGCGATTCGCAATGCCAACGACGCGATCTCGCTGTCGCAGACGGCCGAAGGCGCCATCGGCAAGATCGGCGACGCCTTGCAGCGCATGCGCGAGCTCGCCGTGCAGTCGGCCAACGGCACCAACAACGCCGGCGACCGCGGCAACCTGCAGACCGAGTTTTCGGAGCTGCAGAACGAAGTCGGCCGACTCGTCGATGGCACGCAGTTCAACGGCACGCTGCTGTTCGACGGCAGCATCACGACCTTCACCTTCCAGGTGGGGCCGGGCACCACGGCCAACGACACCATCGACATCGCCGGCACCGACCTCACGACCAACGTGCGTGACGCCGTGGGCCCGTCCACGCTCGACATCAGCGGCGCGACCTCGGGCGGCGCCATCGCCGCGATCGACGCGCTCGATGCGGCCATCGACCAGGTCACGACTTCGCGCGCGCTCTACGGCGCGGCGCAGAACCGCTTCGAGACGGTGGTGATGAACCTGCAGGTCTCGGCCGAGAACCTCACGGCCGCACGCAGCCGCATCATGGACGCCGACTTCGCCATCGAAACGGCCAACCTGTCGCGGGCGCAGATCCTGCAGCAGGCCGGCAACGCGATGGTGGCGCAGGCCAACGCGCTGCCGCAGAACGTGCTGCAGTTGCTGCAGCGCTGACACGCATGGCGCGGGTGGCAACACCTGCGCCTTGAACGCCATTCAAGAGCGCCCCTAGGCCGGCGGCGCCGGCCGTCCCCGACGGGGATCTGAGTCGACCGGCAGAGCCGGATCGACTCAAGAGCGCGCGGGCGCGGCCGATAACGCCGACAGGACCCCAAGGAACCTTCATGGCCACCCTGTCTTCCCCCGGCATCGGCAGCGGACTCGACGTGCGCAGCCTGGTGGCGCAATTGATGGCCGTCGAGCGCGCGCCGCTGGCCGCGTTGCAAGCCTCGACCAAGCGCACGCAAGACCAGCTCTCGGCCTACGGCAAGCTGCAAAGTGCGATGACCACGCTGCGCGATGCCGCGAAGAGACTCGGCACGTCCGACACCTGGACCGCCACCACCGTGGCCAACCCGAACGTCGCCGCGCTGACGGTCACGGCCGATGGCAGCGCGCCCCCGGGCAGCTACGCCGTCAACGTCACCCGGCTGGCCGCGGCGCAAACGGTCAGCAGCAGCCACACCTGGGTCGGCAGCGACGAGGCCGTGGGCTCAGGCAGCCTGACGATCGAACTCGGCGCCTGGACCAGCGGGCAGACCGCCTTCACACCCAAGGCCGGTGCCACTGCCGTGACCATCCGGCTGGACAGCGGCGGCGACAGCCTGGCGCAGGTTCGTGACGCCATCAACCAGGCCGGTGCCGGCGTGCTGGCCTCGATCGTCAACGACGCCAGTGGCGCGCGGCTGGCGATTCGCTCCAGCGTCACCGGCGACGAGGGCGGATTTCGCATCAGCGTGAACGACGACGACGGCGACAACGCCGATGCCGCCGGCCTGTCGCAGCTGGCCTTCGACCCCAGCGATGCAGGCGGCCCGATCGCACGCATGACGCAGACACTGGCCGCCGCCAATGCCCTGGCCACGATCAACGGCGTGCCGGTGAGCTCGGCCAGCAACAGCCTGAACAACGTGCTCGACGGCCTGAGCCTGAAGCTGGCGCAGGTGACCACCACGCCGGTGGACCTGACGGTGGACCGCGACAGCGCCGCCGTGCGCAAGAACATCACCGACTTCGCCAGCGCCTACAACGACCTGATCAAGCTCGTACGCGAGCAGACACGCACCACCGAAGGCACGGTCGCCGGTGGTGTGCTGCAAGGCGACAGCAGCGCCAAGGGCCTGGCCTCGCAACTGCGCACCCTGGCCGGCACCAGCAGTGCCGCCGCGGTGGATTTCACGCGCCTGGCCGACATCGGCCTGGAGCAACAGCGTGACGGTACGTTGAAGGTTAGCGACACCAAGCTCGACCGCGCGCTGGCCAACCCCGAGGCGCTGCAGGACTTCTTCGCACGCGACGACGCCGGCACGGCCACCGATGGGTTTGCCGCGCTCTTCAAGAGCTTCGGCGACACACGGCTGGACGATGACGGCATCTTCGACACGCGCAGCAAGGCGCTGAAAGACCGCATCGAGCGCGACGCCGACCGTGGCAGCCGGCTCGAAGCGAGGCTGGCACTGACCGAGAAGCGCTTGAACGAGCAGTACAGCCGGCTCGACACCAGCCTGTCGCAGATGACCTCGCTGCAGAACTACGTGACGCAGCAGATCGCCAGCTGGAATCGCAGCAGCAGCCGCTGACACTGACGCCGCTTGCGGCGCTGAGCGCGCCCTGCTCCAGCCGCGCGCAGCGCACTGACCGCTGACGTGGGAACAGGCCCCGCGCCGCCCACCAACTCGAACCATGCCCGCACTCAAGCGGCGCCACGAGCCGTCGATAACCCTTTCATGCGTCGTGTTCTGACCCACGACGGGCCCCGACCCATGAAAGAGTTCCCATGCAGTCCCAAGCCTTTTCGCCCGCCCGCCAGTCCAGTCGCATGACGGGCATGTACACCGATGTCGGCGTGCAAGGTGCCGCCGCCAGTGAAAACGCCGGCCATGCGCTCATCGGCATGCTCTTCGAAGCTGCGCTGGGCGCGTTGGCGCGAGCCCGCGGCGCGATCCAGCAAGGTGATGTCGAAGGCAAGGCCCATGGCATCAGCAAGGCCCTGGCCATCGTCGGTGAAGGCCTGCGCGCCAGCTTGAACGTGGCCCAGGGCGGCTCCTTGGCGCGGGACCTCGACCAGCTCTACGGCTACATCGAATTGCGCCTGACCCAGGCCAACCTGCGCAACGACACCGCCGCCATCGAAGAGTGCGCGACGCTGTTGCGCCCACTGCAGGAAGCCTGGCAGCAGATCGCGCCACAGGTGCTTCGCCCCGCCCACGCCGCAGCCTGACATGCGCCGTGCCATCACTCGTCATGCCCAGCCCGGGGAACCGCTGCCGATGAATACCGATTTGCTGAGCTACTACGAAGCCATTGAACAGGCCAGCGCCGACATGCTCGTGGCCGCGCGCCATGGCCACTGGGACCAAGTCGTCAAGCTCGAAGGCGCCTGCGTGCTGCTCATCAGCCAGCTCAAGGCCGCCGCGCGCGAGGCCACGCTGGGCGCCGATGCGGCCAAGGCCAAGTCGCGCATCATGCAGCGCATCCTCGTCAACGACGCCGAGATACGCCACCTGGCCGAACCCTGGCTGCAGGACCTGGAGCACACGCTCTCGGGCAAGCCACAGCAGCTGCATTGAACCCCTGCTTGCCGACGCAGACCATGCCCACCACGTCTGAGTACACGCAGCCGGCGCAGCTCGACGACGCCGACGGCCCCGACCCCTGGGCGGCGTTTCGCGTCGAGCACCCGGCCGATGTGCACGACCTGTTGCGCCAGGTGCGCGATGCCGCCTCACCCGTGATCCTGGCCGCACCCGGTGGTACCTCGCTGTCGTGCACGCTGTGGTCTATCGACACCACCAGCTCGCGCCTGAGCTTCAGTGCCGACCTCGGTGCGCCGCAATTGCAGACCCTGGTCGACGCCAACGAAGCGCTGGCCGTGAGCTACCTGGAAAGCATCAAGCTGCAGTTCGAGGTCGAAGCGTTGGTGCTGGTGCGCGGCGCGCAGACCAGCGTGCTGCAGTCGGCGCTGCCGACACAGCTCTATCGCTTTCAGCGGCGCAGCAGTTTTCGCGTGCGCCCGCCGGGCAGCGCGCGTGCCGGGCCCCAGGCCACGCTGCGCCACCCGGGTGTGCCCGAGATGCAGCTCACGCTGCGGCTGCTCGACGTCAGCGTCGGCGGCTGCGCCTTGCTGCTGCCGCACGACGTGCCCGAGCTGCGCCCGGGCGTGCTGGTGCACGGTGTGCAGGTGCAGCTCGACAGCGAGACGCAGCTCGTGGTGTCGCTGCAGATGCACCACGTGAGCTCGCTGCAGCGCGGCGGGCACCGCATCGGCTGCGAATGGCATCGGCTCGGCGCCGACAACGAACGCACGCTGCAGCGCTACGTCAACCAGACGCAGAAGCGCCAGCGGCTGTTGTCGTTGAGCTGACGCAAGGCGGAACCGGAGCCGTGCGCGCTACGGGTTTCACGCTGGTCGAGATGGCCGTGGTGCTGGTGGTGGCCACGGTGTTGATCGCCTTGAGCGTGCCGTCGACACTTTCCTACCTGCACAAGTCGCGCCGCAGCGACGCCGTGGCCGCGCTCACGCGCACGCAGCTGGCGCAGGAGCAGTTCCGTGCACACCACGGTGTCTACAGCATCAAGACCAGCGCGCTGCTTGGCGCGAGTGCGTCGCGCAGCGAGGCCGGCTACTACGACATCCGCCTGGTGCAGGTGCAGGCCGACCGCTACCAGGCCATGGCCGTGGCGCGTGCCGACGCGGCGCAGGCCACGGATCGTGAATGCTTGCAGCTCACGATCTCGGTCGACCAGGGTCTGGCCGAGTTCGGCCCCTCGGCGCGTTGCTGGAACCGATGAGTCTGAACACGAACTGTCATCGCACGCGCGCCAAGCAGCGCGCTGGTCTTGATGCTGTAGACACCGTGGTGTGCACGGAACTGCTCCTGCGCCAGCTGCGTG
>JANLYV010000567.1:0-6259 GCA_031365825.1 Rubrivivax sp. | reverse complement strand
TGCTCGCCGAGCAAGGCGCAGCTCATCGCCGAACATTCGATGTGCCAGCCGGGCCGGCCCGGGCCGGCAGGACTGTCCCACTTGGCCTCGTCCGGCTCGCTTGGCTTGGCCGCCTTCCACAGCACGAAGTCGAGCGGGTCTTCCTTGTCGCCCAGCACCGCCACGCGCTCGCCCGCACGCAACTCTTCGAGCGACTTGCCCGAGAGCTTGCCGTAGCCCGCGAAGCGGCGCACGGCGAAGTTGACATCGCCACCGGCGCTGCGATACGCCAGGCCCTTGGCTTCGAGCTGAGCGATGAGCGACAGCATCTGCGGCACGTAGTCTGTCGCGCGCGGCTCGGCGGTGGGCATGGCCAAGCCCATCGCACCGATGTCGGCGTGCATGGCTGCGATCATTTGATCTGTGAGCTGGCGAATCGAGATGCCCCGCTCCACCGCTCGCTTGATGATCTTGTCCTCGATGTCGGTGATGTTGCGCACGTAGGTCACGCGATAGCCCGACGCCACCAGCCACCGGTACACGACGTCAAAGGCCAGCATCATGCGCGCATGGCCGACGTGGCACAGGTCGTAGACGGTGATGCCACAGACGTACATGCGCACGTGGTTCGGCTCGATCGGCGCGAACGTTTCAAGGCGGCGATGCAGCGTGTTGTGGATGCGCAGGGTCATGGCGTTTGAATGGGTCGGCAAGGACGCAAAAGACAAGGCCCGGGAGGGCCTTTGATGCTCGCCGATAGAATGAAAACCAGTATAGCGGTGGCCCTGTCGCCAGCGCCTTTCTCACGACACCTGCCATGAAGCTCCAGCCCCGTCTCGGCCTGATATTCGCAATCTGCGTGTTCGGCGTTGGCACTGCGCATGCCGACGCTGCCGACGATGTGCAGCGCTTGCTGGCGCAGGGCAATCTCACCGCGGCGCTGCAACGCGCTGAAGCCGGCGCCAAAGGCGCCGACGCGCGCCTGCGCTTCCTGCATGGCGTGGTGCTGATGGACATGCAGCGCGATGCCTTGGCGCTGCAGATGTTCACGGCCCTGGCGCAGGACTACCCGCAACTGCCCGAGCCCTACAACAACATCGCTGCCATCCACTCGCGCGCGGGGCGCTGGGAGCTCGCACGCATTGCATTGGAGACGGCCTTGCGCAACGACCCCTCGCACCTGCTGGTGCGCGAAAACCTGGGCGACACCTACCTGCAGCTTGCGCTGACCGCGTGGCAAGGTGCGGCGAGACCCGAGCGGCCCGACCCGATCCTGCAGCGCAAGATCCGTGTCGCTGTCGAGCTCACGGCGCGCTCCCTGCGCGATGGCCGTGGCAGTGCTGGCGCCGATGTCGTGGCGCTGCCATCAGGTCGCTGAAACCTTGCAGACAAAATCCAACCGGAACCGCTCGATGACCCACACCTTCAAATCCTTGTTCGCCGCGGCGGCGCTTTGCGTGGCCTTCGTCATGCCTGCGTTCGCGCAAAAAGTGCGCCTCGCCACATCGATGGGTGACATCGTGCTTGATCTCGATGCCGAAAGAGCGCCCAAGAGCGCTGCCAACTTTGTGCAGTACGTCAAAGCCAAGCACTACGACGGCACGATCTTCCATCGCGTCATTCCGACCTTCATGGTGCAAGGTGGTGGCATGAAACCCGACATGTCGCAGAAGCCGACCCGTGCGGCCATCACCCTTGAAAGTCGCAACGGCCTGCACAACTTGCGCGGCACGGTGGCCATGGCGCGTACGTCCGACCCCAACTCGGCTACGTCGCAGTTTTTCATCAACGTCGTCGACAACGCCTTCCTCGATGCGGACAACGCGCGCGATGGCCAAGGCTATGCGGTGTTCGGCAAGGTCATCGAGGGCATGGAGGTGGTCGACAAGATTCGCGACGTGCCGACCCAAAACAACGGCGAGAACGCCAACGTCCCCATCGCCCCCGTGCTCATCCACAAAGCCACCCTGGAGAAGTGAAGTGCCCAAGACCGTTCAACTCGACACCAGTGCCGGCTCGATCATGATCGAGCTCGACGACGACAAGGCGCCCAAGAGCGTGGCCAACTTTCTTGGCTACGTCGCCAAGGGCCACTACGACGGCACGATCTTCCACCGCGTCATCAAGAGCTTCATGTTGCAAGGCGGTGGCTTCGATGCCGAGATGAAGCAGCGCGCCTGCAACACACCCGTTGCGAACGAGGCCAACAACGGCCTGAAGAACAAGCGCTACACCTTGGCCATGGCACGCACGTCCGATCCGCACTCGGCCACGGCGCAGTTCTTCATCAACACCGTCGACAACGACTTCCTCGACTTCCGCGCCGAGAACGCGCAAGGCTGGGGCTATGCCGTATTCGGCCGCGTCATCAGCGGCACCGAGGTCGTGGATGCCATCGAGAAGAGCAAGACCGGCCGTCGCGGCGGGCACGACGACGTGCCTTTTGAAAGCGTGCTGATCGAACGCGCCTTCGAGGTGGTGTGATACCAGCGGGTGGCGCCGGCGCGACCGACACGGCGCTGCCTGAATTGCGCCTGCCTGCGCATTGGCAGGCCATCGATTTCATCTCTGACCTGCACCTCAGCGCGGCGATGCCGGCGACGCACGCGATGTGGCGCAGCTACCTCGCCGGCACGCAGGCCGATGCCGTGTTCATGCTCGGTGACCTGTTCGAGCTCTGGGTCGGTGACGACGCCTGTGTGCTGCCGTTCGAGCAAGCGTGCATGCAAACGCTGGCGCAGACCGCGACGCACAAGTCGCTGCATTTCATGGTCGGCAATCGCGACTTCCTGCTTGGGCCTGCGATGCTGGTGGCTTCGGGCATGCAGGCGCTGACCGAGCCCACGCTGGTGAGCGCCTTCGGCACGCGCGCCCTGCTCACGCACGGCGACATGTGGTGCCTTGATGACCTGCCCTACCAGGCGTTTCGCCAGCTGGTGCGCAGCGCTGCGTGGCAATCCACGTTTCTGGCCAAACCCCTGGCCGAGCGTTTGCGCATAGCAGCCGAGATACGTGCACACAGCGAGTCGCGCCGCCAGTTCGATGGCGCGGCCGCCGCCGATGTCGACCCGGCCACGGCGCTGCGCTGGCTGCGCGATAACGATGCCGCGGTTCTGATTCACGGCCATACGCATCGGCCTGGCAGCCAGCAACTCGATACGGGCCTGATGCGCCACGTGCTCAGCGACTGGGACCTGGACCACGGCAACCGGGCCGAAGTTCTGCGATGGTCCGCAGGCGGCTTCACGCGCATGTCGCCGCAACAGGCGCAACGGCCGGGCGAATGAGCAGCGGCCTGCTCGCACGATGGCAGCGGTTCCGCGAAGACCGTGCCGTGGCGCGGCGCCCGATCCGTGACGACCTTTGGCGCCGCACCTTGCATCGATATCCGTTCCTGCAACGGCCCGATGCGACTGACGACGCGCAGCTCAGGCGTCTTGCCAGCCGATTTCTTGACGCCAAGGAGTTCACGGCCGTCGGCGACATCAAGCTCAGCAACGACGTCGTCGTGGCCGTGGCTGCCCAGGCCTGTCTGCCCATTCTGCAGCTCGGGCTGCAGCGCTACGACGGCTTCGTCGGCATCGTGCTGCATGCCGACCAGGTCGTGGCGCGGCGCGAGGTCAGCGACGACGATGGCATCGTGCACGAGTACACCGAAGTCGTTTCAGGCGAAGCGATGTCGGGCGGGCCCTTGATGCTGTCGTGGAAGGACGTGCGCGTTGCGGGCATGAGTGCCGCCACCGGCTACAACGTGGTGATCCACGAATTCGCGCATGTACTGGACATGGCCGATGGCCTGGCCGACGGCATGCCGTTGCTGCCGCCGGGCCTATCGAGCAGCGAATGGCTGGTGACGTTGGCGCACGAGCGCGAACAACTGGCGCAGCATGTGCACGAAGGCGGCGACACCGCGCTGGACCCGTACGGCCTGCAAGGCCCTGACGAGTTTTTTGCGGTGGCCAGTGAGGCGTTCTTCGTCTCGCCGCGGCGACTGCGTGATGAACATCCGGCTCTGTACCAGATGTTCACCCGCTTCTACCTGCAAGACCCGGCGGCCACAAGCGGCCACAAGCGGATGCAGCTAACGCCCGAGTGACTTACACCGCCGTGGCTTCGGCGCGTGGCTTGTCGCTCTTGCGCGGTGGCTGGATGTCGAGTTGCGTCTCGCCCGCGTCGTTCACATCCACCGTCAGCCGGCCCCCGTCGACCAGGCGGCCAAAGAGCAACTCGTCCGCCAGGGCACGACGAATCGTGTCCTGGATCAGTCGCTGCATCGGGCGTGCGCCCATCAGCGGGTCGAAGCCTTTGATTCCGAGGTGTTTGCGCAAGGCATCGGTAAACGTGACCTCGACCTTCTTCTCGGCCAGCTGGGCTTCGAGCTGCAACAGGAACTTGTCGACCACGCGCAGGATGATGTCCTGGTCGAGCGGGCGGAAGCTGACGATGGCATCGAGCCGGTTGCGGAACTCGGGCGTGAACAGCCGCTTGATGTCGGCCATCTCGTCACCGGCTTCGCGCGAATTGGTGAAGCCGATGGTGTTGCGGTTGATGGTCTCGGCACCGGCGTTGGTGGTCATGACGATGATGACGCTGCGGAAGTCGGCCTTGCGCCCGTTGTTGTCGGTCAGCGTGCCGTGGTCCATCACCTGCAGCAGCACGTTGAAGACGTCGGGGTGCGCTTTCTCGATTTCATCCAGCAGCAACACCGCATGCGGTTTCTTGCTGATGGCTTCCGTGAGCAGGCCGCCCTGGTCGAAACCGACATAGCCCGGCGGTGCACCGATCAGGCGGCTGACCGCATGGCGCTCCATGTATTCGGACATGTCGAAGCGGATCAGTTCGATGCCCAGGATGTAGGCCAGCTGCTTCGCGACCTCGGTCTTGCCGACACCGGTGGGGCCGGAGAACAGGAACGAGCCGATTGGCTTGTCCGGCTTGCCCAGGCCCGAGCGCGCCATCTTGATGGCCGAGGCCAGCGCATCGATGGCCGGGTCCTGGCCGAACACGACACTCTTCAAGTCGCGATCAAGGCTGCGCAGCTTGCCGCGGTCGTCGTTGGAAACGCTGGCCGGTGGGATGCGCGCGATCTTGGCCACGATCTCTTCGACCTCGGCGCGCGTGATGGTCTTCTTCTGCTTGCTCTTGGGCAGGATGCGCTGCGCGGCACCGGCTTCGTCGATGACGTCGATGGCTTTGTCGGGCAGATGGCGGTCGTTGATGAACTTGGCCGACAACTCCGCGGCAGCCTGCAGCGCACCGAGCGCGTACTTCACGCTGTGATGCTCTTCGAAACGCGACTTCAGACCTTTGAGGATCTCGATCGTCTGCTCGACCGAAGGCTCGACCACGTCGACCTTCTGGAAACGCCGCGACAGCGCCGCGTCTTTCTCGAAGATGCCGCGGTACTCGGTGAACGTGGTGGCGCCTATGCACTTCATCGCGCCATTGCTCAGCGCTGGCTTGAGCAGGTTGCTGGCGTCCAGCGTGCCGCCCGACGCGGCACCCGCGCCGATGAGCGTGTGGATCTCGTCGATGAAAAGGATCGAGCGTGGCTGGTCCTTGAGTTGCTTGAGCACGCCCTTCAGGCGCTGTTCGAAATCGCCACGGTACTTGGTGCCGGCGAGCAAGGCGCCCATGTCGAGCGAATAGACGGTGGCATCACCCAGCACTTCGGGCACCTCCCCTTGCGTGATGCGCCAGGCCAGGCCTTCAGCAATCGCCGTCTTGCCAACGCCGGCTTCACCCACCAGCAGCGGGTTGTTCTTGCGGCGGCGGCATAACACTTGAATGACACGCTCAACCTCATATTCGCGGCCGATCAGCGGGTCGATCTTGCCGTCGCGCGCAAGCTGGTTCAGGTTCTGCGTGAATTGGTCCAGTGGCGAGCTCTTGCCATCACCCGCGGCGCCGTCTTCCTTCTCGCCTTCATTGCCGCTGGACTCGTTTGATTTCGCGGGCTCGGGCGGGTCGGACTTCTTGATGCCGTGGGCGATGAAGTTCACCACGTCCAGCCGCGTCACGCCTTGCTGGTGCAGGTAGTACACGGCGTGCGAATCCTTCTCGCCGAAGATCGCCACCAGCACATTGGCGCCGGTGACTTCCTTCTTGCCGCTGCCGGTGGACTGCACATGCATGATGGCGCGCTGGATGACACGCTGGAAGCCAAGTGTCGGCTGCGTGTCGACCTCTTCGCTGCCGGACACGGTGGGAGTGTTCTCCTTGATGAAACTTGCCAGGCTCTTGCGCAGGTCGTCGATGTTGGCGGCACAGGCGCGCAACA
>JANLYV010000562.1:0-2496 GCA_031365825.1 Rubrivivax sp. | reverse complement strand
ACGACCCGCTGCTGTTCATCGCCGCGCTCGGCAAGACCGTGGCCGAGCTCGACGCGCCGACCAAGAACGCCGTCAGCCACCGCGCGCTGGCCGCGGCGCAGATGCAGCACCTGATGCGCGAGGCCTGGCACATTGCCTGAGCAAACCATTCGCTTCGTGCGCCCGGGCCAGGTCACGCTGGCCACATTGCCGCCCTTGGCGCTGTACGTTCACCTGCCGTGGTGCTTGAAAAAGTGCCCTTATTGCGACTTCAATTCACATGAGTGGCGTAGTGATGAAGATTTGACCAGCGGCGGCACGGAAGACCGCTACCTCGACGCCCTACGCCTGGACCTCGAAGCCGCGCTGCCCCTGATCTGGGGCCGGCGCGTGATGACCGTCTTCATCGGCGGAGGCACGCCGAGCCTCTTTTCGCCCGAAGCCATTGACCACCTCGTCAGCGACATCCGCGCGCGGCTGCCACTCGACCCCGGCTGCGAGATCACGCTCGAGGCCAACCCCGGCACCTTCGAGCGCGAGCGTTTCCGCGCCTTTGCTAACGCCGGAGTGACGCGGCTCTCGATCGGCGTGCAGAGCTTCGACGACGCCAGTCTCAAAGCGCTGGGCCGCGTGCATGACGCCGATCAAGCGCGTGCGGCGATCACCGAGGCGGCGGCGGCGTTCGCCACCTTCAACATCGACCTGATGTACGCGCTGCCGCGGCAGACGCTGGCAGCACTCTCGCGCGAGCTCGACGAAGCGCTGGCGTTCAAGCCGCCGCACCTGTCGATCTACCACCTGACGATCGAGCCCAATACGCGCTTTGCGCTGGCGCCGCCCACGCTGCCCGACGACGACCTGGCCAGCGACATGCTGGACTTGATCACCGAGCGCACGGCCGCTGTAGGCCTGGGCCGCTACGAGGTCTCGGCCTTTGCGCAAAGCGGCCACGCCTGCGAGCACAACCTGAACTACTGGCGCTTCGGCGACTACCTCGGCATCGGTGCCGGCGCGCACAGCAAGCTCTCGTTCCCCGCGCGCATCCTGCGCCAGGTGCGCTGGCGCGAGCCGGCGGCCTACATGGCCAACGCGGCCCTGGGCAGGGCGGTGTCGAACGAGCATGAAGTGGCGGCGTCGGAGCTGCCGTTCGAGTTCATGCTCAACGCGCTGCGATTGAAAGACGGCTTCGAGACGCGGCTCTTTCACGAGCGCACCGGCCAGTCGATGGCAAGCATCGATGCGGCCCTGACCACCGCGCAGCAGCGCGGCTGGTTGACTCTGACCGGCGGCGTGCTAACGCCTACCGTACGCGGCTTCGATTTTCTTTCCGAGGTGCAGCAGCTGTTCCTGGCTTAGGGCCGCGCGGCCGTACCGCCGGCAAGCCCTGCAGCGAAAGCGCCAGCTCCTCGTGCAGCCAGGCACGCAGCGCCGCCAGTGGCGGCCAGTCTTTCAACTCAGGCGGGTATACCAGCCAGAAGGCGTAGGCCGTCTCGTCTGGCAGCGCCAGCGGCGACAGGCGTACCAGACGTTTGGCGCGCAGCGCGTCGGCCGCGAGCAACTCGCGCGCCAGCGCGATGCCGATGTCTTGCTCGGCCGCTTGCAGCATGTGCCCGGCGTCGTTGAAGTTGGCCACCGGGTTGATGTGCGGCAACACACCGTCGAGCGCGAACCAGCGCTCCCACAGTTCGGCGTCGCCGAGCATGGGCTCGTCGGCCAGCGCGGCCGTGCTGCGGCCGCGCAAGCGCTTGGCCGCAGCGGGTGAGCCCAGGGCGATCAAGGGTGAATCGATCAGCTGCTCGGCCGCCAGAGCGCGCCAATGGCCGCGGCCCTGGCGCAGCGCGGCGTGAAAGCCTTCGGCCGATATGTCGACGATCTGTTGTGAGCTGTGCACTTCGAGCGCGATGCGCGGATGCAGTGCGCGCCAGCGCGCCATGCGCGGCAAGAGCCAGCGTTGTGCGAACGAAGGCAGCAAGGTCACGCGGATGCGCTGTGCCGCACCGGCCGCGGCCGCCGCGGCCATGCGCAAACCTTCGTTCAACCGCTCCAGCGTCGGATCGACGACACGCTGCAAAGTCGCACCGGCATCATTCAACACGACGCGACGGCCGCGACGGTCGAACAGCGGGAAACCGATCTGCTCTTCGAGCAACTTGATCTGCTGGCTCACCGCACTCGGCGTGATGTGCAGTACCTGCGCTGCTTCGCGCAGGTTCTGCAGGCGTGCCACGACGCGGAAGGTGGGCAGGGTTTGCAGCGGCAGGCGGGACATGGCAGGACGGCGTTTGATCGATGCGAATGCGCAGTGCTGATAAGCAATGTTGAACGTTCTGGCGAGAAAGTATGGCTTTTAACCCTGTTGCTGTGCAACTATGCTTTTCAGCACTGGCTCATTGAAGGAGAAACACGAAGACCACCTGCTGCATACCCACCATCGTCGCCACGCGCCGCCCCTGGTGGCAACGCCTGGCCGACCTGTTGAATTCGACGCGGCTTCACTTCGTGGCCGCAGTCCCCACG
>JANLYV010000538.1:0-11230 GCA_031365825.1 Rubrivivax sp. | reverse complement strand
CGCTCGCCGCCTGGTCGACGGCTTCTTTCAAGCGCAGTTCGTGCTGCCGCTCTTCGGGGCGCAGCGCGGCCAGCCGCTCGCCTATGGTCATCAGGTCGCGTGGCCGCAGCAGCGTGTGGCGGCAGATGAATTCGAGCGCGTCTTCTTCCTCGTGGGTGTACGTGTCGGTGACGCAGCTGCGGCCGAGAAAGGCTTCGAGCGGATTGCTGCGTGCGCGCGCCGGCCGCACCATGCGGTCGGCCTTCACCAGTCGCGAGTTGTTGACGAAAATCTCGCGCAGGCTCTCGGGCGAATAGACGATGTCGATGGCGCTGCCGCGGTACTGCTGCGCCATCGCCGTGCGCCGCGGCAGGCTGGCGTAGGCCTCTTTGCGGATGGCAGCGAAGACCTTCAGGTGGTGGTTGATGCGGCGCAGCTGGTAGGCCACTTCCACCAGCCCGAGCTGCGCGAAGTACCAGACATTGGGTGACAGCTCACCGGTGACGAATGGATGCGTCGGCTGGTCTTCGACATGCTTGTTGAAGTACTCGTCGATGCCGTCGATGAAGATCGTCACCGGCGTCTTGAGCACGCGCAGGCGCGGTACAAGGTGGCCGTCGGTGTCAGCGGCGCAGCGTTGCAGCTCACTCGGCGTGAGGTCGAGAAGGCGCACGAAATGATCGATCACGCCGTGCAGCTGTTCGTCGCGCAGCAGGCTGGTGAGGCGCGGGCTGACCTTCAGGCCGTCGATGGCGCGGCCGTGTTTCAGCACCGCCAGCGCGATCGCCGTCAGCCACACCTTCGACCACGGCAGCGGTGATGCGGCAAAGAACGCCAGCGTTTCGCGGCCGAAGATCTTGTCGCCTATGGGCTTGTCGAGCAGGTTGCCGATGGGCAGGCAGGTGGCGCGGCCTTCGCGCTGGTAGAGGATGCGCTTGGCCTTGAGCAGCAGCGTCTTGCCGAAGCCCTTGGTGCCGATGACGATGAACTTGTCGTCGCGGTCGGGCGCGAGAAACGCGTCGATCTCGGGCGTGCGATGCAACAGCGATTCGTCGAAGTCGTCGGCGACACGGATGTCGTCGGCGTCCACCGTCCATGCGCGCATGGCTTGCTCCCTGGTTGGCGTGGGTGGTCAGCGCGTTGCGGCAAATTCTTCGGTGTCGACCTCGGCCGCGCTGGCGGCACTGTAGCGCGGGCCGTGCACGGCCTGCGGTGCGAACAGCGCCGACAGGCGTGCCAACAGCTCGGGCGTTGGCTCCACACCCGCGGCGCCCAAGTTTTCTTCGAGGTGGGCGGTACGCGTGGTGCCCGGTATTGGCACGACGTGCTCGCCCTGGGCCAGCAACCAGGCCAGTGCCAGCTGCGCCAGCGTGCAGCCGGCTTCATCGGCAAGGGCCATCGCCGCCGCGCGAAGCTTCAGATTCGCCGCCCAGGGCTCGGGCGTGAAGCGCGGCATCGTGCGCCGAATGTCTTTGGCGTCGAAGGTCAAAGGGTCGGGCGGGGATGCGGTGAGGAAGCCACGCGCCACGGGGCTGAAGGCGACGAAGGCTGCGCCGATCTCACGACAGGTCTGCAGCACGGCAATCTCGGGGTTGCGTGTCCACAGCGAGTACTCGGTCTGCACCGCGCTGATGGGGTGCACCGCATGCCCGCGACGCAGCGTCGCGGCCGAGACCTCGCTCAGGCCGAGCGCGCGCACCTTGCCCGCGCGCAGCAGGTCGGCCATCGCGCCGACGCTGTCTTCGATCGGCACGGCCTTGTGCCAGCGGTGCAGGTAGTACAGGTCGATGTGGTCGGTCTGCAGCCGCTTCAGGCTGTCTTCGCAGTTGCGCCGAATGGCCTCGGGCCGGCCGTCGATGACACGTTTCACGCCGTCGTCAAACTGCACCCCGGCCATACCGCCTTTGCTCGCCAGGGTGTATTGCGAACGCTGCTTGCCGAGCGCGCGGCCGAGCAGCGTTTCGTTGGCGCCGAAGCCGTACAGCGCGGCGGTGTCGAACATGGTCACACCGAGGTCGAGCGCGCGATGCAGCAGCTTGGTCGCGTCTTCGGTCGATGGCGGGACGTTGTAGGCATGGCTCAGGTTCATGCAGCCCAGGCTGATGGGCGAGACCTCGAACGGGCCGATGTGACGTGTGGACAAGGGGAATCCTCCAAAGAGCGTGGCGTGCCGGGCCGGATCATCATCGATCTTGATGAGCGCGCATGGCGCCGGCACTTCATGGGCGAGCCAAAGCCTGGGATGCTCGCCGTTGCCCATGGCAACCCAAGGCAAGGTGTGCAGAATGAGTGCGCTCGTGATTGAACTAAAGGCCCGCACGGCCAACGATGTGGCCGCCGCTCCGCGCGGCCCGCCACGCCAGGCGTTGAAAGGCTACGTGGAACCCACCCGCAAGATTGCCGCAATCCTCAGTGCCGACGTCGTCGGCTACTCGCGCTTGATGGGCCAGGACGACCGCGCCACGGTGCAGGACATCGTCGCCACGCGCGCCCTGGCCACGCAGCATGTGCGCGCGTATGACGGCCGCATGGTCGACACCGTGGGCGACTCGATGCTGGCCGACTTTTCCAGCGCGGTGCAGGCGCTGCATTGCGCCGTGAGCCTGCAGCAGGCACTGGGACAGCGCAACGCGCTGCGCGCCGAATCGCGGCGCATGGCGTTGCGCATTGGCCTCAACATCGGCGACATCCTGGAGCAGGACGCGGCGCTGTATGGCGACGGCGTCAACGTCGCGGCGCGGCTGCAGGCGCTGGGTGAACCCGGCGGCGTGTGCGTCTCGGCGGCACTGCACGACCTGGTGCAGGGGCGGCTGCCGGTGGCGTTTGAATACGCCGGCGAGCACCGCGTGAAGAACATCGCCAAGCCCATCGGCGTGTACCACGCGCGCTTTGCCGGCAGCCCGGTTGCGCTGGCGGGCGTGACCGTTGAGCCACCCGCCGCAGCCGATCCTGCGGGGCATCACAACCTGCCGCAGGCGCTGTCGTCGTTCATCGGGCGGCAGCATGAAATTGGCGCGGTGAAGGCGCTCCTGAGCGAGCACCGCCTGCTCACGCTCGTAGGCCCGGGGGGCATCGGCAAGACGCGTCTGGCACTGCAGGTCGCGGGCAGCGTGGCCACAGACTTTGCCGACGGCGTGTGGCTGGTCGAGCTGGCCGCGCTGTCGGACGCGCGCCATGTGCCGCAAGCGCTGGCCAGCACGCTCGGGGTGAAGGAAGTCGCGGGCAAGCCGGTGGTGCAAATGCTGCTGGAGGCGTTGAAACACAAGCGGCTGCTGATCGTGCTCGACAACTGCGAGCATGTGGCGTTGGCCTGCGCCGAGTTCGCGGCGTTGCTGCTCGCGGCGTCGACGCAGGTCAAGCTGCTGGCCACCAGCCGCGAGCCCTTGCACGTCACCGGTGAAGTCAACTTCCCCGTGCCGATGCTCAGCCTTCCTGCCGCAACCGAAGCCGCCACGGCAATGCGACTGAACGAGTTCGAAGCCATCCGTCTCTTCGTCGACCGTGCCGCGGCCAAGGCACCGGGCTTCGTGCTGAGCGACGCCAACGCCGGCCATGTGCTGCACATCTGCCAATGCCTGGACGGCATGGCGCTGGCCATCGAGCTGGCAGCGGCCCGCGTGCGCGTGCTCTCGGTCGAGCAGATTGCAAAGCGACTGAAAGACCGCTTCAGCCTGCTCAACCACGGTGACCGCAGTGTTTTGCCGCGACAGCAGGCGCTGCGTGCGCTGATCGACTGGAGCCATGACCTGCTGGACGAGCGGGAACGTTGTGTGTTCCGGCGGCTGGCGGTGTTCGCCGGCGGCTGGACGCTGGAGGCCGCGGAGGAGGTGGCCTCGGGCGGCGACATAGCGCGCGCCGACGTGGTGGAGCAGCTCACGCGGCTGGTGGAAAAGTCGCTGGTGACGATGGTCGAGGGCGGCGGTCGCTACCGGCTGCTGGAGACCATGCGGCAATATGCCGCCGAGCAGCTCGAAGCCGCAGGCGAGGGCGACACCACCCGCGACCGGCATCTGGCGTTTCACATTGCCTTGGCCGAGACGGCGCGGCCGCATCTGTCGGGGTCACACCAGGGCGAATGGCTGGCACGGCTGGACCTGGAGCGCGAGAACTTTCTGGCGGCGCGCACCTGGTGCAATCGTGCGGACAACGGGGGTGAAGGTGCGCTGCGCATCCTCATCGCCCTGAAGCTCTACCTCTACAGCCGCGGCCTCTTGGAGATGTTGCGTTGGAGCACGCTCGAAGCGCTGGATCTCCCCGGCGCGCAAGCGCGCACGATGCTGCGCAGCCGCGCGTTGCACACGGTGGGGCAGGTTTGTTATCACATGGCGCGGTACGAAGAGGCTATGCCGCACCTGCTGGAGTCGCTTGAGATCGCGCAGGAGCAGGGTGACGCCGGGCGCGTGGTTATCGTGCTGCAGGAGTTGGGCATGACCGCGCTAGGGCTGGGTGACGTTGCTGCTGCCCGTGGGCATCTACAGTCAGCGATGGCACTGGCACACGGCTGCGGCGACAAGCGCGCGCTGGCGGCGGCCATCAATGCGATGGCGCAATTGAAGCGTGGTTGCGGCGAGCTGGATGAAGCTGCACCGTTGTACGACCAGGCGCTGACGCTGGCCAAGGAACTCGAAGATCAACAGACCGTCGCCGTGGCCGTGCTCAACCTGGCGATCGTCGCCATCGCGCGCGGTGATGCAGCGCTTGCGCAAGACATGCTGCTGCAGGCCAATGGCATCGCACGCGCGCTGGATTCGCGGCCTACGGGGCAATGCGTGCTCGCAGTGACATCGGGCCTGGCCGCCCTGCGCGAAGACTGGCAGCATGTCGCACGATTCAGTGCGGCGGCCGAGGCGGTGTCGGACAACACGCGGATGTACCTGGACCCTTCGGACAAGGCGTTCTTGTCGCCGCTGTGGCAACGAGCGCGTGAAGCCCTGGGAACCGACGCCTACGAGTCGTCGTATGCCCTCGGCGCCGGTCTTAGCTACGAATTGGCGATGGATCTGGCATTGAACTGGCTGCGCCGATAGAGTGACGCGCCAGCGAACCTTCAGTCGTTGATAACGGTCGGATCGACTGACTTGTCGGCATAGCCTGATCGCACGAGCTTGATCATGTAAGACCACTTGTAGCCTGATGGGCTGGCGGGGAACTCGCATGAGAATTCGGTACCGCCGTTACTTGAACCGCAGCCTGTCGGCTGGCCAGGGTTGGACGGGTTCTTTGTGGATGGAAACGTGATGCCGTCAGTGTTGCCGAACTTGTAGCCACTGGCACTTGTCAGCTTCCAGAACACAGTCTTCTTGCTCGCACTGGCCGCGCAGCGTTTCGTACGCACCGGTTCGTGGTCAACAATGATGTCGCCGTTTTCGTCGAGCTGCACATTCACCTTGCACGCCACTTGCACTGCAATCCTGGGACCCTCACCATCCGGGGCAAAGTGCGCCGTGCACCCGGCGATGCCGCCGAGCAAACCCAGAATCCACAAACTGCGCTGCGACATTTGATGTCTCCCTCGAATTGATGGCACCGAAGCCTTTTGGCTGAGTTGTGATCGTCGTCCTGGAAGAACCTTGTGGCTTCATTCCGCGACGGTTATAGCCGCTGCTGGCATGCCGGGCAACATCAAATGTGGTGACGATGGTCGCGGCGCTACAACGCCAACTGCCCCTCCAACCCCCCCAGCACCTCATAACAAGCCAACACCTGCGCCACGCTCGAATTCGGCTCACGTCCTTCGCGAATCGCTGCAAAGAACTCGCGGTCTTGCAGCTCGATGCCGTTCATCGACACCGCGACTTTCGAGACATCGACCTTCTCTTCTTTGCCGCTGTACAAATCGTCATAACGCGCAATGTACGTGGCGCTGTCGCCGATGTAGCGGAATACCGTACCCAGCGGCCCGTCGTTGTTGAACGACAGCGATAGTGTGCAAATCGCGCCATTGGCGGCCTTCAATTGAATCGACATGTCCATGGCAATGCCCAGCCCCGGATGGATGGGCCCTTGCAGTGCGTTGGCTTGCACGATGGGGCTGCCGCATTGGTAGGCAAACAAGTCGACCGTGTGCGCCGCGTGGTGCCACAGCAGGTGGTCGGTCCAGCTGCGTGCCTGGCCCAGCGCATTCATGTTGCTGCGGCGGAAGAAGTAGGTCTGGACATCCATCTGCTGCAGCTTGAACTCACCCGCCGTGATGCGCTGATGCACGAACTGGTGGCTGGGGTTGAAGCGCCGCGTGTGGCCGGCCATCGCCACCAGGCCGGTGGCTTTTTGCTTGGCCACCAACGCCTGCGCGTCGGCCAGGCTGTCGGCCATGGGGATTTCGACCTGCACATGTTTGCCCGCATTCAGGCACGCCAGGGTTTGCGAGGCGTGCATCTGCGTGGGCGTGCACAGGATGACGGCGTCGACCTCTTTGATGGCCAGGCTGTCGGCAAGCTCGGTGCTGACATGCTGAATGCCGTATTTGGCCGCCACTTCCTGCGTCTTGGCCAGCT
Organism: Rubrivivax sp.; assembly: GCA_031365825.1. GTDB lineage: Bacteria > Pseudomonadota > Gammaproteobacteria > Burkholderiales > Burkholderiaceae_C > Rubrivivax. The sequence goes on along the minus strand of JANLYV010000538.1, from coordinate 4,757 downwards.
CGCGGCCCACCAGCGAGATGACTTCCACGCCGGCTATGAGCTTGATGCCGTCGAGGTGTTTGATGCCGAAGGCGCCAGCCCCGGCGAGTGCCACTTTGATGCTCATGAGTTTTCCAGGATGAGGTGTCCCACGGCCGTGTTCGATGCCGGTACATGATAGAAACGATGCACCACCTTTGGCGCGTTAGCACTCATCGCACCGCGCGCAATGAGCCACATCACCAGCTCGATGCCCTCGCTGCCGGCTTCGCGCACGTAGTCGATGTGTGGCACGGCGGCCTGGGCGTCCGGGTCCTTGATCATGGTGTCCATGAAGGCTTGGTCGAACTCGCGGTTGATGAGGCCGGCGCGCGGCCCCTGCAGCTGATGGCTCATGCCACCTGTGCCCCAGACCTGCACGTTCAGCGGCGGGTCGTAAGACTCGATGGCGCGGCGGATGGCGCGGCCAGGGCCAGGCAACGCCGGCCCGAGGGCACCGGGTATTGCACGACGTTCACGGCAAAAGGAATCACCGGGAAAGGCCAGGCGAAGTCCTCCTTGGGCGGCTGGCCGCACATCAGGCTCAGCGGCACGGTGAGGCCATGGTCGACGTCCATCTTGTTGACGATGGTCAGGTCGAAGTCGTCTTGAATGACGCTGTGCGCGATGTGCGAGGCCAGCTCCGGGTGGCCGATCACACGCGGCACCGGGCGCGGGCCCCAGCCTTCGTCGGCGACTTCGAACGAGGCCGCCGTGCCGATGGCAAAGGTCGGAATCATGTCCAGGCTGAAGGCCGTGGCGTGGTCGTTGAAGACCAGGAACACCACGTCAGGCTTGTTCTCGCGCAGCCACTGCTTGCTGAACTCGTAGCCCTTGAACAGCGGTTGCCAGTAGGGCTCGTGCGTCTTGCCCAGGTCCATCGCCGCGCCTATGGCCGGCACGTGCGAGGTGAAGACCGTCGACGTGATGCGTGCCATCAGGCCTTCTCCCCGCTTTGTTCGTGAATGCTGCGGTTGCCTTGCACCGAGCGGCCGCCGCTGATCATCATCTGGCGGTAGGCGTCTTCGCTCATGCCCGTCATGCTGCCGGCCATCTGCTGGAAGCTCTTGCCATGCGTGGCGCCGAGCTTGGCCAGGAAATAGATGTTGCCGCCGAGCGCAATGCAGCGGTTCAGGTCCAGCGCCAGGGCCGCCTGTTTCTGCTCTTCGCTCATCGGCCATTCATCGAGGTAGGCGCGCTGGTCGGCGAGAAAGCGCTTGCGGTTCTGTGCTTTCATCAGCGACATGCAGAACTGGTTGAGGTGGTAGCCGCGGCGCGACTGTTCGGCGTCGAACACCGTCGTGCCGGGCACGTCCTGATAGGGTTTGTCCAGGGCCATCGTGTACGCTCTTTTTGGAAGTTAGGGCAAACAGCGGAAGCTGGCGGCGAGGTTGACATCGCCGCCCTGGTAGCGCGGCAGCTGCGGCCAGCGGCACAGCGGCCGTGAGCGAATGGTGCCGAAGGGCGGCTTGGCGCTTTGTTCGCTCAGCGTCAGGCCGGTGGGCACCTGGCCGCGCTCGACCCAGTCGCCCAGTGCCGCCAGCATGTCCACCAGCGCCGGTGCGCCGGTGCCGACATGGTCGACGCCGGGTGCGGCGTAGAGGTGGAAGAAGCTGTCGACCGTGGCCGCGCCCATGCGCCTTTTCACTGCGTCGAAGTAGCCGATGCCGACGTACGGGCTCTGCGCGTAGTCGCCCATGTTTTCCAGCAGCAGCAGCTTGCCGCCGCGTGCGTGGAAGGCGCTCAGGTCGGGGTCGGTCGAGTCCATCAGGGCCGAGACTTCGCGGATGCGTGGTATGTGGTCGGCGGGGCGGTAGCGGTTGAGGTCAAAGTTGGGGTTGCGTGCGTAGAAGTACTGAATCGCGCCAGCGCCATAGACCCAGGTGATGCCGTTGTTGGGTGCCGGCGGCATGGCAGGTGCCGCGCCGCCCAACCACCACGCATTCCAGCCGCCGGTGGGGCCGTAGGACGTGGTGTTCTCGCCACTGGGGCCGCGGCCGGGGTATTCGCGCAAGCCGTGGCGGAGGTCAAAGTCGAAGCGGTAAGGGCTGTGCAGCGCCTGCACGGCGCGTACCTGCGGTTCGGTGAGGCAGGCATCTGATGGTGAGACTGGCGGCGCGCCGGTGCAGCGCAGCCGCGTCACATCGAAGCGTTGGCGGCAGCCCACGGGGTCGGCCACCACGCCGTCGGCGAGGCCGTCGGCAGCGTCGCAAGCAGCCAGCACGGCGTCGTGCACGAGCTTGGTCTGGGCCGGGCGCAACCAGCCTTCGCCCATGGTGGCCAGGCCATCGCGCAGACCGGCGTGCTGCAGCCCGGTCCAGTGGATCACCGGCACGCGGCTGAAGATGCCGTCGAAGGATTCCGGATACCGCTGCGCCATCGTCAAACCTTCGCGGCCACCTTCGCTGCTGCCGACGAAGTACAGCTTCTGCGGGGCGCGGCCATAGGCACGCTTCATCAGTTCGACCGAAACTTCGCGCACCTTTTTGTACGAAGCGTGCGCGAAATTCACCAGCGCTTCGTCGTTGAGCGCGAAGGTCTGCGGCGGCTCGTTCGGTTTGTTCTGATGGCCCGAATCGGTGCCGACGGTGACGAAGCCTTGCGCCAGCGGGGCGGGCTGGTCGAACAATGCCGCCGGCACCAGGCCCAGCGCGTTGATGAGCACGCCGTTGAAACCACCGCCGCCGTATTGCACCGAGCGGCCGTTCCAGCGCGTCGGCAGATTCACCTGGAAGTGGATGAAGGGCGCCTTCGGGTCCAGCGGCGCGATGCGGCCGAGCACCTGACAAAACTCAGGCGTGGCCGGGTTGATGGTCGCCGCCGGTGTTGGGCCGCGTTCGGCCACGGTCAAAGCGGTGGGCGCCTTGAGCACGGCGCTGTCGATGAGGGCGTCGCCACTGGCGACGCCCTGCGCCAGGCCGATCGTGGCGGCGGAAATCGTCGTGCCGGCCAGCGCCGCGCAGGCGCCTTTGGCGTCAGCGCCGAGCAAAGGGCCGGGCGCCGAGCAGGCCGCGAGCAGGCACGCACCGAGTGCGGCGGCCAAGGTCAAAGCACGGGTCATCATTTGTCTCCGGGTTGTGGTTCTTCAGGCCAGTACAGCCGCATCGGGTTGTCGACCAGCAGCTTGCGCTGCAGCGCGGCCGTGGTGGCGATGTGCGGGATGAAGTCGACCAGCAGCCCGTCGTCGGGCATGTGGTCCTTGAGGTTGGGGTGCGGCCAGTCGGTGCCCCACAACACGCGATCCGGGAAGGTCTCGACGATGCGCCGCGCGAAGGGCACGACGTCACGATACGCCGCGCGCTCGCCAGCTAACGCCCGAGGTCCGCTGACTGACAAACGCTCTGGGCAGCTGACCTTGCTCCACACGTTGCCGTGTTCGTGCATGAAGCGCACGAAGAGCTCGAACTCGGGGCCGTCGACGGGCTTGCTCACGTCGGGCCGGCCCATGTGGTCGACGACGATGGTGGTGGGCAGCGCGGTGAAGAAGTCCCAGAGCTCGGGCAGGTCGACCGCCTCGAAATAGATCACCACGTGCCAGCCGAGCTTGGCGACGCGCGAGGCGATCTCGAGCAGCTCGTCCTTCGGTGTGAAGTCGACCAGGCGCTTGACAAAGTTGAAGCGCACGCCGCGCACGCCGGCGTCGTGCATGGTGTGCAGTTCGCTGTCGCTGACGCTGCGGCGCACGGTGGCCACACCGCGTGCCTTGCCGCCGCTGGCGCGGCAGGCGTCGAGCATGGCGCGGTTGTCGGCGCCGTGGCAGGTGGCCTGCACGACCACGTTGCGTGCAAAGCCGAGGTGCTCGCGCAGCGCAAAGAGCTGCTGCTTGCTGGCGTCGCACGGCGTGTACTTGCGTTCTGGCGCGAAGGGGAACTCATCGCCCGGGCCGAAGACGTGGCAATGGGCGTCGACACTGCCTGGCGGCACGCTGAAGGCGGGTTGGCTCGGGCCGGCGTACCAGTCGAGCCAGCCGTGGGTTTTTTCAAAGCTCATCGCGACTCTTGGTGTGTTGAAGCAAACGGTCGGCTTCGACGCGCCAGTCGGCGCTGCGGGCGAAGCCAGGCGTGCCGCGCGTGCCGAAGACGCCGGCGTCAGTGAGGTCGGCGATGAAGGCCTGACGCTGCGCGGTACCTGCGGCCGACCACGGCTCGAGGCCGGCTTCGCCCACCGTGACGGCGACTTCGCGCACTTCTTCGGCGCGGCGGCGGCCATGTTCGATGACACGCTGGAAGAAGTAGGCGCCTTGCGCTTCCCAGTCGATGGCGGGGAAGGTTTCTTTCAACGAAGCAATGACGGCGTCCTCCACGCCGTAGTGGCGGGCCGTGGTGAAACTTTCGATGACCATGGCTTCGAGGCCTTTGATCATGACGCTGCGGCACATCTTGGTGGCCGAGGCCACGCCGAGCTTGGCGCTGGCCACGCGCGGCGCGAAACCCAGACCCTTCAGCACCGGCTCCAGCGCGGCGGCATCAGGGCCACCCAGCAGCAGCGGCACCTTGGTGCGGTAGGGCGGGACCGAGGTCATCACCGCCCCTTCGACATAACGCGCGCCGCCCTGGTGGACGGCCGCCGCAGCGCTGATCTTGGCGCCGGGCGAGGCGGAGTTCAAGTCGAGATAGAAGCTGCCAAGTTTTAACGCGGGCGCGCAGGCTCCCGCGGCAGCTAACGTTTGACTGGCGGTGACGGCGCAGACCACCAGCTCGGCGTTGCGCACGGCGGTAGGGTGTGATGCGGCAAGGCTG
>JANLYV010000510.1:0-7685 GCA_031365825.1 Rubrivivax sp. | reverse complement strand
GCGATGCCGGCTTCGGCGTCGAAGACGCTGGTGCAGCTCTCGCCGCGGAAGTCGCTGGCCACAACCTTGTCTTCGGTATACGCCAGCACGCCCTTCATCGGCCCGTCGGCCGCGGCCTTCATGGCCTTGCAGATGTCGGCGTAACTCGCTTCCTTCACCAGCTCGACCGTGAGGTCGATGACCGACACGTCCGAGGTCGGCACGCGAAAGGCCATGCCGGTGAGCTTCTTGTTCAGCTCGGGGATGACCACGCCCACGGCCTTGGCCGCGCCGGTGCTCGAGGGGAAGATGTTTTCGAGGATGCCGCGGCCGCCGCGCCAGTCCTTGTTGCTCGGGCCGTCGACGGTCTTTTGCGTCGCCGTGGTGGCGTGCACCGTGGTCATCAAGCCGCGCTTGATGCCGAAGCTGTCGTTCAGCACCTTGGCCACCGGCGCCAGGCAATTGGTGGTGCAGCTGGCGTTGCTGATGATGGCCTGGCCGGCGTAGGTGGTGTGGTTCACGCCGTAGACGAACATCGGCGTGTCGTCTTTCGAAGGCGCCGACATCACCACCTTCTTGGCGCCGGCATCGAGGTGCTTCTGCCCGGTTTCCTTGGTCAGGAAGAGGCCGGTGGCTTCGACCACCACGTCGGCGCCGATCTCGCCCCACTTCAGCGCCGCCGGGTCTTTCTCGGCCGTGAGGCGGATGCGCTTGCCGTTGACCACGAGCGTGCTGCCGTCGACGGCGATGTCGCCCTTGAAGCGGCCGTGCACGCTGTCGTACTTCAGCATGTAGGCCAGGTAGTCGGGTTCGAGCAGGTCGTTGATGCCGACGACCTGGATATCGGGAAAGTTCTGCACGGCGGCGCGGAACACCATGCGTCCGATGCGGCCGAAGCCGTTGATGCCAACCTTGATGGTCATGCTGCTAACTCCTGTAGATGACTGACTAGCCAGACTAGGCCGGCTTGACGGGGGCAGCGGGCGCGGGCGAAGGCACCAGCACCGTGATGACCACGCGCTGGTCATCGCCCAGGCACTTCATGCTCGGCAGCACGGTCGTCGGCTCGACGCGCACCGTGTACACACCGGGCTGCTCGTAGCTGTGGTCGAGCTGGTAGGTGGCGTCCTCTTTCTGCTTGATCTGCACGTCCTGCGTCTGGCCATCACCAAAGTGCACGCGCACGGCGCAGTTCAGGCCGGCGCTGAGGTCAAAGCGCGCCGTGAGCGTCACCGCCACGCCCGGGTTCACGCGCAAGGGATGCACGCTGAAGGCTTTCAGCTCCTGCGCCTGCGCCGCAACGCTGACCAGGCTGCACACCATGCTCAGGCCGATCGCCGCGAAATTTTTCATGTCCATCTCCTTGGGTTGGGTCGCAAGTGTCATGCGTCATGCGCGTCAGCGCTTGCCAAGCACCCGGCGCACCACCGCCACCAGGTTCTCGGCCGTGAGCTTGAAGTGCTTGAAGAGTGCTGGCGCCGGCGCACTTTCGCCGTAGCTGTCAATGCCCACCACCGCGGCGCAGCCGTACTTCCACCAGCCGTCGGTGACGCCGGCTTCGATGGCGATGCGTGGCAGCATCGCCGGTAGCACCTGTTGCTTGTAATCGGCAGCCTGGCGGTCGAACACCGTCGTGCTGGGCATGCTGACCACGCGCACGGCCAGGCCGGTGGCTGCTAACGCTGCTTGTGCGTGCAATGCCAGATGCACTTCGCTGCCGGTGGCGATGATCACCGCCTGGGCCTTTTTCTTCAGCCCGACCTCGCTCGGCTCGGCCAGCACGTAGCCGCCTTTGGCGATGTCGTCCAGCCGCGCCTTGGGCAGGTAGGGCAGGCTTTGCCGCGACAGCAACAAGGCGCTGGGTCGCGTGATGTTGGCGATGGCCAGCGTCCAGGCAACGGTGGTTTCGGCGGTGTCGGCCGGGCGCCAGACGTCGAGGTTGGGAATCAGCCGCAGGCTCGCCGCATGTTCGACGCTCTGGTGCGTGGGGCCGTCTTCGCCCAGGCCGATGCTGTCGTGCGTGAAGACGTGGATCACGCGCCGCTTCATCAACGCGCACATGCGGATGGCATTGCGGCTGTAGTCGCTGAAGGTGAGGAAGGTGCCGCCGTAAGGGATGAAGCCGCCGTGCAGCGCGATGCCGTTCATCACCGCGGCCATGCCGAATTCACGCACGCCGTAGTTGATGTGGCGGCCGCCATTGCTCGCGCCGTCGTCGCCAAAACGCAGCGCCGGCGTGTGCGAGGTGTTGGTCAGGTTCGAGCCGGTGAGGTCGGCCGAGCCGCCCAACAATTCGGGCAGCGCCAGCGTCAACGCTTCGAGCGCGATCTGGCTCGCCTTGCGCGTGGCCACCGTTTCGGCCTTGGCGTGCGCGGCGATGACTGCATCGGCCGCCACACGCGCCATCGCCTCGGGCAACTCGCCCTGCATGCGCCGCGCGTACTCGGCCGCGAGTTCGGGGAAGGCGGCCTTGTACGCAGCAAAGCGTGTCGCCCAGGCCGCCTCTTGCGCGTCGCCCGTGGCCTTGGCGTCCCAGGCGGCGTAGGCCGCTTCGGGGATGACGAAGGGCTCGCATTTCCAGCCGAGTGCCTCGCGCGTGAGCTTGATCTCTTCGGCGCCCAGCGCTTCGCCATGGGCCTTGGCCGTGCCGCCGCGGTTGGGCGAGCCCTTGCCGATGGTGGTGGTGCAGATGATGAACGTGGGCTGCGTACTTTGCGCGTTAGCAGCGTTGAGCGCCGCGTCCACGGCGTTCACGTCCTGGCCGTCGATGGGGCCGATGACGTTCCAGCCGTAGCTGCGAAAACGCGCGCCGGCGTCGTCCACGTACCAGGGCGTGACGCGGCCGTCGATGCTGATGCCGTTGTCGTCGTACAGCGCCGTAAGCTTGGCCAGCTTCCACGCGCCGGCGAGTGCGCAGGCTTCATGGCTGATGCCTTCCATCAGGCAGCCGTCGCCGAGAAACACATAGGTGCGATGGTCGATCACCGCATGCCCGGGCCGGTTGAATTCCTTCGCCAGCAGCTTCTCGGCCAGCGCCATGCCCACGGCGTTGGCGATGCCCTGGCCGAGCGGGCCGGTGGTGGTTTCCACACCCGGCGTGACGTCGACTTCAGGGTGGCCCGGCGTCTTGCTGTGCAGCTGGCGAAAGTTGCGCAGCTCGCTCATCGGCAGCGCGTAGCCGCTGAGGTGCAAGAGCGCGTACAGCAGCATCGAGGCATGGCCGTTGGACAGCACGAAACGGTCGCGCTCGGTCCAGCCCGGGTTGGCCGGGTTGTGGCGCAGGTGGCGGCCCCACAACGCCACGGCCATTTCGGCCATGCCCATCGGCGCGCCGGGGTGGCCGGAGTTGGCCTGCTGCACGGCGTCCATGGCCAGCGCGCGGATGGCGTTGGCCATCAGGGAAGTGTCTTGGGTGGGGGCTGGCATGCGTGCGCTGGAGATGAGTGGGCGGAATGGGGTCCGGGGCGAGCGCGAATTCTAGGGGTGGCCTCGCGAGGCCATTCGTATCATCGAGCGCCATGCACGGACTGCACCTCATCGCCGACCTGCACCATTGCCCCGCCGGCCAGGCCGCACTGGTGGACACCGCCGCACTGCGCCAGCTATGCCTGGCGGCCGTACAGGTGGTGGGGCTGCACCCGGTGGGCGAACTCTTCCACCGTTTTCCCGCGCCCGGCGGCGTCACCGGCGTGGTGCTGCTGGCGGAATCGCACGTCGCCGTGCACACCTGGCCCGAACTCGGTGCGGTGACGCTGGACGTCTACGTCTGCAACCTCGGCGAAGACAACAGCGCACGCGCCGAAGCGCTGCTGGCGGCGCTGGAACAAGCCTTTGCTGCCGGACACTGCGAGCGCCACCGCGTGTTGCGCGGTTCGCTACAGACTTGATACGGACTTCGACACGGCTCAGGACGCGGCGATGCCGGCGCGCTGCAGCTGCGCGCGAAGTTGCTCGATCTCGTCGATCAAGTCGAGCATCACGGCCACGCTTTGCAGATTGGCCTCGAAGTCACGCTGCAGGCGGCAGATGCGCCGCACGCGCCCGAGCTCTTCGCCGCCAAAGCGCCATGCGGGTTGTAGAACGACGGGCCGGACCAGTCCTTCGTCGACCAGCAGGCGCACAAACGCCGCCTCAATGCCGCAGGCCGCGGCGAAGGCCTCGAGTTCGAGCGCGTGGTCGTCGGCCAAGCACACGCCGATGGCGATCGAGGATGTGTTCATCAGGCAAGCTCCGTGCCGCGCACTGCGGTATTCACCTTGGGAACGGCCCGGCGATTCATGTGTCGGCTCCCACGGCGGCACGCGGGTCGAAGGCCAGGTCAAGAGCCATCTGACGGTAGGCGGCGCGTGCCTTGTCGTCGCTCGCTGGCGGCAGCACCAGCTCCAGCATCACGTAGAAATCGCCTGGAGTGCTGCCAGGGATGCCGCGCCCGCGCAGGCGCAGTTTGCGGCCGGTCTGCGAGCCGGCAGGCACGTTCATCTCGACGGGGCCGTCGGGCGTCGCTACGTTCACGGTAGCGCCCAGCGCGGCTTCCCACGGTGCGACCCGCAGCGTGAAGTACAAGTCGCGGCCATCGACCCGCCAGCGCGCGTGCGGCGCGAACTCGACCTCCAGGTACAGGTCGCCGCGCGGCCCCTCAGCGAAGCCCGGTGAGCCCTGGCCCGCCAGGCGGATCTGCTGCCCGGCGCGTATGCCTTTGGGGATGCTGACCTGCAGCGTCCGCTCGTGCAGCGCCATACTTCCTGCGGCGTCCATGGCGGGACTGTGCAGCGTGAGCTGGCGGGTCGCGCCTTGGAAGCTGTCCTCCAGCGGCACGACGATCTTGGCGTGGTGATCCTGCCCGCGACTGGCGCGGACTTCATCAGCGGCGTGGCCTGGCCGACCGCGCGCTGCGCCGCGGCGTGCGGCACCGAACAGGGCTTCGAAGAAGGCGCTGTGCTCGGCCGCGTCACCGAACTCGTCGGGCCTGCCGCTGAACTCGAAGCCGCTGTCCCAGCCCGGTGGCGGCTGGAACGCCTGGCCGCCTTGCGCACCCTGGCCCACGCTGTCGTAGGCGGCGCGTTTTTCCTTGTCGCGCAGCACCTCGTTGGCCTCGTTGAGTTCCTGCATGCGCGCTTGGGCATCGGGCGCCTTGTTGATGTCGGGGTGGTGCTTGCGTGCGAGACGACGAAAGGCCTTTTTGATTTCGTCGTCGCTGGCTGTGCGCTCGACGCCGAGCACCTTGTAGTAATCCTTGAATTCCATGGTGGGCACGGGTGATGGCCGCTGCGCTCAGGCGACCGTGCTCAGCAGCACGGCCTGCAGCACAAAGCGGCGCTTGTCCAGCGGCGAGCCGTCACCGCCGAGCAGGCTGTCGAGCTTGGCTGTCGGGTGGCGCCGCGATGCGATGCCGTCGTAGACCGGCACGCCGGCGTCAACGCCCATTTGGTGCACGAGATCGGGTGCCATGCCCTGACACTCCACGGCGTCGTACAGCCGGCCCAGCATGCGCGCGGTGTGCCGCACCTCCTGCGGCGTGCTCAACTCGGTCAGGCTCGGCCGAATGTGCGCGACATGCGCACCCAACTCCACGGCGGCGCGGCGGAACAGTGCCGCATCGCTGTCGCTGTCCTCGTGATGGTCGTTGTCAGCTTCGCACATCAATCCGAACTTTCGCCCCCGCAGCGATGTTCGCATGTCGCCGGCTTGTGCCGCGAGTTGCAGTGCGCGGGCGTTGCCCAGCACAAACGCCACATCGCGTGGCGCGATCGGATCGAAGGCCAGTACGCCGTGGTGGCTCAGGGTGGGGTGCATGTGAAGGGTCGTGCGGCATGCGTCGACGCATGCACGGTGAGCGAAGTCTAGGTACGCGATCCGCCGGCGCGTTGACCTGGGTCAACTCGGGGCGTGTCGCCCTGCGCTGATACCGGCCGGACACAAACCGTTCACGCAACGTCACCGGGCGACACGCGCCGTTGGCACGGCGTTGTTCGTCACTTCCCAACATTCACTCCTGCGCCAACGCGAACCGAACCCACAGGAGACCAAGATGCTGAACACCACCACCTCGACCACCGCTTTGCCTGTCTATTCCAGCTCTGCGTCGAAGTTCACCCGCGCCCCAGTCGCCCCGGCTGCCCGCGTCGGCGCCGTCCCCGCGTCGGGTGCCGGCAGCCCCCAGCACATCGCCGAAACGCTCGAGATGCTGAACGACACGCTTGTGTCACAGCGACGCGTGGTGCATGCCGGCGACGTGGTCTATCGGGTTGGTGAGCGCTTCGGATGCCTCTACATCCTGAACTCGGGGTTCGTCAAGATCGTCAACCAGTCGCCCGATGGACGAGAGCAGGTCGTCGGCTTCAAGTTCCGCGGCGACTGGCTCGGCTTTGATGGCATCGGCCGCGGCCAGTACTCCGGCGACGCGATCGCGATGGACACCGGCGAAGTCTGGGCCATTCCGTACGCCACGCTGATGGCCGCCTGTGCCGACCGGGCTTCGTTGCTGACGGTATTGCACGAAGCGATGAGTCGTGAGATTGCCCACGACCGCGACTCGCTGATGTCGGTGTGCACCTTGCCCGCCGATGCGCGCGTGGCCGACTTCCTGCGCTACTGGGCCGAGTCTCTCGCCCATCGTGGCCTGCGCACCGACCAGTTCACGCTGCGCATGACGCGCGCCGAGATCGGCAACTACCTGGGTATGACGTTAGAGACCGTGAGCCGGTCGCTGTCGAAGCTGGCTCGCGACAAGGTGATCGCCTTTACCGAGAAGGGCCGCCGCGACGTCAGCATCCCGGATGTGAACGCCCTCTCGGCGTTCGTGCAGCGCTGCCTGGCACCTTCACCGACGCTGCAGTAACGAGCCCCGACCCGTCGGCTAACGCGACCCTAGGACAAGGGCGATGGCGCGCGCGAGTTCGTCGCGGGAATAGGGCTTGCGCAAGAGTTCCCAGGTCGGCGGCGAGTCACGGTCGGCTTCGAGCAGTTCCGTCGAGAAGCCCGACATCAGCAGCACCGCCATCTTCGGGAGTCTCTTTTGCGCCAGCGCCGCGAGTTGGGTGCCGCGCATGCCCGCGCCGAGTGCGATGTCGGTGAGCAGCAAGTCGAAACGCGCATCCTGCCCGAGGGCGAGCAGGGCCTGCTCGCCGCTCGACGCAGCGGTGACCGTGCAGCCCAGCATGTCGAGAAAGGTGCGTACGACGGCGCGCACTTCGGACTCGTCTTCGACCAGCAACACGTTCAGACCCTTAGGCACGACCTGGCTCGCGCTGGCGTCGTCGATGGCCGGAACGTCGGCGGTTTGAGGCCGGGGGATATAGAGCGTGAGTGTGGTGCCGGCTCCGCGCACACTGTCGATGGCGATCGCGCCCTTGGATTGCTTGACGAATCCGTACACCGTGCTCAAGCCCAGCCCCGTGCCGCGACCGGCTTCCTTGGTCGTGAAGAAAGGCTCGAAGGCGCGCTCCCGCACCTCGTCGGGCATGCCGCCGCCGGTGTCGGCGATCGAGATGGCCACGAAGCCGTCGTCCGGCGCGCTGGGTGCGTCGGGTTCATTGCGAATCTCGCGCGGCAACTCGGCGCACGGCTCGGCCCGAAAACGCAGCGTGCCGCCGTCGGGCATGGCATCGCGCGCGTTGATGGCGATATTGAGCAGCGCCGATTCGAGCTGCACCGCATCGGCCAGCACCGGCGGGCACGAGGCCGGTGCGTCGACCTCGATGCGGATG
>JANLYV010000505.1:0-7267 GCA_031365825.1 Rubrivivax sp. | reverse complement strand
CGGCCAGCTTCTGGACGATCACCGGTGCCAGGCCTTCGGAGATCTCGTCCAGCAGCAGCAGCCGCGCGCCGGTGCGCAGGATGCGCGCCACCGCCAGCATCTGCTGTTCGCCGCCCGACAGCCGCGTGCCTTGGCTCTGGGCGCGTTCGCGCAGCTGCGGGAACATGGCGTAGATCTGCTCGACCGGCATGCCGCCGGGGGCCAGCACCGGGGGCAGCATCAGGTTTTCTTCGGCCGACAGGCTGCTGAAGATGCCGCGCTCTTCGGGGCAGTAGCCGATGCCCAGGCGCGCGATGCGGTGCGTGGGCATGGCAATGGTTTCGACACCGTGGACCTTGATGCTGCCTTTGCGGCTGCCGATCAAGCCCATGATGGCGCGCATGGTGCTGGTGCGCCCGGCGCCGTTGCGGCCCAGCAGCGTCACCACTTCGCCTTCGTTGACGTGGAAGTTCACGCCGTGAAGCACGTGCGATTCGCCGTACCAGCCATGCAGGTTCTTGATCTCCAGGTAGGGGGCACTCATCTCAATGCGCCCCCTTCATCTCGACGTTGGCGCTGCCCATGTAGGCCTCGATCACCGCCGGGTTCTTCGAGACCTCGGCGTAGGGCCCTTCGGCCTGCGTGGCGCCACGCTGCAGCACGGTGATGGTGTCGGCGATGCTGGCCACCACGCTCATGTTGTGTTCGACCATCAGCACCGTGCGGCTGGCCGCGACCTTCTTGATCAGCTGGCGGATGCGGTCGACGTCTTCCAGCCCCATGCCTTGCGTGGGTTCGTCCAGCAGCATCAGCTTGGGGTCCATCGCCAGCGTCGTGGCGATTTCCAGCGCACGCTTGCGGCCATAGCTCAAGGACACGGCCGGCAGCGTCGCGTAGCGCTCCAGGTCCACCTGGCGCAGCAGCTCGGTGGCCTGCGCGTCCAGCGTGTGCAGGCTGCTTTCGGGCCGCCAGAAGTGGAACGAGGTGCCGAGCTTGCGCTGCAAGGCCACACGCACGTTTTCGAGCACGCTCAGGTGCGGGAACACGGCCGAGATCTGGAACGAGCGGATGACGCCACGCCGCGCAATGCCCGCCGGCCGCTCGGCGGTGATGTCGGTGCCGTCGAAGACGATCGTTCCGCTGGTGGGCGTCAAGAACTTGGTCAGCAAATTGAAGCAGGTGGTCTTGCCGGCGCCGTTCGGCCCTATCAGCGCGTGGATGCTGCCGCGGCGCACACTGAGATTGACCTTGGACACAGCCACGAAACCTTTGAACTCTTTCGTGAGCTCATGCGTTTCGAGGATGCAATCGGTACCGGTCATGGTCAAACGGTGGGTCTTGGGAGGCAGGCTGCGACACCCGCAGCGGCGCGTATTGTTGACCATCCCGATGCCGCGCCGGCAATTGCGCGCCGGATGGTCGGCACACGCGCCAGCAATGGCGCCGAGGCTAACGCGACATCGGAGGTGGCTCGGCGTCGGTGTCGGGTTCGACGCGCTCGCTCGAGCGCATCTCATCGAGCGGCCCGTCCTCCAGCATCGGTGCGTCGTCTGGCACTTCGGCCAGGAAGCCGCCGCTCTGGTGCGACCACAGCTTGGCGTAATGCCCTTCCAGCGCCAGCAATTCGGCATGCGTGCCCTGTTCGACGATGCGGCCTTGTTCGAGCACGATGAGGCGGTCCATGCGTGCGATGGTCGAGAGGCGGTGCGCGATGGCGATGACCGTCTTGCCCTGCATCAGGCCCTGCAGCTGCGCCTGGATGGCGAGCTCGACCTCGCTGTCCAGCGCCGAGGTGGCTTCATCCAGCACGAGGATGGGCGCGTCTTTCAGGACCACGCGCGCAATGGCCACGCGCTGGCGCTGGCCGCCGCTCAACTTCACACCGCGCTCGCCCACATGCGCCTCATAGCCGTTGCGACCTTTCCAGTCCTGCAGCGCCAGGATGAACTCGTGCGCCTGCGCGCGCTGCGCCGCGGCTTCGATCATGTCGGCGGTGGCGCCGGGGCGGCCATAGGCGATGTTGGCGGCGATCGATCGATGCAGCAGCGAGGTGTCCTGCGTCACCATGCCGATGGCGCCGCGCAGACTCTCTTGCGTGACGCCGCGAATGTCCTGGCCGTCGATACGTATCGCCCCTTCTTCGAGCTCGTGAAAACGCAGCAGCAGATTCACCAGCGTGCTCTTGCCCGCGCCCGAGCGGCCGACCACGCCCACGCGCTCGCCCGGCCGCACCACCAGGTTCATGCCGTCGAGCACGCGCTTGCCGTCGCTGCGGCCGTAGGTGAAGGTCACGTTCTCGAAGCGGATCTCGCCGCGGCTGACATCCAACTCACGCGCATCGCCGGCATCGCTTTGTGCGTGCGGCACGGCGATGGTTTCCATGCCCTCCTGCACCACGCCGATGTTCTCGAAGATGCCGGTGACTTCCCAGCTGACCCAGCCGGCGACGTTGGCGATGGCCCAGGCCAGCGGCAGCGCCGTGGCCACCGTGCCGGCGTCGATGTCACCGCGCCCCCACAACCACACGCCGATGGCCGCGGTGGCGACGATCAGGGCTGCATTCAGCACCGACAGAGTAGCCATGAAGCGGGTCGTCAGGCGCATGTGCGCGCCAATGGCCAGCGTGTGCTCGTCGATGACCTCGCGCACATGCGCGTCTTCGTCGCGGGCACGAGCGAAAAGCTTGACGGTGACGATGTTGGTGTAGCTGTCGACCACGCGCCCCATGACCATCGAACGCAGTTCGCTGCTGGCCTTGGCGCGGTCTCGCATCTGCGGCACGAAGCGGCGCAGGAAGAAGACGTAGCTGCCGAACCAGGCCACCGTGGGCAGCGCCAGGCGCCAGTCGGAAAGGCTCATCAACACCAGCGCCGACAAGCCGTAGACGACGATGTACCAGACCGCGCGGATGCTCGACACCACCGATTCGCGCACCGCATTGCTGGTCTGCATCACGCGGTTGGCGATGCGCCCGGCGAAGTCGTTCTGGAAGAAGGGCCAGCTCTGGCGCACCACGTGCCAGTGGCTCTGCCAGCGGATCAGGCTGGTGACGCCGGGCAGCACGGCGTTGTTGCGCATCAGGCTGTCCATCATCAGCGTCAGCGGGCGGCCGATGAGCACGGCCAGCGCCATCGCCACGAGCGCCGGCGTCTGCTCGGCGAGTGCGGCCGCGCGGTCGCTGGACTGCATCAGCCGCACGAGGCGGCCGATGAAGGTGGGGATCAGCGTGTCGATCAAGGCCACCAAGAGGCCGGTAACGAAGAGCGTGGCGAAGAGGCCCCTGGTCTGCCGCACGTAGTGCCAGTAGAAGCCGAGCAGGCTCTGCGGCGGCGCCGTGCCGGGGCGCGCCGTGGGGCGCACCAGGTTTTCGAAGAAGCTGAACATGGCCTGCATTGTGGCGGCCGTGGCGGCCGGCCCGGCATGGCGGGACGCACGCATGTCCGCATCAATTGATGCAGATGCTTGTGTAAACTGGAAGTCCTTCAAGGGCATGAGTCAACGGAGCACCGCATGCGTACGACCGTCACACTGGACGACGAACTGCTGGCCAAAGCCAGCGAAGCCATGGGCATCAGCGAGCGTTCGGTGCTGCTGCACGAGGGCTTGAAGTTGATCGTGCAACGCGAAGCGGCCCGGCGGCTGGCGGCGCTGGGAGGCAGCGCGCCGGACCTGCGGCTGCCGCCACGCCGTCGCTCAGCGCCGGTGGCTTCGCCTGCGCGCCGCGCCAAATAAGCCGATGCTGCTGGTCGACACATCCGTCTGGTCTGAACACCTTCGGCGCCACGATGCGGCCATGGCGCACCTGCTCGAAGACGGCGCCGTGCTGGCCCACCCCTTTGTCATCGGCGAGATCGCCTGCGGCCTCTTCCCACGGCGCGGCGAGACATTGACTTTGCTGAACGGCCTGCCCACCGCACCCTTGCTGGGGCACGCCGAGGTGCTCGGCTTCATCGAGCGGCATGCGTTGGCAGGCAGGGGCATCGGTTTTGTCGACATGCACCTGCTCGCCTCAGCTTTGGTCGCGCGCGCCGCGCTCTGGACGCGCGACAGGCGCCTTGCCGAGGCAGCGTCCTCACTTGGCATCGCCCCATGCTGACCCAACTTGTTCGCCGTCTCGCCTGGCTCGCGCTGTGCCTCATACCGCCGTGCCAAGCCCTTGCCCAGGCCCCCGCGTCGCCGGCACCGGGCGCACCCCACCTGCGCGTCGCCACCGCCTTCGACCCGCAGACCATGGACCCGCAAGCCGTGGCGCTGCTGTACCACTCGCGTGTGGTGCACCAGATCTATGAGTCGCTGTTGGGCCGCGACGAACATTTCAAGCTCGAGCCGGCGCTGGCCACGTCCTGGGCCATGACCTCGCCGCTGAACTGGCGCTTCAAGCTGCGCCCCGGCGTGGTGTTCCACGACGGCACGCCGATGACGGCCGACGACGTGGTGTTCTCGATCGAGCGCGCAATGGCGCCGCCGTCGCAACGCTCGTTTCAGTTGAAGGGCCTGAAAGCGGTGAAGCGCGTGGATGCGCTGACGGTCGACTTCGAGCTCGATGCGCCCGACGCGGTGCTGCCCGAGAAGCTGGTGTTCGTCGCCATCATGAGCCGCGCCTGGTGCGAGAAGCACAGCCTGGTGCGCGCCCAGGACTTCAACGCCAAACAAGAAACCTTCGGTATCCGCAACGCCAACGGCACCGGCCCTTTCAAGCTCGAACGCTACGAGCCCGACGTGCGCACCGTGCTCAAGCGCCACACCACCTGGTGGGGTGCTTCCGACAAGCGCCATGGCAATGTGGTGACGGTGAGCTGGGTGACGATCAAGTCCGACGCGACGCGGCTGGCGGCGCTGGCCACGGGCGAGGTCGACATGGTGCTCGACCCGCCCTACCAGGACATCGCGAGAGTCAAGGCCGATGCCCGGCTGAACCTCTTGCAAATGGCCGACATGGGCCAGCAGTACTTCGCTTTCGACCAGGCGCGTGATGAGCTGCAAGACAGCGATGTGAAAGGCCGCAACCCATTCAAGGACGTGCGCGTGCGCCGCGCGGTGTACCACGCCATCAACGTGCCGCTGATCATCGACAAGGTATTGCGCGGGCAGGCCGTGCCCACCGGCGCGTTTCTGTCGACACTGGTCGACGGCTCGCCGCCCGATCTGGACAAGCGCCTGCCCTTCGACCCGTCCCGTGCAAGATCGTTGTTAGCCGAAGCCGGTTACCCCAACGGTTTTGCCGTGACGCTGGACTGCGTCAACGTCGCCTGGCGCGAGAACGTCTGCCAGGCGGCGAGTGCGATGCTGACGCAGGTGGGCATACGCACCACGCTGCGCTCCAGCGCCAGCAACCAGTTCTTCCCCAAGCTGAGCCAGGGCTCGGCCAGCTTCGTCGAATACGGCTGGACGCCCACGCCTGACGCCTGGAACTCGCTCAACGCCCTGCTGCGCACCTATGACCGCGCGGGCTTGGGCACCTTCAACGCCGGCCGCTACAGCAACGCCAAGCTCGATGTGTTGATCGACAACATCCGCACCGAGCCCGACCTGGTACGCCGCCGCGCGATGGTCACCACCGTGCTGCGTTTGGTGAACGACGAGCTGCCTTACGTGCCGCTGTACCGGCGCACGCTGAACTGGGTAGCGGCGAAGAAAGTGGCCGCGGTGCAGTGGCCCAACGACATTCTTGAGTTGCGCTTTGTGCGCATGAAATAGTCGTACCAGGCAGTCAGACCAAGCAGGGACACCAAGCAGGCACGACATGAAGATCCTCATCCTCGGCGCGGGCGGTATCGGTGGTTATGTCGGCGGCCGCCTGGTGCAGGCCGGCGCCGATGTCAGCTTCCTCGTGCGGCCAGCACGGCAAGCGCAATTGGCGGCGAACGGCCTGGTCATCCAGAGCATCAAGGGCGACGCCGTGCTGCCGGTGAAGGCGCTGCACCGCGATCAACTCGACGCGAACTTCGACCTTGTGCTGCTGACCTGCAAGGCCTACGACCTGGACGACGCGTTGGCGTCGCTGGCACCGGCGATGGCCGGCCATGCTGCCATCCTGCCGCTGCTCAACGGCGTGGCACATCTGGCCACGCTGAACCAGCGCTACGGCGCAGCGCGCGTGCTCGGCGGCGTGGCCAAGATCGCCGTGACGCTGACCGCCGAGGGCGTGATCCGGCACCTCAACGACTTCTGCTACTTGAACTTCGGCGAACAGAACGGGCAGCCTTCTGCGCGCACCACCATGCTCAAGGCACTGCTGGACAAGACCGATGTGCAGGCGCTGCTCGCCACCGACATCCAGCGCGAACTCTGGCTCAAGCTCGTGCACCTGCACACCATCGCCGCCATGAGCTCACTGCTGCGCGCCAACGTCGGCGAGATCCTGCGCACACCCGACGGCCCCGCGCTCTTCATGCAGATGCTCGGTATCAATCTCGAGATCGCGCGGCGCGAAGGGCATGCGCCCGATGAGGCCTTCATCGCCAACTGCCGCGCGATGTTTTCGAACCCGGCGTCGAACTACGAAGCTTCGTTGGCACGCGACATCGAACGCGGCGGGCCGGTGGAAGCCGACCACATCCTCGGCGACATGCTGGCCCATTGCCGCAAGCATGGCCTTGACGACCGGCTGCATGCGCTGGCCTACACCGGCGCCAAAGCTTACGAAGTGCGGCGCGCGGCGCAGCGGCTGCCGCGCTGAGTCCATCAGCTGACGGCAACGTGCCCGGCGCTGACGATCCAGCCTTCCACAGGGTCGACATTCGGCGGCAACCCAAACCCCGGCTGACGTGACGCCCAGGCGGCTTGCATGAGGCACAGCAGCGCGTCGATGAGGTCACCGCTGGCGTCGGCGACGAGTGCCTGGCGCTGCGCGGCGCCGACCCGCAAGTGCAAGCCCAGGCGTGTGCGGCCGGCCACCAGCGCATCGAGCATCTGCGCGCGCGCCGCACGCCGGTCAGGCTCGTCGCGGTTCTTGTACGACTGGCGGCCGATGAGCTCGAACGCCAGCAGTCCCGGATAGCCCTCGAGCGCGGCTCGGGCGGGGTCACCGGCACGCATCTGCGGGATCGTCACATCAGCACGCACAAGCCGCGCCAGGCCCTCGTAGAACATGAAACCCACTGGCACGTAGCGCGTCTGCAGCGGGCTCGACGAGCTGATGCCGGGCTCGGCCGTGTCGCAGCGGCGGTGCAGCAGGCGCTGGCTCATCATCACGGTGTCAGGCGGAGGATTGATGATGTAATCTCCGCTGGCAGTTTTAAAACCGATGATGTTCGCACCGGTTTTGTTGCGGATTTCAAGTTCACGT